>JAZQHM010000028.1:0-2972 GCA_045540575.1 Faecousia sp. | reverse complement strand
GGAACGCACTTGCATCTGGCTCACCCCTAATCAGCTCCTTGCCGGAAAAGTCCATAATTACGCCACCATCCGGAGCCGGAGTAATGAAGCTGTCGTGCTTTTCTGCGGTAATGCCGGTAAGGGGCTGGAACCAGTGGGTAAAATGGGTAGCACCGTTCGCGATTGCCCAATCCTTCATAGCCGCGGCGACTGCGTCAGCAACACTGGGATCCAGCTTTGTGCCTCGCTGAATCGTTTTATGCAAAGACCGGTAGACATTCGAGCCCAGCTTTGCTTTCATAACACGCTCGTCGAATACCAGACAGCCAAAGTAATCAGAAACAGTTTCCATAGTGAACGCTCCTTTTCAAATAAAATGTGCGAAATAACAAAAAAGGCAATGGCGTCTATGGGCCTAAAGCCCAAAGACGCCATTGCCTTTGCACGATTGCATTTTACACCCACTACGGGCATTTGTCAACACCTTGCACAAAAAATATTTTTTGTTTTGGGCAAGTTGACAAGCTATAACATTCTCAGGAGGCCGATTTACAAATAGGTTTTCTTGCCTTTTGTAATCAGTCCTCCTCTTTTACATAACAGATCTTGTTATACGATGCCCTGAACCAGCATAGCATCCACGACCTTTTCAAATCCGGCAATATTTGCACCAATCACATAGTTTTTATCAAAACCATATTTTTTTGCCGCCGCATCGATATGATGGAAAATGTCAACCATAATGTTACGGAGTTTTGTATCAACCTCTTCAAAGGTCCAGCTTATACGTTCACTGTTCTGGGACATTTCCAAAGCAGACGTAGCCACACCTCCGGCATTGGCTGCTTTTCCAGGCAAAAACAGCACACCGTTTTGCTGCAAATACTCGGTAGCTTCCATTGTGGTTGGCATATTCGCACCCTCTGCTACTGCCAGCACACCGTTGGTAACCAGCAGCTTTGCGTCCGCAAGGGTCAGTTCATTCTGGGTAGCACAGGGCAGGGCGATATCGGCCTTAATGCACCACACACCCCTGCCTTCGTGATATTCCGAATTCGGTCTGTACTTTTTGTACTCAGTCAGCCGCGCCCGATCGATCTCCTTGATCTGCTTCAGGGCAGCTACATCAATGCCGTCGGGATCGTAGACCCAGCCGGTGGAATCAGAGGCAGTCAGGACTGTTGCGCCAAGTTCGCAGGCCTTCTGGATCGCATAGATAGCCACGTTTCCGGAGCCGGATACAACTACGGTTTTGCCTTTCATGCTATGACCGTTGCACTTTAGCAACTCCTCGGTGATATACAAAAGACCATAGCCTGTGGCTTCCGTCCTTGCCAGCGATCCACCATAGGAAAGGCCTTTACCCGTCAGCACGCCTTCGAACAATCCCCGGATCCGCTTATACTGGCCGTACATATATCCAATTTCACGGGAGCCTGTGCCGATATCCCCGGCAGGAACATCAGCATTCGCACCGATATATTTATAAAGTTCGGTCATAAAGCTTTGACAGAATGCCATGATTTCCCGGTCGGACTTGCCTTTAGGGTCGAAGTCCGAGCCACCCTTACCTCCACCAATGGGAAGTCCGGTCAAGGAGTTCTTGAAAATCTGTTCAAATCCCAGGAACTTAATAATCCCCAGATTGACAGACGGGTGCAGCCGGATACCGCCTTTATAGGGACCGACGGCGCTGTTAAACTGGACACGGTAGCCGGTATTCACATGAGCCTGACCCTTATCGTCCACCCACGGTACCCGGAATTTAATCTGCCGTTCGGGGTTGACCAGCCGTTCCAGGATCGCGTCGTGGCGATATTTCTCCTCATTTTCCTCCACAACCGGACGAAGAGACTCCAGCACCTCCTTCACCGCCTGGTGAAACTCCGGCTCTGCGGGATTCTCCCGGACAACCCGCTCAATTACTTCATCTACATAAGACATTTTTCTTCCTCCGTGCATATATGGGTGAACCATAGTTAACGCAAAAAGGCAATGGCGTCTATGGGCCTAAAGCCCAAAGACGCCATTGCCTTTGCACGATCGCATTGTACACCCACCAAGGGCGTTTGTCAACACCTTGCACAAAAAATATTTTTTATTTTGGGCAGGTTGACAAATGTTCGCAGAAGGAATATAATACACACGATGAGCAAAGGCGTTCATCAGAGGTATTTTTTGCCTCTGTGAATGCCTTTGCTCATTTTTTATTCTAATTTCAAAGCTGAGAGGATGAGGAAAATGAAACCAGAAGGTCAAGTGCGGATTCCCTCCGGGTGTGCCATCGCTGCTGTCATATCAAAGGATGGTAACCGAATGACCGGCCGGAAGATTATTGATGCAATGAAACCGATGCATGACCGGTCTAACGGTTTGGGCGGTGGATTTGCCGCCTACGGCATTTATCCTGAATACAAGGATTTTTATGCACTGCACATGTTCTATGATGAGCGAGCTACCCGGAAAAACTGCGAGGCTTTTTTGAAGGAGCGCTTTGAGATCGTGAAGTCTGAGATCATACCTACCCGCAAGATCCCGGCTATCACAGACGAGCCGATCATCTGGCGTTATTTTGTAGCACCTCTGCGCAGTCAACTCTCCGCTTACCAGCTGGATGAAAAAGAATTCGTTGCCAGAACGGTGATGAAGATCAACACAGAAATGCCCGGTGCTTATGTATTTTCCAGTGGCAAGAATATGGGTACCTTTAAAGCCGTAGGCTTTCCGGAGGATGTGGGCGAGTTTTATAGACTGGATGAATACGAAGGCTATTCCTGGACAGCGCATGGCCGTTATCCGACCAACACCCCCGGTTGGTGGGGTGGTGCCCATCCTTTTACATTGCTGGATTATTCCATCGTCCACAACGGCGAGATTTCCTCTTATGATGCAAACCGCAGATTTATCGAAATGTTTGGCTATAAATGTAATCTGCAAACTGACACGGAAGTCATTACTTATATTATGGACTATCTGATCCGCCGCCAAGGTCT
>JAZQHM010000027.1:0-15608 GCA_045540575.1 Faecousia sp. | reverse complement strand
GTGCCTTGCCTACCTGGATGAGCATTTCATGCAGGAGTTCATCGCGCTGGAGTCCAAGGGCCTGGAGCGCTCCTTCCAGGACGCTTTGGCAAAGAAGCAGGAGCTGCTGCCCGAGCTGCAGAAGGCCCGGGAATACTTCTCCGGCGATTTCGACAAGAAGTCTGCCCTGAAGTATGCCAAGGAGCTGACCGCCAAGGTCGAGGCTACCATCGACCGTCTGGAAATGACCAAGGATCCCGCTGCCTACACCTTCGGCAGCACCGTGGCCAACGGCATTGAGAAGTACTTCTTCTACAAGGCCCGCAACCCCAAGGAAGAGGCTCGCTTTGCCCGTCAGACCGCTCAGAGAGAAGCTCTGCTTGCAAAGGGTAAGAGAGTTGACTGGAAGGTCGTTCCCAAGTCTGTTATCGAACCTGAGGTGCAGATCGAGACCATCGTCTCGGTTGCCAGCCGCGTGATGAACAAGTTCAAGGCAGATGTTGCTGCGGCAGAGAGCTTTGATGCAGAAAAGCGCTGTATTGAGATTATCGATTACCTCAAGGAAAAGGCATCCCAGGTTGTTTATACCCTTACCAAGCGGATTGCAAAGGAAAAGGCTATCAAGCTTATGGAAGAGGTCGGTATTCCCGAGGCGAGAATGCGTTACAGACAGTATCCGTTCGAGTTCTCCGGCGGTATGCGTCAGCGTATTGTTATCGCTATCGCACTTTCCGCGAACCCCGACATCCTCATTTGTGACGAGCCCACAACTGCACTTGACGTTACCATTCAGGCGCAGATCCTTGAGCTAATCAACCGACTCAAGCGCGAGCACAATCTTTCGATCATCTTCATCACTCACGATTTGGGTGTTGTTGCAAACATGGCGGACAGAATTGCCGTTATGTATGCAGGCAAGATCGTAGAGTACGGCACAGCGGAAGAGGTCTTCTATGATCCTCAGCATCCCTATACCTGGGCTCTGCTTTCTTCTATGCCGGACCTGGATACCAACGAGAAGTTGGATGCGATCCCCGGCACACCCCCCAACATGATTTATCCCCCCGTGGGCGATGCGTTTGCGGAAAGAAATAAGTACGCAATGGAGATTGACTTTGAGATGCAGCCTCCCATGTATGAGGTTTCTCCCACACACTTTGCTGCAACCTGGCTGCTCCATCCCAACGCACCCAAGGTGGAAATCCCCAAGATCATTACCGAGCGTATCCGGCGAATGAAGGAAAGAGGTGGCAACCATGGCGAATAATAGTGAAGTATTGTTGAAAGTGGAGCACCTTTGCCAGTATTTTCGTTTAGGACGTAAGGATCTTAAGGCTGTTGATGATGTCAGCTTTGAGATCAGGAAGGGTGAATCCTTCGGTCTTGTTGGCGAGTCCGGCTGTGGTAAGACCACCACAGGTCGTTCCATCATCAAGCTGTACAATATCACATCGGGTAACGTGTATTTCAAGGGGCAGAGAATCGGAGCCGGAACGCGTTCTTACCAGGATGCCATTTCCGCTGCCCGTGCCGATGCCGCTAAGAAGATCAAGCTTCTGCGCGCTGAAAAGAATGTGGACGCTGTTAGAAAAGCGGAGATTCAGGAGCAGATCAAGAAGATCAATGAGGAGCTTGGCGCCATCGTTGACAAGAACCGTGCGCTTATTAAGGACGCAAAGTCCGACAGCAAAGAAGTCGACAAGCAGTATGTCGAGTCGCTTCTGAAGGCGCTGGAGGAAGAATATGCCCAGAAATTCCGCATGGCGGAAGGGGATGACGAGAGACTCAAAGCCCTCAAGAAGGAATACCAGAATCGTTGCCGCGTGGCAAAGAAGAGCAAGCTCATTACACAGATCCAGATGATCTTCCAGGATCCCATCGCTTCTCTTGACCCCCGTATGACTGTTCGCGACATTATCGCTGAGGGTCTCGTGATCAACGGCATCACCGATAAGGATTATATCAACGAGAAGGTCTATGAGATCCTTGAGATGGTCGGTCTTGTGCGCGAGCATGCAGACCGTTATCCTCACGAGTTCTCCGGTGGTCAGCGTCAGCGTATCGGCATCGCAAGAGCGGTTATCATGCAGCCTGAGATGATCATTGCGGACGAGCCTATTTCCGCCCTTGACGTTTCCATTCAGGCGCAGGTTATCAACCTGCTTAACGATCTGCGGGAGCGCCTGGGACTTACCATTATGTTCATCGCCCACGACCTGTCGGTGGTTAAGTACTTCTCCGACAGAATCGGCGTTATGTACTTCGGTAAGATGGTGGAGCTGGCGGATTCTGATGAACTCTTCAAGAATCCTCTGCATCCTTATACCCGGTCCCTTCTTTCCGCAATTCCGCTGCCCGACCCCATTTATGAGAAGCAGCGTACTAGAATTCACTATAACCCCATTGCAGAGCACGATTACTCCGTGGATATTCCTTCTTTCCGCGAGATTACCCCCGGACATTTCGTACAATGCAACGATGCGGAAGAGGAAAAGTATAGACAGCAACTCAAGTAACAGGATGGATGGTTAAAAGCAGTGGAGCAGAAAACCAAAGTAACATTAAGAAATTATGCGATTTGCGTTGGCATTGAGGCAGTGATCGCGTTCCTTGTGATTTGGTCAAAGGGCTTTTTCACACAAAGCACGGCGGTAAATATCCAAATCTTATCGGACGCGTTCTTCGTCGCGGGCATATTGATGACGCTTTATGCAGGTATGCTGTACATTAGCGGCGAGGGTGCGCTCATCGGTATCGGATTTGTTTTGAGAAATGTTGTGCTTTCCTTTATCCCTATGGGCAGAGCAAAGCACGAGCGATATGCCGATTACCGTGCACGTAAGCTGAGTCAGGCAAAAAAGCATAACAATAGTTATATCCTTGTGACAGGGCTGATTTTCCTATCCGTTGGAGTGATTCTTACGGTTATTTGGTACGCAGCATTTTATAACGTATAAGATGATCCCCGCGCATTTACATGCGCGGGGATTTCTTTGTCCCATAACAAGCTTTCGTAAACGAAAAGGAAAGCTGCATAAAAACCGCAGAAACACACAAAATTCTTGTATCCCCAAAACGGGCGCAAACGTCTTAAAAAGGAGAAAAATTATGGATTTTGATAATGTTCCGGTTGGCTTTGGACTGGCTATGGCAGGAAATACTGCGGCTATGAACCGCTATGCCCACTTAAGCGAAACGCAGAAGCAGGAGATTTTGAACAAAGCCCACAATGTCCAAAGTGAAAAAGAAATGTATGCCCTTGTGGCACAGTTGGCAAACGGCACCATGGAATAATGTGTGGGCGGCTACTATCAGCCGCCCTCTTTATAGAATAAACCCCGTGTGTTGCAAAACACACGGGGTTTCGTTATATGTGATACTTATCATATAGCGTTTGGGCATATTTGCGCGGGGGTGTCTTCATTCTGCGCCTAAAAATGTAGCTGAAATAGCTTTGGGAGGAAAAACCGCACTCAAAGGCGATTTTGGTTAGAGAATCGTCGGTGGTCTGCAGCAGATTGATAGCTTTTTTGATTCGTTGCTCCTCTACGTAATCCCGCAAAGTTTTGCCTACGGCGGCTTTGAAGAGATTATGGAAGTACACGGGGCTCAAGGACATCTGCTTGGCGATTGCTGCAAGACTTAGGTCCTCTGTTAAGTTCTCCTTGATATATTGCAAGGTATTTTCAATGATCAGCGGATTGCTGGTGGGTCTAGTGTGCAGTGCCCGCTTTGTGGTGTCTTTGCTGATGGTGTAGATCAGTTCCAAGATTACGCTTTGCAGGATGATCTCTTCCTGGCTGGACAGGGAATCGTAGTGACGGATCATCCGGGAAAACAGCTTTTTATAGGTGTCGTATTTGTTGGTTTCGAAAAAGTTTGGGGTACTTACCAAAATATCATACAAGGGCCCTTCGTGAACGATCAAGTGCACATAAAGACACTTGAAAGGAAACTTTGTATGTCGTATCTGACCCGGTTTGGCGCAAATGAGCATGCCGGGACGGATGGGTGAGGAGTTGGAATCGATATAGGAAATACCGCCATCAATAATAGGCAGCTCGATCTCAAACATAGAGGTTTTTCGGTTTTTACTGACGGCGGTGTTTTTTACGGCGATTTGAGAATCGTATATGCCGGCTGCTGCGATTTCGGGTAAATCCATAAGTGCGCACCTCATATAGTAAGAAATCTAATAAAATAAGTAAAATTATGATATTTACTAAGTAAAAACTATAATATAATAAGCTTAGATTCCTGTCAAGGGAGGTATGCTTATGAAAATCACTTGGTTGGGGCAGGCAGGATTGCTGCTGGAAAAAAGCGGCTTTGTTGTCTTAATTGACCCCTATCTTTCAAACAGTGTGGAAAGAGTGAACCCGGCAAATTACCGAAGAGTGGCCGTTGACGAAAGCTTTTTTAAGGTAAAGCCCGATGTGATGATCTTCACGCACAATCATCTTGACCATTATGACCCAGAGACAGCCAGCAAATTTTTGACAGACGGCAGCGGCATTACGGTTTTGGCACCGGGATCTGTGTGGGGCGAGGTGCGAAAATTTGGCGGTGATCATAACTATGTGCTTTTCAACCGTCACACCACATGGACAGAGGGTGGTATAAAATTTACCGCGGTAAAAGCGGAGCATAGCGACCCCACACCCATCGGTGTAATCATCGATGACGGGGAAAGAAAGTATTATATCACCGGTGATACTTTGTATAACGAGGAGATTTTTGCGGACATCCCGGAAGATATTTACACCCTTTTCTTGCCCGTAAACGGCGTGGGTAATAACATGAATATGGTGGATGCAGCGGCATTTGCCGCAAGAATCGGGGCAGAAAAGGTCGTACCCATCCATGTGGGAATGTTTGACGAACAGACAGCGGATGGCTTTGTCTGCGACAATAAAATCATTCCGGAAATCTATAAGGAGATCAAGCTATGAAAGTGACAGATGTGAAAACTTTTGCAGTGGATTGTTTCCGTACCAACTGGGTCTTTGTGAAGATTTATACCGACGAAGGAATTACCGGTGTGGGTGAGGCGACGCTGGAATATAAGGAAAAAGCACTGATTGGCGCGGTGGAGCACATCAAGGAATACCTTGTGGGCAAAAATCCGCTGGACATTGAAAAGCATTATCATGATATTTACCGGGATGCCTACTGGCGAGGGGGCGCTGTGCTGATGTCGGCGCTGTCTGCGGTAGAAATGGCGCTGTGGGATATTTTGGGCAAAAGCCTGAATGTGCCGGTGTATCAGCTTTTGGGTGGAAAGATCCATGATAAGGTTCGTATCTATGTAAATGGCTGGTTTGCCGGTGCAAAAACACCTCAGGAGTTTGGCGAAAAAGCAAAAATCGC
Organism: Faecousia sp.; assembly: GCA_045540575.1. Taxonomy (GTDB): domain Bacteria; phylum Bacillota; class Clostridia; order Oscillospirales; family Oscillospiraceae; genus Faecousia. Next base: position 10,259 of record JAZQHM010000027.1, on the reverse strand, counting down.
GGTGCAGCGGGGTGTGACTGCCATGAAGTGGGATCCATTCGGCAAGGCATATCTGACGCTCTCCAATAAAGAACTGAACACAGCATTGGAATGCGTTGCGGCAGTCAGAGATGCGGTGGGAGAAGAGGTAGACCTGCTGATCGAAGGTCACGGGCGTTTTGATGTGCCTACGGGTATCAAGATCGCCAAGGAACTGGAGCAGTTTAAGCCTATGTTCTTTGAAGAACCTACACCACCGGACAATTTAGAGGCGCTCAAAGCGGTGCGGGACAAATCTCCCGTGGCCATTGCCGCAGGCGAGCGGCTGTACACCCTGCGATCTTTCAAGGATCTTTTTGAAATGCGGGCGGCAGACTTTATCCAGCCGGATATTTCCCATGCCGGCGGCATTATGGAACTAAAGAAAATTGCAGCAGCGGCAGAAAGCTACTACATTCCTTTTGCGCCCCACAATCCTTCCGGTCCGGTTGCCAATGCGGCAACGCTGCAGCTGGCTGCCTGCTGTGCCAACTTCAATATTCTTGAGATTATGTACAGCGACGTGCAGTGGCGCAAGGATGTGACAGACGAAAGCCTTGCATATAAGGATGGCTACATTACCATTCCCGATAAGCCCGGTCTTGGTATTGAGATCAACGAGGAAGCATGTCTCAAGCACCCCTATCAGGTACATACCCTCCGGCATTATACCGGCGCGCTGACGGATATCCGCCCCGCTAAAACAGAATTTTACTTTTAAGGAGGGGCTATGAGCAGAGCAGTATTGATAACAGGTGCCCAAAGTGGCACGGGCTACGGTATCGCGGAGTTTTTCGCAAAACAGGGGTGGGATGTGTTCATCACCAGCCGACGGGAAGAGGCGGCGAAAGTATCTGCCCAAAAGCTTTGTGATACTTACGGTATTTTTGCCAAGGGCTATGGATGTGACATTGGAAATGAGCAGCAGGTCATAGATATTTTTCGCGACATCGATGAAACGGGCAGGTTTGTGGAAACCGTAATTCTCAATGCCGCCAACATGGGATTTGATCCCAAAGACCCTGCAGCAGGTCAGGATTTTTGGACTGTGCCGGCAGCGGATTTTGCAAGAGTTTTTGAAACCAACCTGGTGTGGAATTTCACCATCGTCCGGCAGGCAGCGGTGCGTATGCGGGAAAAAGGAAAGGGTGCAGTGGTCTTCATCGGCTCCAACACCGCCTACCGCGCCATTCCTAACCGGATCGCCTATTCTGCCTCCAAAGGCGGCATCAATGCCATGGCAAAAGCCATGGCGGTGGATCTGGGCAAGTATGGCATCCGCTGCAATGTGGTGCTGCCCGGAACCATCAAAACCGAGCGCTGGCATCAGATGGGCAACAAACGCATCGTCAGCGGTGAATTTACCCCCATTGGGGATATTTCGGACTTTGAAGATATTGCCAATGCCTGCTACTTTTTTGGCACAGATATGTCCAAAAACATTACGGGTACGGAGCTGATCGTGGACGGCGGTATGTCCTGCCAGTTGTATCCACAGAAATTAAATGAACTGAAGCGAAAGGAAATGGAACATGAAAAAGTTTGAAGTTGCGAATCATGAGCCCAGTTTTTTGCCGGAGGATGGCAACTGGAAGCTTGTCTGGGCGGACGAATTTGACGGTACGGAGCTGGACACCACAAAGTGGAATTTCCGCTTAAATTTCTGGGGCGAGCGCTTTGAGGGCTACACCGACCAGGGCATCGTGCTGGACGGCAACAGCCATATTGAATTGCACCGCACAGAAAAGGACGGCAAGTATGTTTCGCCCCAGCTGCAGACCGGCGCAAACTCCTTTGACCATCTGACACCGAATCGGGAAAATCCCTGGGGACAGGATGGTATTTGGCCCCTTGATGAATTGCAGCCGCCTAAATTTGCCCATCGGTTCGGCTATTATGAGTGCCGCTGCAAATTCCAAAAGGACCCCGAAACCATGTGGGCGGCCTTTTGGACCCAGTCGCCCACCATTGGCGGGCGGTTTGAGCCGGAATGGTGCGGTGTGGAATCGGATATTATGGAATGCTTCTTCCCCGGAAAGGCTACCACCGGCAATATCATGGGCGGCTACGGAAAGCAGTATTTAAGCGACGGCAGAGTGCGCTATGAACTGGATGAAACAGAGGACGGCTGGCATTATTTCGGCATGGACTGGAAGCCGGACGAGTATGTTTTTTATTGCGACGGCAAGGAAATCTCCCGCTGCAACAAGCATGTTTCCCAAGTTCCCCAGTTCATTCTGCTGACCACCGAAGTTCAGGGCTGGCGAAGCGTAAAAAGCGGAAAGGTAAAGCTTTTGCAGCATGATGGCGAATTTGAGAAAGCACCTTATGAGATAGACGGCGAATTCGTAGACGATGCATTTATCGTGGACTTTGTAAGAGTTTTCGACCGCGTATAAAAGGAACACCCCTGCACCAAAAGTGCAGGGGTGACTTTGTTATGTTACAGGCGCATGCTCGATGTCCAGCTTTTTCTTCGTGGGGAAGTAAACGCACATAGCGCAGATGATGGAGCAGATCCAGCCAATGGGCCACACCAGATACAGGAATGTCAGATTCGGTACCAGCGGGAAAATCAGATACACCCAAACAAACCGCAGGGCGCACATGAAGATCATGGTGTTGATAGTGGGAACGGTTGCCTTGCCCATAGACCGCAGGGCGGCATTGAACACATCGTTGATACCGCATATGAAATAGGTGCTGGAAATGATGATCATCTTCTGACGGGAATAGGCGATGACCACCGGGTCATCCGACATAATGGAAGAAAGCTGACCGGAGAAGATGGCAGACAGTGCGCCCAGGGAACCGGCAATACCGGCTGTAATCAAAATACCCTTCCAAACGGATTGCCAAGCTCGTTTCGGATTGTGAGCACCCAGGTTTTGGCTGACGAAAGGCATGACCGCAATGGAAGCGGCATGGGAGATGTTGTAAAGGATGCCGTCAAAGGTATTGGCGATGGAAACACCGGTGGTGGCTTGCGCGCCAAAGCTGTTAACAGCAGCAGAGATGATCACATTGGCGATGGAATAAAGACCCATCTGCAGACCGGTGGGGATGCCGATGCGCAGCATCTGGGGCAGCTCCGGGCGATAAAGCTTCAGATGCTCCTTGCATAGCTTCACGTTGCCGTCTCCTTTTGCCAGGAAATAAAGCCCCAAAATGGCATACACACACCAGGAAAGGATGGTGCCCAGGGCAACACCGACGATGCCCATGCGGAAGGCAGCCACAAACAGGAAAGAACTGCCGATTTTGACCAAACCGCTTGCCAGCGAAAAGCCCATGATCAGTTGGGAATGACCGTTGGCGCGCAGGCAGTTGGCGGCAAAATTATAAACCATCAAAATGGGAACACCCAAAAAATACAGCCGGAAGTACAGCGTCGCCCGGGAAAACAGCTCCTCGGGGCAGTTTACCCAGCCAAGGAAAACCTCAGCGCAGCTGACACCGATCACAGTAAGACCCAAACCGGCGATGGCGGAAAAAACAATGGCAGTGCCGGCTGCCCGGTTTGCATGAAGGGGATCCCGCTGACCGATGCATTTTGCAACGATTACATTGGCGCCGGTGGCAATACCGGTCACCAGGTTGGTGATCAATGTAATCAGCGTGCCGCACACACCCACCGCGCCCACAGCTAAGCCGTCGGAGCTGAAGGTTTTCAGCACCGTCAAGTCGACGATGTTGAAAAGGGACTGGATCACGCTCATGATCATAAAAGGAAGGGAGATAGACATCAGCCCCTTCGTGATCGGTCCGGAAAGCATGTTTACATCATTTTTTCGCATAGTTTTTACCTCCGCGATACAACAATGGTCTCTGCTTATCGCAATCATACCCCCATGGCTTGGAAAAAGCAACCCCATTTTCCACTTTTTATTTACATATTTTCACAATCTTGCTATAATAAAAGAAAAGGGGAGTGAAGCCATGGATCACAAGGAATATATTCGCATCGCCCCGGGGAGCAAGAATGCCGTGCTGATGATCCACGGCATTGCGGGCAGCCCGGCTCACTTCCGGGAGCTTTTGCCGGTGGTGCCGGAAGATTGGTCGGTTTACAACATCCTCTTAGACGGGCATGGTGGAAAGGTTGCGGATTTCAGCGCTACTTCTATGAAAAAATGGAAGACCCAGGTGTCGGATACCGTAAAACAGCTGCTGCAGCGCCATGAAAAAATCGTCATCGTCGCCCATTCCATGGGCACGCTGTTTGCCTTGCAGGCGGCGGTGGATCATCCGGAGCGGGTAGCGTCGCTGTTTCTTCTGGCAGCGCCGTTGCGGGTGCGGATCGCTCCGAATATGGTGGAAGGCACGCTGCGTGTGGCGCTGAAAAAGACCGAAGGCTTCAAAACGGCACAGGAGATGGTGGACGATTGCAGCATCGACTTGGATGAAATGCCCCACCGGTATATCGGCTGGGCACCCAGATTTGTGGAGCTATTGGAGGAAATCAAGCGGGTCCGGGGAATTTTGCCCCGGGTGCGGATCCCTTGCGTTGCATTCCAGTCGGAAAAGGACGAGCTGGTTTCTGCGGAGTCAGCCCAGGATCTACAGCGCAACCGCCGCATAGAGGTGATCATGCTGAAAAATTCCGGGCATTTTGCCTATGGTCCGGAGGATCTTGAGCTGCTGCAGCAGCGGCTGCGGGAAATACTGAAACCATGATGGCATAAAAATTGCGGTTTATCGGGCAGCTTACGCTGCCGAATGGACAATTGAAAATGGACAATGGACAATTATGGTGTCCGCTTTGCGGACTTATTTCAATCATTTGCGTATGCAAATACCTCAAATTGACAATTGACAATTGTCAACTGTCAATTTGCTCGTCAGAGCGTCAAACTGAAATTTGAAAGTCTTTGCGCGCATAAAAAACTGTCATCCCATGCTGTTGCGGGATGACAGTTTTTTCAATAGGACCAGGGTTGCTTTGCTGCAACAGGCGGTTTTGGTTGCTTGAGACCATCGTAAAAGACGGCATAAGTCGTATCCACTTCGTTTTTTCGCCACCAGTAAAGCCCCAGCTGGCAAAGAAGATAGACGATGAATGTGCCAAAAAATGCTACAGTAGCATCCACCGGAAGTTCGATTTTTAGGGCAGCCAGCAGCGCATCGGCATAGCAGATGGCGGAAACCAACAGATCCAAAAGATAGAACCACCAAAAGCTGAAATCCAGCTTCAGCAGGGGAAAGGCATTGCCCCGCGTCAGCTGCCAGCTGCTGCGCATGGCGTTGATCGCGCCCTTTTCCGGTTCGTCCAGCAAAATATACTGCGCCATGCGGAAGCGGTAGAAGAAAGGCGCAGCCATTGCCAGAAAAACAATACCGCCGCAGATCGTCATGGGTACGGCTGATTCCATGATGATTTGATCCATGACAGCGTTCAAGTTCTCTATATTGCCGCCGCCGTACATCATTTCCATGGTTGCCGACATCAGCGGGGCTGCCCAAGGCGTCAGCATAAACAGGATCGTGCCGAAATAGCTGGCGATAAAACCGATTCCTAAGTACAGCAGTCCTTGGAAAATCAGCAGCCGCAGTGCCGGCAGAAACAGCTGGAAGCCCTTGCAAAGGTCCGTGGGGGCTGCAGCCTCTTTGCGGGCGAATTTCAGCGTTACATAGGTGTAGCCTACCTGCCAGAAAGGAAGCAGGATCAGCTGTGACAGCATCAGACACGATTGCAGCGTGGAAAGCACAGACCGTGTGCCCAAGCCGCCGATGCCGCCGGTACCGGCAATGGCTTTTTCCAAAAGAAAATCCACTACCGTCAAAAGAAGGGACAGCACCAGCGCAGCGGCACTGTGCAGCAAAATCAGTTTTTTGGGGTCGTTGGGTGCAGCGCGGAGCGCATCCAGCGCTGTGGTTTTCAGCATGGGACGGTTACGGATATCCATAGCGCGCCTCCTTACAAGTGTTTTCTATATGGTAAATCAAATAACAGAAAATAGCAAATGAATTTTTTGTAAAAGGGCTTGGAATTTGGAATTGTTGTGCTACAATAGGGGTAAATGACAATTACCCGGAGGTGAAGACCATGGCATTGGGCGCGCTTTTGAAGCAGGCACGGCTGGAGGCGGGGCTTTCTCAGCGGCAGCTGTGCGGAGAAGAAATTACCCGGAATATGCTTTCCCAAATTGAAAACGGCGCAGCCCGTCCGTCCATGGACACGCTGCGCTATCTGGCTGGGCGGCTGGGTAAGCCGATAAGCTACTTTTTGGAGGAGGAAACCGTATCCTCCAATCAGACCCTTGTGCAGCAGGCGAAAGCTGCTTTTGCCCAAGGGCAATGGGAGCAGGTGTCGGAGCTTTATAAACAATATCAAGGCCCTGACCCGGTGTTCGACGACGAAATGGCGCTTTTACGCTCGCTAGCTGCCATAGAATTGGCTGAGCAGGCGATTGGGCAGGGGAAAAAGCCCTATGCAGCCGCATTGCTGCGGGATATGGACACGGATTCTCTGTATTACCCGCAGCTGCAGCGAAAAAAGATTTTGCTCCTTGCCAAGGCACAGCCCAAGGACATTACTGAACTTTTGCAGCAGCTGCCAAGCATAGACGATGAGCTTTTGCTTCGCGCCCGGGCTGCGCAGCAGAGTATGGATTGGGAAAAGAGCGGAAAGCTTTTGGACGCAGCGGAGGAAAAGAGCGAAGACTGGCATCTTCTGCGGGGAGAAGCGTACTACGGACTTGGGCAGTTTGCGGAAGCAGCGGAGCATTTTAGCAAGGCGGAGGACAAAGCCCTGGCTCGTTTGGAAAGCTGCTATGAGCAGCTGGGGGACTATAAAATGGCATATTACTATGCCAAAAGGCAAAGAGAAAAATAAGGGAGCGGTTTTCACCGCTCCCTTTGTTGTTAAGCTTTCTTAGTTTGAACAGCCTTGATGATCAGCAGCACGCCAACCAGCACTGCCAAAGATACCGGCAGCACGACCCATGCGCTCTGGACAAAGCCAGCCAGAATATAGCCGCCGAAGGAAATACCGGCAACCGTCAGCGCGTAGGGCAGCTGGGTGTTGACATGGTTGATGTGGTCGCACTGACCGCCGGTGGATGCCATGATGGTGGTGTCGGAAATGGGGGAGCAGTGGTCACCGCAGACAGCACCTGCAAGGCAGGCAGCAACAGCGATGGTCATCAGCTCGCCGCTGGGGAACACGCTGCAGACGATGGGCAGCAGCACACCGAAAGTACCCCAGGAGGTGCCGGTGGCGAATGCCAGACCGCAGCCAATGGCGAATACGATGGCGGGCAGGAAGCCTGCAAGACCTTGGGCAGAGTTGCGGACGAACTCAGCAACGAATACGGTAGCGCCCAGCTGACCGGTAACACCGGACAGAGTCCATGCGAAGGTCAGGATCAAAATGGCGGGAACCATCGCCTTGAAGCCGTCGGAGATGGATGCAGAGAACTCCTTGAAGGTAATGACCTTCCGGGGCAGGTACAGCAGCATGGTGGCAACCAGAGCAAGGAAGGAGCCCAGCACCAGACCGTAAGAAGCGTCGCAGTCGGCAAAAGCGGTGAGGAAATCAGTACCTTCGAAGAAACCCCCGGTGTAGACCATGCACAGCACGCAGGAAACGATCAGAATCACAATGGGCAGCACCAGATCCAGCACAGTGCCCTTGGGGTTGCCGGCATCATCCTTCACATCCGCATAGGGGCGGGCATCGGTGGTGTAAAGGTCGCCGTTCATAGCGTTCTGCTCGTGCAGACGCATGGGACCGTAATCGATCTTCATGACAATCATCAGGAACACCATAGCGATGGTGAGCAGTGCGTACAGATTATAGGGGATAGACTGAATGAAGAGGGTTAGACCCTGTCCTTCCGGAGCAACGCTGGAGACAGCGGCAGCCCAGGAGGAAATGGGGGCGATAATACAAACGGGAGCGGCTGTGGCGTCGATGATGTAGGAAAGCTTGGAGCGGGAGATACCATGCTTGTCCGTTACGGGGCGCATAACAGAGCCCACGGTGAGGCAGTTAAAATAATCGTCGACGAAAATCAGACAGCCCAAAATGCCGGTGGCAACAGCGGCGCCAACGCGACCTTTGATGTGCTTGCTTGCCCAGCGACCGTAAGCGGCAGAGCCGCCTGCTTTGTTGATAAGGCTGACCATCATGCCCAGCACAGCAAGGAAAATGAGGATGCCCACATTCCAGCCGTCATTAAGCTTGCTGATCATCACATCAAAGGTGCCTGTGACCATACCCCAGGGATTAAAGCCGGAGTAGATCAGCGCGCCGGAGAGAATACCGACGAATAAGGAAATGTAGACTTCCTTGGTGATCAGCGCCAGCGCAATGGCGATGATAGGGGGCAGCAGCGACCAGATGGAAGCATAGCTGCTGATGGATGCGCGGACGGTTTCCAGTGCCTGGGCAACATTTTCAGCGAAGCTGGGGTCGGTGCCGACATTTTCGTCATAGCTGTCAAGATAGCCGATGGCGGTGTCGTAGTCGGTGAAATCGGGAGCCTCAATAGTAGAGGCGCTGGCGGAAATGGCGAAGCTGCAAATCAGCATCACAGCCATGACTACCAGCAGGAAACGGGAGAAATTCTTCTTCATGGATATTCATTCCTTTCTTTTTTGCAACAAAAATGCCGTGAATCCTTGGAGAAATCCAACATTCACGGCAAATTATGCACAAAAGAATGATAGCACTCCACTTTCGTGACAGTCCGCAGGATATTTTCCGGCGACCCAGCGACCACAGCCCGGGAAGCTGTGATAACTTCGGCGGTTTGCCCTTTTGCCTGCCGGAATCCCGTTCCTTTTATGGCAAGCTACTGATGCGCACCGCGCCTCTATCGATCCACATATTTTGTTGTTTGTGTCATTATAGCACTATGACGCAGTTTGTCAAGGAAAAAGCCGAAATTTAGCCAAAATTCTCTAAAATAGTGCAAACAGCAATGCCCAAAGCAGCGGAAATGCCAATCAGAGCGATAGACGGCAGCTTCTTTTTGAAACACTTCTGCACAAGAAAATATACGCCGCACAGCAAAGCAAAAATGATGGTTCCTTCTATATGGAAGGTGGAGGTGAAGCCCATAACCTTCAGCGCCAAAAATGCACCGGTTGAAAGAATCAAACCGATAATGACCGGCTTGACACCCATCAAAAATCCTTTGAAAAATTTGTTTCCGGTGAGATTTTTCAGAACAGAAGCTACCAATAAAATGATCAAAAAGGAAGGGCAAACCACTCCCAGCGTAGCGGCGATGCTGCCCGGAAAGCCTGCCTGGGTGGAACCTACATAGGTAGCCACATTCACAGCAATGGGACCGGGGGTCGATTCGCAAATGCCCACAAAATTGTAGAATTCCTGTTCGGTCAGCCAGCCGTACTGGGTAACGGTCTCCTCAATCAGCGGAAGCATGCCAAATGCGCCGCCAAAGCAAAAAAGTCCCACTTTAAAGAAGGCAAAAAACAAAATGAGATAGATCATTTTTCAGCCTCCTTACGCAAGTCAGGGAGCGTATAAGCAAAAATACCGATGATACCGCCCAGCAAAATCAGCACGATGGAGCTTAGTCCAAAGTTCAAAAGCTTGCAAATCAGCATCAACGCAAATACCCCGCCGAACATAATAAGGGAGAGGATCTTCTTTTGCATTTTTTGCAGCATATTCATGCCTGCCTTAAGGATCAAAAAGGCGACAGCGCACTGGATGCCCACAAAAGCATAGCGGACATATTTGTTTGCCATAAAGGGCTCCAAAAAGAGGGAAATGGCATAAATAATGATCAGCGATGGCAGAATAACACCCAGCGTGGCACAAAGGCTGCCCAAAAAGCCCTGCTTTTTGTAGCCCACATAGGTGGCTAGGTTGATGGCAATAGGACCGGGGGTGGATTCGGCAATGGTGATGACCTGTACAAGCTCATCTTCATTCAGCCAGTGCTTTTTGTCCACCACAACTTCCCGAATGTTGGCAATCATGGCATATCCGCCGCCGAAAGTAAAAAGACCGATTTGGAAAAAGGTCAGAAATAGCGATAAGAGCATAGTTTCACATCCTTTGCGGGGTTAGTATAGCACATAGAGTATGGCCTTGTCCAGTTGGTATGGTAAATAATCGTTTAGCGGCGAGTCGCCGCTGACAATTCGAGCCTGATAGATTGGTAATAATCGTTACACCATTGGGCTCGCCCGATTCGCAACTACTCCTAAAAGCCTAAGTTTTTAAGGGAAGGAACGATACCGAGCGGGTTTGGGCAGCAACA
>JAZQHM010000026.1:0-10352 GCA_045540575.1 Faecousia sp. | reverse complement strand
CACCCTGCTGGACTTCCGCTATAAGCGCAAGTATGCTGCACAGGCTGGTGTCAACGGTCTGGGCCGGAAGATGGCAGGTAAGCGCGGCGAGAATCTGATCATCGAGGTTCCCAGAGGCACTGTTGTCCGGGATGCGGAAACCGGTGCCATCATCGTGGATATGTCCACCGGTGAGGATTTTATTCTGGCCAAGGGCGGCCGGGGCGGCTGGGGCAATGCCCACTATGCCACCGCAACCCGTCAGGTTCCCCGGTTTGCCAAGGCAGGCTTAAAGGGCGAAGAGCGGGATGTGATTTTGGAGCTGAAGCTTTTGGCGGATGTGGGTCTTGTGGGTTTCCCCAATGTGGGTAAGTCTACGCTGCTTTCCGTTACCTCCAATGCTCGTCCCAAGATCGCGAACTATCACTTTACCACGCTGTTTCCCAATCTGGGCGTGATCTATGTAGACGAGGGTGTTTCCTTTGTTATGGCGGATATCCCCGGTATTATCGAGGGCGCGGCGGATGGTGCAGGCTTGGGTCATGATTTCCTGCGGCATATCGACCGCTGCCGTCTGCTGGTGCATGTGATCGATGTTTCCGGCAGCGAGGGCAGAGATCCCGTTGAAGATTTCGATGCCATCTGTGCCGAGCTTGGCAATTACAGCATCGACCTTGGAGACCGTCCCATGATCGTGGCAGCCAACAAGTTGGACATTATGGATCCCGATTCCGATAATTTGGAGCGCCTGCGCGCCCACGTGGAAAAAGCCGGCTGCGAGCTGTATGAGATTTCTGCCGGTACGACCCAGGGCACGAAGAATCTGATGCGTGTGGTTGCCGAAAAGCTGCGGACGCTGCCGCCTGTGACCATTTATGAGCCGGAGTATGTGGAAGTTATCGAAGAGCCTACCGATCCCAGCGCTTTTGAGGTGGAGCATTACGGCTCTACCTGGCTGGTCACCGGCAAGTGGCTGGAGCGGCTTATCGAGAATATCAATTTCGATGACTACGAATCCCGCAACTATTTTGACCTGCAGCTGCGCAAGTGCGGCTTGTTCAAACGGCTGGAGGATGAGGGCATTCAGGACGGCGACACCGTGGATATTTATGATTTTGAATTCGAGTATCAGCGGTAAAATGAAGTTTTTATAAAAATATTTGCATTTTTCAACTATTTCATGTTATAATGATGGGGCTACCGGAAGGTAGCCCCATCGTTTTACTTTGGAGGTGGATTTCTATGATCCGAAATCTGAACCAGTTGAGCTTTAAAGGCTTTGGCACTATTTCTCCGGAGCGTGCGCCTCAGACGGACACGGCAGATGCCGATGGTCGCACCGAGCTTACCTTGACCAGCCATAATGCCCTTGTTTACCGGGCGGTTTCTGAGGTGTGGCTATATAGCAGCTCCACCGGCATGACGGTGCTGTCGGTTTCTCAAGATCAGCAGAATTTCCAGCATTATTATCTGGACAAGCCGGTGCGCATTGCTCCCGGAATCTATTTCTGCTTGTCTCCTTTCCGGCAGGATTTTGCCAAGGCATCTTTTTCTGCTGCGGTGATGCCGGAAGAAACGGGTAGCTATCATCAGGTCAATGATTTTCAGCTGGATCATAAGCTGTGGGTCACGGATCTTTATACGTTTTTCTACCACGAAAAAGAACGGGGCTTTTTCTTCCCCGGTGAAGCCCACCCCATGCTGGAGCTGACCTATGTGGATCAGGGCTCCATGCACTCTGTTGCCGATGGGCAGGAGATGATTCTGGAGCAGGGCGAGTTGGTGATCTACGGACCCAACCAGTGGCATATGCAGTATGCGGATGTGGATACCGCGCCCCGGTATGTGACCATCTCTTTCGATTTGGTGGGCAGCGATCTGCACACCTTGCTCAACCGCAAATTTACCATTCCTCAGTCTGCCATTACTATTTTGCAGCAGTTGCTGCGGGAGCAGGAGCGGATGGATGAATACTCCACGGATATGATCATTGCGCTTTTGACTCAGCTTTTGCTGATTCTTTCCCGCAGCGCCCAATCCGCAACCAACCGGTTGAAGGCATCCAATGCGCTGCATTCGGAAAATGAGATCATTCGCCGTGCCCAGCAGTACATCAGCACCCATATCCGGGAAAAACTGTCGGTGCCGACGGTTGCGAAGATGGTGGATGTCAGCCCCAGCTACTTAACGGCGCTGTTCCATAAGAATTTGCAGATCTCTCCCGGTGAGTATATTCGCCGCATCAAGCTGCAGGAAAGCAAGCAGATGATCCGGGAAAATGCGCTGAACTTTACGGAAATTGCTGCTGCGCTGCAGTATTCCACAGTGCACCATTTCTCACGCCAGTTTAAGGAGAAATTCGGCATCACCCCCTCGGAGTACGCAAAATCCGTCCGTTAAAGGAGAAAAATATGAAAATATTTGCATATGAAGTCCGTGGTGATGAAATAGTGGCCTTCGACCGGATGGAAAAGGAGCTGGGTGTGGAAATCGGCAGAAGCAAGCACCCCCTCAGCGAAGAAACCCTCTGCTTATGCGCCGGTTGCCAGGGGGTCAGCGTCCTTGGACACAGCCGTATGGACCGCGCTCTGCTGACCCAGCTGAAAGCTGCCGGTATCACGGCACTTTCCACCCGCACGGTGGGAACGAATCATATTGATCTTGCGGCGGCGAAGGAATTAGGCATCCGTGTATGCAATACGAATTACGGCGCAGAGGGTGTTGCAGATTATACGGTTATGCTGCTTTTGATCCTGCTGCGCAACTATAAGCCTGCCCTTTGGCGGATGCAGGTCAATGACTATTCTCTAAGCGGTCTACAGGGAAGACAGATCAGCTCTTTGACCGTTGGCATTGTGGGCACCGGCAGAATCGGTGTGCAGGTAATGCAGAATCTAAGCGGCTTTGGCTGTAAATTCTTGTGCTATGACCCCTATCCCAATGCCGAGGCGCAGAAGTATGGGGAATATGTTTCCTTAGATGAGATCTGGGCAAACTGTGATGTGATCACATTCCACACCCCGCTGACCGAAGAAAACTACCATATGGTCAATAAGGACACCGTGGAAAAGATGAAAGACGGTGTGATCCTGATCAATACCGCCCGTGGTGAGCTGATGGATGTGGATGCCCTGATCGAAGGCATTGAAAATGAGAAAATCGGCAGATTGGGCATGGATGTGTTTGATGCGGAAGAGGGAATTTATCACGAAAACCTTCGCGACAGCATCATCAAAAACCGTTCCATGGCTTATTTGCGACAGTTTCCCAATGTGGTAATGACGCCCCATATCGCTTTTTACACCGCTGAAGCTGTGGACAGCATGGTAAGCGGCGGCATCCGGGGCATTTATGAGCTGGTAAAAGACGGCACGACCAAAATGCAGGTGGTATGACAGTATGGACTTTAGAATTCTGACTGTAGGCGATGTAGTGGGCGGTCCGGGCATGGACCGTGTCCGCAGATCCCTGCGGTATCTTAAGCGCAAGGTAAATGCGGATTTCGTGGTGGTAAACGGCGAAAATGCCAGCGTCGTGGGTATCACCCCGGAGCAGGCAGAGGATATTTTTGATGCCGGCGCCGATGTGATCACCATGGGAAACCATACCTTCGGCAAGCGGGAGCTGGTTCCGTATCTGGACGATTGCAAAAATATTTTGCGTCCTGCAAATCTTGCACCCCAAGCGCCCGGGAAGGGCTGGGGGATATTTGATAGCAAGGCAGGTCCGGTGGCAGTGATCGATCTGATCGGTCGGTGCAATATGGATTACGGTCCGGATAATCCCTTCTTGCTGATCGAAAAGATTTTAAAGGAAATCGACACCAAAATCATTTTGGTAGAGTTGCACGCAGAGGCGACTTCGGAAAAACTAGCTATGGGTTATATGCTGGACGGACGCATCAGCGCTCTTTGGGGCACCCATACCCATGTGCCCACAGCCGATGCCCAGGTGCTGCCCGGCGGCACAGGCTATGTAACGGATCTGGGCATGACCGGACCGAAGCATTCCGTGCTGGGCATTCGTCCGGAACTTTCCATTGCCAAATTTCGGGGGGATCTGACCAGCCGCTACCAGTGGGCAAACGGTCCGACGAAAATGGAAGCGGTAGTCTTTACCGTGGATACAAATACCGGACTTTGCAAGTCCGCAGAAAGGGTGGATATTTACGATGAAGATCCTGCACAGCGCTGACTGGCATCTGGATTCTCCTTTGGTGGGTCGCACCGAAGAGCAGGCTCGTTTTTTGCGCGCAGAGCTTCTGAAGATCCCGGAAAAGGTGGCAGATCTTTGCAAGAGCGAAGGCTGCTATCTGCTGCTGCTTGCCGGCGACCTTTTTGACGGCGCGTATACAAAAGAAAGCCTTGACGCGGTTCGCACAGCGTTGGAAGAAGTGAAAGTGCCGGTGTTCATTACCCCCGGCAATCATGATTTCTGCGCATCCGGCAGCCCATATTTAACGGAAAGCTGGCCGGAAAATGTACATATTTTCACCCATCCCACCATGGAAAGTGTGGATGTTCCTGAACTTGATTGTGTCATTTATGGCGCAGGCTACGAAGCCATGGACTGCCCAGGACTTTTGAAGGGCTTTCAGGCGCAGGGCAATCGCCGCTGGCACATCGGTGTGCTGCATTCCGATCCGTTGCAGGCAAATTCTCCCTATGCGCCCCTGAGCACCCAGCAGATCAAGGCAAGCGGTCTTGACTATCTGGCGCTGGGTCATGTCCATAAGGGCGGCAGCTTCCGTGCCGGCGAGGTGCTTTGCGCATGGCCCGGCTGCCCCATGGGTCGCGGTTTTGACGAAAACGGACGAAAGGGTGTGCTGATCGCGGAGCTGAATGAGGGAGTTACTGCTCGTTTCCTGCCGCTGAATACCCCGTGCTTCTATGATGAGAAGATCGATGTAGGCGAAGATGCAGCGGATGCCCTTTCCGCGCTGCTGCCGCCTATGGAAACCCGGGACTTTTACCGAATCACCTTGACCGGCTACAGCGCGCCGCTGGATATGGCTGCGCTGGCGAAGGAATTTTCCCATGTTGCCAATCTGGAACTGCGGGATCGCACTGCGCCGGAGATGGATCTTTGGGGCAGCATGAGCGAGGATACCTTGGAAGGCTTGTATTTTAAGCTGTTGCACGACGGAATGGATACCGACAGCGAAAAGCTGCGGCAGCGGCTGAAGCTGGCAGCTCGGATCTCCCGTCAGATCCTTGACGGACAGGAGGTGACGCTGCAGTGAAAATCTATTCCATGACCGCCACCTTTGGCAAGCTGGAGCACGAAAAGCTTACGCTGCAGCCGGGTCTGAACATCATCGAAGCCCCCAATGAATGGGGAAAATCCACATGGTGCGCCTTCCTTATCAGCATGCTTTACGGCATCGACACCCGGGAGCGTACCACCGGCAGCGCCCTTGCTGCCAAGGAGCGCTATGCCCCCTGGTCCGGCGCACCTATGTCCGGCAGAATTGACTTAAATTGGAACGGCAGAGATATTACCATTGAGCGTTCCACCCGGGGTCGGCTGATTTTCGGCGATTTTAGAGCCTACGAAACGGAAACCGGCATTGAGCTTCCGGAACTGAACGCCACAAATTGCGGACAAATGCTGCTGGGTGTGGAGCGAAGCGTATTTACCCAGGCGGGCTTTTTGAAGCTGTCCGATCTGCCGGTGCAGCAAAATGATGCCCTGCGTCGCCGCTTAAATGCCCTGGTCACCACCGGCGATGAAAGCGGCAGCGGCGATAAATTGGGAAAGCAGCTGAAGGAGCTGAAAAACAAGTGCCGCTACAACCGCACAGGTCTGCTGCCTCAGGCAGAAGCCGAGCAGGATCAGCTGCTGGGTCAGCTGAATGAGCTGCAGGAGCTGTCGGAGCAGGAAGAAAAGATCCACCTGCGGCAGCAGGAGCTGGAGGCGGCAATTTCTGCACTGGAAAACCATAAAGTAAACTTGAATTACACTGCGTCCTTGGAGCTTCGGCAGAAGATCGAAGCTGCGGAAACAGACTGCAAGGAAGCGGAGCAGACCCTTGCTGAACAAAAGGAAATTTGCACACAACTGCCATCTAAAGAGGCGCTGGAGGAAAAGCTGCAGAATGTGCGCTCCTTGCAGAGCCAGTGGATGGCGCTGCAGGCTGAGTCTCTTCCCACACCCCCTGCCCAGCCGGAGCTGCCGGCTGCCTATCGGGGCATGAGCGCAGATGAGATCCGTGCCAAGGCACAGGAAGATTTTAACCGGCAGGCTGCCATTGAAAGCCGGCGGAAGAAGCAGAGCAGCGTCATGACCGTGGTCGGCATCGCCATGCTTGTAGTGCTTGCCGGCTTGATCGCGGCAAAGTTCCTGGTTGCCGAACTGGATGTGCTTTTGCTCGCTATCGGGGGTGCAGCGGTGCTGATCACCGGAGTTGTGACCCTTGTTTGCGGCGCAGTGCGCGCCGGAAAGTTCCGCAAAGAGCTGGATGCGCTTTACGACCTGTATCCCGGCATCACCCCCAAAAACTGGGTGTCGGAGGCAGAAACTTATGCCGCTGCGGCAGAGCGTTACCTTGCCGAAAGAGCTGCATATGAGGCTGCGACCGTGGATTTCACGGCGCAAAGAAAGCTTTTGGAAGAGAAAACCGCTGGTCTCACCGGCGGAGAAACGCTGGATGCCTGCCAGAATCTTTGGCAGCAGCAGATCGACCATTGGGATGCCTTGGCGCAGGCGGAAAAGGAACTGGAAAACCGGAAGGGGATCGTGGCAGCGCTGCGTCCGGCTCTCAAGGATGCGGACAAGCCCGTAAAACCGGACACCCTTACCCAGACCATGGAAGAAACAGATTCCCAGCTTGCTGCCTGCCGCTTTGAGCAGAAGCAGCTGCAGCTGAAGCTGGGTCAGCATCAGGGAAGAGCCGAAGCGCTTGGGCAGGAAAGTGCCATTCGCAGCCGCCTGAAGGCAGTCAACCGGAAAATCAGCCAGCTGGAAGATACCTACGAAGCTTTGGAGCTTGCGCAAAAAGCATTGAGCGCTGCTACTACAGAATTGCAGCGGCGGTTTGCTCCCCGGATCTCCAAGCGGGCGCAGGAGCTGTTTTCCAAGCTGACCGGAGGTCGGTATCAGCAGATCACCTTGGGTGAAGACTTAAGTCTTAGCGCCCGCACGGAGTCGGAAGACACCCTTCGCTCTTCTCAATGGCGCAGCGAGGGCACTGTTGACCAGCTGTATCTTGCCCTTCGGTTGGCGGTTGCGGAAGAGCTGACACCGAATGCGCCCCTTGTTTTGGACGATGCGCTGGTGCGTTTTGACGATCAGCGGCTGAAGGTGGCGCTGGATATCTTGAAAGAAGCGGCGGAAAATAAGCAGGTCATCGTCTTTACCTGCCAAAGCCGGGAAGGGAAGCTGTGATATGAAGATCCTTCAAACAGAAAAAGCCCCTGCTGCCATCGGTCCTTACTCTCAGGGCATTGATGCAAATGGTTTTGTGTATACTTCCGGTCAGATCGCCATTGATCCCGCGACCGGTGCTATCCCTGAGGGCATCACCGCCCAGGCGGAGCAAAGCTGCCGCAATGTGGGTGCGGTGCTGGAAGCTGGCGGTGTTGGCTTTGAAAATGTGATCAAAACTACCTGCTTTTTGGCAGATATGGCGGATTTTGCCGCATTTAATGAGGTTTATGCCAAATACTTCATCAGCAAGCCTGCCCGCAGCTGCGTGGCGGTGCGGGAATTACCCAAGGGTGTGCTTTGTGAGATCGAAGCCATTGCCTGCAAATAAGAAAGGCGCCTGTCCGGTTTGGACAGGCGCTTGCTTTATAAGGTTAGGCTTTTTCCAGAGCCAGAGTCTTGGTGGTGGTGTCGCAAACCTCGCTGGGGCCCCAATACTGAATTGCGCCGGGGTAGACATAGCAGGTTTCATTTGCCCACTGGTCGCGGTGCTCTGCGAAGAACGTAAACGGTGCGCCATCCAGCTCAACAAGAGCCTTGCGGATAACGGGCTTGTCAGCACCGTGGCGGCGCTCAATGTTCATCATCTTGGTGATGGGCATACCGCCGGCGACCCACTCTTCAGCAGGCTTAGAAAGGTTGGAAACCTTGGAAAGATAGCCGGTGTAGCCATACTGGATCAGCATAAAGGCATTGTAGCCGAGGCTGTAGCAGTAGTCAGCATCGAAATTGGAGGGGAAAGCGCAGCGGCCTTCGTAGCCCAGGAAGTGGTGCAGGGGAGAGAACTTGCCCTTGTAAGTGCCGGCAGCCTTGCGGGCAGCCAGATTGTTCTTTACCATCTCGGAGAACAGCTTCTCGGACTCAATGAGGGAAACCTGCACGTTGCCATGAGGATCGCGCTCCAGGAACAGCTGCTGCTGAATGGTCTGAGGCAGAATGGCGAAAACAGCCATGGACTCCTTGGTCAGACCGTTTTCGATGAAAGCGTACTTCTCAGCCCAGCTGGGAAGCGCATTGAAAGCATCCGCCTTAGCGCCTGCCAGCAGCTCGTTGATCTCAGCAATCAGCACGGAGAACTCGGGAACGAATTCTACGATACCCTCGGGGATAATGGCAACGCCAAAGTTCCAGCCCTTTGCAGCCCGGGCAGCAACACTGTCTGCGATCTGCTCCGTGATCTGGGCAAGGGACATCTTCTTTGCAGCCACTTCTTCGCCGATGAGGCAGATGTTGGGCTGGGTCTGCAGAGCAGTTTCCAAAGCAACATGGGAAGCGGAGCGACCCATGACCTTGACAAAGTGCCAGTACTTCTTGGCGGAGTTGGCATCGCGCTCAATGTTACCGACGATCTCAGCATAGGTCTTGGTGGCGGTGTCGAAGCCGAAGGAGCACTCGATGTCCTCGTTCTTCAGGTCGCCGTCTATGGTCTTGGGGCAGCCGATAACCTGAATGCCTGCATTCTCTGCGGCAAAATACTCAGCCAGGACTGCTGCGTTGGTGTTGGAATCGTCGCCGCCGATGATCACCAGAGCATTGATGCCGTGCTTTTTGCAGTTTTCTGCCACGATGGCGAACTGCTCCTCAGTCTCCAGCTTGGTTCTGCCGGAGCCGATGATGTCAAAACCGCCGGTGTTGCGGTAGGCATTGATATATGCGTCGTCGAAGATGATGTAGTCATCGTCAATGAGACCGCTGGGACCGCCCTTGAAGCCATAGAGGACATTTTCCTTGTCGGTAGCCTTCAGCGCATCGTAAAGACCGCAGATAACATTGTGACCGCCGGGTGCCTGGCCGCCGGAGAGGATCACACCAACCACCTGCTTCTTGGCAGGTGCGGTGTTCTCACCGCGCTGGAAGGTGATCTCGTTTTTGCCGTAAATATTGGGGAACAGTGCCTTGATCTTTTCCTGATCGGCTACGCTTTCGGTAGCGCCGCCGTTTTTGACGCAGATCTGGGAAATGCCATTTCTCAGCATGCCCGGAAGCTTGGGCTGATACTGGTATCTGGCTGTCTGCAAAGAGGACAGTTTCATATGTAAAACACTCCTTAAACGTAATATTACCCATAGATTATACGATATTTTTTTCAAAAGGTAAATAGTAATTTCCAATAATATTTTATCGAAAACGCCTCCGGAATTGTGAAAGGGTACATAAGTGGAAAAAATTCAAAGATTTGTATTGAAAAGCGGGAAAAACATGGTATAATGTACTCGTAAAAAATTGGGCTTCGGCCTGTTAAGAAAGGAATCATACATATGGCTCTTGTAACTACTACCGAGATGTTTAAGAAGGCTTATGACGGCGGTTATGCTGTCGGTGCTTTCAACGTCAACAACATGGAAATCGTTCAGGGTATCACCGAGGCTTGCCGCGAGAAGAAGGCTCCTGTCATTCTGCAGGTTTCCAAGGGTGCCCGCGCCTACGCTAACCACACCTACCTGGTGAAGCTGGTTGAGGCTGCTGTTATTGAGTGCCCCGAGATTCCCATTGCTCTGCATCTGGACCACGGTGACAGCTTCGAGACCTGCAAGTCCTGCATCGACGGCGGCTTCACCTCCGTTATGATCGACGCATCCAGCAAGTCCTTCGAGGAGAACATCGAGATCACCAAGCGCGTTGTTGAGTACGCTCACGATCACGGTGTTGTGGTCGAGGCTGAGCTGGGCTCCCTGGCCGGCATCGAGGACGAGGTCAACGTCTCCGCCGAGGCCGCTTCCTACACCCGTCCCGAGGAAGTCGAGGAGTTCGTCTCCAAGACCGGCTGTGACTCTCTGGCCATCGCCATCGGCACCTCTCACGGCGCATACAAGTTCAAGCCCGGCACCAACCCCCAGCTGCGCTTCGACATTCTGGAGTCCATCATCGAGAAGCTGCCCGGCTTCCCCATCGTCCTGCACGGTTCTTCCTCCGTTCCCCAGGAGTATGTGGAGATGGTCAACACCTAC
>JAZQHM010000025.1:0-2591 GCA_045540575.1 Faecousia sp. | reverse complement strand
GCAACAGCTACGGTGGCAATTCCTACGGCGGCAACAATTATGGTGGCAACACCTACTCCGCTCCCAATTCCACCCCCAATTATGGCAGCTACGCCGCACCCGCCAGCGCTCCCGCATCCGACTTTGCGATGCTGGATGATGACGACGCTCAGCTTCCTTTCTAACAAACTGAACTTTTTCTACAAGATTTACGAAGGAGGGAAATCCCATGGCCAACGAACAGCGTGTTCGCCCCCGCAAGCGCAGAAAGGTTTGCGCATTTTGCGTGGATAAGGTGACCAGCATCGATTACAAGGACACTGCGAAGCTCCGCCGTTACCTGTCCGAGCGCGGCAAGATCCTGCCCCGCCGTACCACCGGTACCTGCGCAGCTCACCAGCGTGACCTGACCACCGCTATCAAGCGCGCTCGTCAGATCGCTCTGCTGCCCTACGTTGCTGAGTAATCAAACGATCAAAAGCCCCGAAGCGAAAGCTTCGGGGCTTTTTGTGTATGTGCGACAATTGCAGCCTAGCGGACACTGTCCACTTGACAAGCTGTAATTTGCACAGCAGGAACGATACCGAGCCGAGTGAACGGGGAGCGACAACAGCCGCACCGTGCACGAATTGTCAGCGGTGGTGCTCCGCGCAGCGAATCAAAAACTAAATACTTGCCGGGGGCAAGTATACATTGATTCATACTGTCCGCTAACCCTTAACGCCGCCGGCGGTAAGTCCGGTTGTAAGGTTTTTCTCGATGGACATAAAGAGGATCACCACCGGAATGATGGCAAAGATGGAGCTGGCGAAAAGATACTGCCATTCGATCATGTTGTAGCCGTTGAAGATATTGATGCCCACGGTCAGCGGCTTTAAGGTGTCGGTGGAGATCAGACACAGCGCCACGGTATACTCGTTCCACGCGTTGATAAAAATGAAGATCAGCGTGGTCACGATGCCGGGGGCTGCCATAGGCAGCAGAATTTTAAACAAAGATTGCAGCCGGCTGCAGCCGTCCATGGTGGCGGCTTGCTCCATTTCTGGGGAAATGCTTAAAAAAGTGCCCCGCAGCAGCCATATGGTAAAGGCTTGATTGAATGCCGCGTTGATGAAGATCAGCCCCCAAAGGCTGTTGGACATACTTAAGGTTGACATAACTTTGTAAATGCCGATCAGCAGCACTACCGGCGCAAACATCTGTGAAACGATGATAAAGCCAAGAAATGCGGTCTGCCCCTTAAATTTCATCCGGGCAAGGGCATAGGCGGCGGGGATGCCGCAGACCATGGCAATCAGGGAGGAGCCCACGGCGATCAGCAGGGAATTTCCCATGTATTGCCCCATGGGCGCCCGCTTCCAAATGTCAAGAAGGTTGCGCCATTGGGGGTCTTTCGGCAATACTGCCGCATCCATGGCGAAGATCTCCGCCCGGCTTTTTAGGGCTGTGCACAGCATTACAAAGTAGGGATATAGAATAAAAATGCAGATCACGCTGACCACAAGATACAGCGCGCAGCGCGATAGGATCTGCTTGGGGCGGAGCATATCAATCTTCTCCTTTCTTTAGAGTAGAGAGCATATAAAAGCTGGCGCAGATCAGCAAAATAGCGAACCCGATGACGGATACGGCGGCGGCTTCGCCCTGCCGGGCATTGTAAAATGCCAGCTTATAGAGGTAGGTCACCAAGGTGTCCGTTTGGTAGGCGGGGTCGCCTTTGGTGATGGTCCATATAATGGGAAAGGAGTTGAATACATAAATAATGTTCAGCACCGTGGACACCGTCAGGCTGTTTTTTACCAGCGGCAGGGTGATGTGCCACAGCTTTTGCCGGTAATTTGCCCCGTCTACGGTGGCGGCTTCGTAAAAGCTTTCGTCAATGCTCTGCAACCCCGACAGTACCGTAAAGCACACAAAGGGAATGGTGACGAAAATGCCACAGGCAATCTCCCAGCCGAAAAACGCTCGCGGAGTGGGTGTCCAGTTGATGTTGGCGGAAATAAGCCCCATGGATTTTAAAAGGGAATTCAGCGCGCCGTAGTCGGTATCGATGATGAACCGCCAAATGCTGGCTTGAATCACCAGCGTGGTTGCCCAGGGGAACACAACGATAGCCCGGGCGATCTTGCGCCCTTTGAATTTGTTGTTCAGCAGCAGCGCGAGGGCAAAGCCCAGCAGTGTGGAAAGACCTACCACCACCACAGTCCAAAGGAGCGTGTTTCGCAGCACCATGGAAAACTCGGGGTTGCTGACTACCTTGATAAAATTGGAAAAGCCTGCAAAGTCACGGATCTTGCCGGTTTTGCTCACATGGCTGAAAGCCATGCGAAACACGGTAAAAATGGGCACGATGATGAAAATGCCCATTAAGATCACACTGGGCAAGATCCAAAGATAGGGCTCGGCTTTTCGTAAAGCGGGTCTTTTTATGGGAAGCACCTCCTTTGTAGTTTCAAGTTTCAGTTTGTCGGGCAGTTTTCAATTACCCACAATGTTGTCATCCCGACCAAGGCGAAGCCGCGTGGAGGGATCTTCGCACCGATTATCTGCTTAGCAGGGACGATAATGCGTAGATCCCTCGACTCCCGTTCGGTCGCTCGGGATGACAAAAC
>JAZQHM010000024.1:0-5633 GCA_045540575.1 Faecousia sp. | reverse complement strand
ACCTCCAAGGAGCAGGTCATCCTGAACACCTGGTACGGCGGCGAGATGAAGAAGGGTATGTTCTCCATGATGAACTACTACCTGCCCCTGAACGGCATGGCTTCCATGCACTGCTCTGCTAACACCGACATGAACGGCGAGAACACCGCTCTGTTCTTCGGTCTGTCCGGCACTGGCAAGACCACCCTGTCCACCGACCCCAAGCGTCTGCTGATCGGTGATGACGAGCACGGCTGGGACGACGAGGGCGTCTTCAACTTCGAGGGCGGCTGCTACGCTAAGGTCATCAACCTGGATCCCGAGTCCGAGCCCGACATCTACAAGGCTATCAAGCGCAACGCTCTGCTGGAGAACGTTACTGTTGACGCTAACGGTGTCTGCGACTTCGCTGACGGCTCCGTTACCGAGAACACCCGTGTTTCCTACCCCATCAACCACATCGAGAAGATCGTTCGCCCCGTTTCCAAGGGTCCCGACGCTAAGAACGTTATCTTCCTGTCCGCTGACGCATTCGGCGTTCTGCCTCCCGTTTCCATTCTGACTCCCGAGCAGACCAAGTACTACTTCCTGTCCGGCTTCACTTCCAAGCTGGCTGGTACCGAGCGCGGCATCACCGAGCCCACTCCCACCTTCTCCGCTTGCTTCGGCGCTGCCTTCCTGGAGCTGCACCCCACCAAGTACGGCGAAGAGCTGGTCAAGAAGATGGAAAAGTCCGGCGCAAAGGCATACCTGGTTAACACCGGCTGGAACGGCACCGGCAAGCGTATCTCCATTAAGGATACTCGCGGCATCATCGACGCAATCCTCGATGGCTCCATCCTGAAGGCTGAGACCAAGAAGATCCCCTACTTCGACTTCGAGGTTCCCACCAGCCTTCCCGGCGTTGATCCCGCAATTCTGGATCCCCGCGACACCTATGCAGATGCCGCTGAGTGGGAGACCAAGGCAAAGGATCTGTCCGCCCGCTTCATCAAGAACTTTGAGAAGTACACCGGCAACGACGAGGGCAAGGCTCTCGTGAAGGCTGGTCCTCAGCTGTAAATCCATATAATAAAAATGCACCGCGTGAAGCGGTGCATTTTTTATATGTAGGAGCATTAGCCCTGGAACATGGCTTCCACGGTGGAGATATCCGTTCCGTCCATAACGGTGACGATGATCACGCTCATGTATTTGTCCAGCTTGCGCACATAGAAAAACTGGCTCATGGTGATGCCATTGTAGACCATGGTGCATTCTGCCCGGTGGTAACTATTGCCGGAAAGGGTCACAGTCTTTTCCTCTCCCATAGTGGAGGAAAAACCGGATTGGCCGGCCAACTGCTGCTCAACTGCGTCAATGTAGCTTTCCGGGGTAATAGAGGTACTATTGGTCAGTGCCAGATTCTCATAGCTGACGACGATATTGTTTCCGGTGGCATCATCCATTGCCATCATATCATGTACAGTTACCATGGAGGCCAAGGCTTTTTCAAAGGCATCTTGATCCAAGATGTCGGTAGAGGCGTTCATGGCAGCGGAAAGCTCTGCATCGGTAAAGAACCGCCAAGTACCGCTTTTCTGAAAGGAAAGCCCGGAGAAGGTGCTGGTGTAGCTGTCGCCGCTGATGACACCGCGGGTAACGGTTTTGTTCAGCTCCTCACCGGCGTCTTCCAGCGCGTCCTGCATGCCGGATTGCACGTCGGAAACGAAACTTTTGCAGGCGGAAAGGCTTAGCAGCAAGATAAAGACCAGAGTGCAAGCGATCCATCTCTTCATAAAAAACACTCCTTTTTCAAGTATTGTTTCTGTAACAAGCATACCACAAAGGGAAAGCCTTTGCAACCGCAATTTGTGTCATTTTGAAGCGGAGCGTTTTTTGCGCTTGCGCGTGTCAAATTTCAGTTTATCCGGCAGATGGAGCGCGAAGCGCGAGCCTCCCTTGCCTAAAGGGAGGTGGCTCTGCTGCAAGGCAGAGACGGAGGGATACTTCGCCCGTAGGGCGATATGCCGCTTTGCGGCATAAATATCCCCCAGCCACGCTGTCCGCGTGACAGCCCCGTTTAGGCAAGGGGGCCTTTACAAGTTCCCCGACAAGCCGCAATTTGGCAAAGAAAAAGACCGCTCGAAAGAGCGGTCTTTCTTACTATGCAGTTACGATACCGAGCGGATTAGGCTGGTAACGATTACAGACCAGCTGGCGCACGCATTGTCCGCTGGCACTGCCCGCTCAGCGAACGAATTCGATCACAACGCGGCGGTTGGGCTCGGTGCCGGTGGAATGGGTGGTGATGTTCTCCATATCCTGCAGCGCAGCGTGGATCACATGACGCTCGTAAGCGTTCATGGGCTCCAAAGTGGTGCGGCGGCGAGCCTTCAGCACCTGCTGTGCCTTCTTGCGGGCATAGCGGCGCAGGCTGTCCTCCCGCTTTTCGCGGTAGTCCTCAGCATCCACATTGATGCGGATATGACCTTCCACATTTCTGCCGACGCTGTAGTTTGCCAAATGCTGCAGCGCATCCAGCGTGTCGCCACGGCGACCGATGAGGTAACCCAGATCGGAGCCGGTGAACTCTACCTTATAGGTATTTGCGTCTACCTTCCATGCATGGGGCACGGCATCGGAGCCCATATGCTCCAGCAGACCCTTGAGGAACACTTCGATCTTTTCTTCCACAGAGCCGGGCTCAGCGGGAGCATAAACCTTGGGCTCAGCAGGCGCCTTGGGAGTTTCCACTTTCTTCTCAGCCACGGGCTTTGCTTCGACTTTCTTTTCTTCCCTCTTAGGCTCAGCCTTGGGCGCTTCGACCTTCTTTTCCTCTACCTTCTTTTCAGCCACGGGCTTTGCCTTGGGCTTAGAGCGGGAAGCGGAAGAAAGTGCCACCTTGGGAGCCGGATCGGGTGCTTCGTAGGTCACTTCAACCTTGGCAGGCTGTGCGCCCAGCCCCAAAAAGCCGGACTTTGCCTGCTGCAGGACCTGAACAGAAACGCTGTCGCGGTCCAAACCCAACTGGGTCAGCGCCGCTTCGATGGCAAGATCAATGGTCTTGCCTGTAGTAACGATGGTCTTTTCCATTTTATTCCTCCGTATTTTCGCGGCTGTAACGGTTGGGATCATAAGCCCGACCCTTACAGTTGGGGCGATCGGCAATGCCGGAGAGGGTCTGCTTCTGAGGCTGCTCCTCTTCCACGATGCCCTTTCTGGCTTCATATTCTTTCCTTGCGGCAGCCTTTGCGGCTTCTTCCGCCTGCTGCTGTTGCTTATGCAGCTTCTTCTTGCTGGTATTTTCGGTGATACCGTCGGGGTTGGCAGCCCGCTTTTCAGCCCGCAGGCGCTCCTTTTCGGCCTCGATGGCATCCCGCTCCATAGCCTTTTGCAGACGCACTGCGTCCTCGGCATCATAGATCTTGCGATAGTGCTTGGTCAGCACTTCATTTTCAACCATGGCAACAACACCGCCAACCAGCCAGTACAAAGACAGAGCAGCCGGAACGGTAAAGCCGATCCAGAGGCTCATCAGCGGCATCATCCACATCATGGTCTTGCTGGTCTGATTGGACTGGGACTTCTTGGCGGTCTCCTTATCCTGCACACCGTTTTCGTCGGTGATGACAGAATCGTTGGCCCGCTGGCTCATCCACATGCTCAGAACCTGGCTGCCGGCAGAGGCAACGGGGATCAAAAATGCGCCGATGTGATTCCAGTCCCACTTCCAGGCATCGCCAAAGATATTGAATACAGGCTGCATGCCCAGGTCGATACCCAGGAAGCTGAAGTTCAAGCCTTCCAAGGTTGCGGGGTTGGTGATGGTAATGCCTGCCTCTTTAATGGCGGCGATGAAATCCGGCAGATGCCGGGCAGCGATCAGCTGATCGTAGTAGGGATTGTCGGTGAACAAGGAGGCGTCTGCCTGCTTGATCACACCAATAATGGCCTCAGCCACCTCCGCGGTTTCGTGGAGCATGTAGACCATGGGCTGACGGATGACCTGATACAGAGGAATCAAGATCAGCATGGGAACAAGGCTCCAAAGGCAGCCGCCGCAGCCCATGGATGCGCCCTCTTCCTTCTGAAGCTGCTGAATGGCCTCCTGCTGCTTCTTCTGGTCATTTTCGTACTTTTTCTGCAGCTCCTGAATTCTCGGCTGCAGACGGGACATTTTCATCATGCTCTTCTTGCTCTTTGCCGTGATGGGCAGCAGCACCAAACGCACCAAAATGGCGAACAGGATCAAAGAAACGCCATAGTTGGTGGTGAACTGATACAGCCAGTCCAGCAGATAGCCGAAGGGAATGGTGATGATGTCAGAGATGTTAAACGCTAAAAACATTGACATTTCTCCTTAGTTACGGCACGGGGTCATAGTAATCCCCTTTATAAAAGGGATTGCATCGCAGCAGCCGCTTAAGGGTAAGCCAGCCGCCTTTCAGGGCCCCGTATTTTTCGATAGCTTCCAATGCATAGGTAGAGCAGGTGGGCATAAAACGGCAGGATGGGGGTGTGTTGGGGGAAATGTGGCGCCTGTAAAAGCGAATCAGGGCAAGAAACAGTTTTTTCATAAGGCTTGCTCCGTCAAAATGCCCGCTTTTTCTGCCAGTTGCAGATAGGCGCGGGTCAAAGCATCAAAATCGGCAAAGACTGCCTTTGTCCGTGCGACCACCACGATGTCCCAGCCGGGGAGGAACTTGTCCTCGTTGAGGCGGTATACTTCCCGCAGCCGACGGCGCATCCGGTTACGGATGTGGGCCTTGCCCAGCTTTTTGTTCACAGTGATGCCCACCCGATTGGTGGCACCCCGGTTTTTCCGGGCATAGAGCACTAAAAGACCGTTGGCACAGCCGGAAGAATGGTAAAGCCGCTGGAATATGTGATTCAGCTTTAAGCTTGTGGAAAATTTCATAGTATCTCCCCCAGGAAATACGAAAAATACGATCAAATCAGGCGAGCACGCAAAAGCGATTTTACTAGCAGGCGGCGAGGATTTTTGTCACAAGACAAGACGCACGGACCGAAGGAATACTTTGTGTATTTCGAGGTCCGGACGGGGCAGGTTTGTGGCAAAAGGACTGCCGAACTGCAGGAAAATAGATTTCAGTGTTCGCCCAATAAAAAGGGAGTGGGGCGAAAGGTTTGTTCGCCCCACTTATAGCTCCCATTTTCGCATTGAGCGATTATCCTGCTATTGGTAACCCAACTGAGCCGGGTTAGGCAGACAGAACCTTGCGGCCCTTTGCACGGCGACGGGCAAGAACCTTGCGGCCGTTGGAAGTAGCCATTCTCTGGCGGAAACCGTGAACCTTGGAACGGTGACGATTGCTGGGCTGATAGGTACGCTTCATTGTGGATACACCTCCTCGAAATCAATATGCTCGACAGCCGGAAACACCGGCCGCAGCGAAACATTTTTAAGACCATAATTGGTCATGCTAAGCCATTATAGCCGAAAAAAGCAATAAGGTCAACAACTTTTTTGCAAAAATACGCATTTTATATTCAAATTTCCGTTTGACGCTCTGACGAGCAAATTGACAGTTGACAATTGACAATTGTCAATTAGAGGTATTTGCATACGCAAATGATTGAAATAAGTCCGCAAAGCGGACACCATAATTGTCCATTGTCCATTTTCAATTGTCCATTCGCCAGCGCAAGCT
>JAZQHM010000023.1:0-61792 GCA_045540575.1 Faecousia sp. | reverse complement strand
CCTTCAATCTCACCTGTTTTGTTGATTTCAACCTTGGAAATCTTTACTGTTGTAGGTTCCTTTTTCTCTGCTATGCCATCGCATACAACAATTGTGTTGGGATTTGCAGATTCATATAAATAGTATCCCTTACCGTCTGCTGCTTCTTCGGTCTTAGGCTCGGATTCAGCATCATTAACGCTATCTGCAACAATTTCACCGTTTACAATTTCAAATGTAAGGTTATTTTCAACAATAGTGTATGTATTTCCGTCATCTGCTACGAATGTTCCTTCATCGTTTGCCGCTGTTTCGGATAATGTATATATTCCGTCGGGAAGTCCAACAATTTCAACTGCATTTTCAGCAGATATCCATGTTACACCATCCTTACCCTCTGTAAGTGTAAGACCTTCTTTTTCAGTATTGGAAATAATTTCATTCCACTGTGCTTCACTTAGTTCTTTGTTTGTAAGTGTAAGTGTTGCTCCTACTACTTCTTTTTTACCTGTGATATCTTTCTTATCAATCTTGATAACTGAAATATCGTCAGTAATTGTGATTGTTCCGTCCTTTTCTACAACCTTATCGCCTGTAGTATTTGCTTCATCCAGTGTTACTTTACCGTCAGTTACAGTAAATTTAAACTTTGATACTACTGTGTAACCGTCGGGTGCTGCTGTTTCTTCAAGTTCATATGTTCCGTTTTTAAGACCTTTGAGCACTGTATTTGCGCCGCTGAATGTCAGTTCTGCCTTACCCTTGCCAGCGTCAACATCATTAATCTTAACACCGTCAAAGTTATCAGGTTTGTCTCCGATGATTGTCAGCTTGAACTCAGCTCCGTCAACTTCTTCTGCCTTATCGCCTGAAATTATCTGCTTGCTGATTGTAATTTCATTTTTTTCAGCAGGCTTAGGAGGTTCCGGATTTGTTCCTTCGGGCTTAATGTTCTGAACTGTAATCTTCATTTCGTCGCCGCATGAAGTACCATTGTTTACATATGAAGTATCATAATCCTTAACAGGTTCTTCAACAAGATAATAGAAATATGTAGAACCTGTTTCGTTCATCTTAGGAAGATCGTTCCATTCGTATTTCCATTCATTTTCAGCATTAAGTTCTACGCTTTCAACCTTTTCATACTGACGACCGATGATTGTATTAGCAGGTTGTTTGTTAATCTTTGTTATTTTTCGTTTTACAGTCTCGATAGGAGGCGCACCAGGAGGTGCATACGGATTATTTTCATATGTTTTATATTCTTCAATTGTTGCTTTAAAACCATTACTATAATCGTTACCATTAGGAATACATATCCATACAGTACTTTCATAAGTACCACTTAAATTTGTATTCGTATCATTGTAGTTTATAATACCATTTTTTTCGTCAATGGTTATAAGGTCTTTATAGCCCAAGAACATTTCAGGTCCATAGCCCTTCATAGTCATCACAGAAGATAGAACATAATCCTTGTATGCATATGTAGAATACTCTTCACCCATATACCCTTTATTAAATGCCATAAAACCATCAGTAAGCAAATTACTATTCTCATCATAATCGCCTATTTTACCACTTGTTTGTAATTTTTTTACATGAACTAATGGTAAATTCTCACCTGAAGGAATATTTTTATCTTTAGTTAAAGCAGCTTCACCAACCATTTCGTCAAAAGCCTGTTTATAAAGATTAATTAAATTTGCAGTATATGATTCTTCAAATGCCTCTTTCTCTTCATTGTATCTTGCTTCATCTTTTGCTATAAGTGCATCAAACTGAGAAATATCCACATCAGATTTTACCGAACGATAAAGAGTTACATTTACTTTATCTTTACCATGCTTTTCGTTTCCATCACTCCATTCCTTTGAAGCAATGATATCACCGATTGTAGCTTCAGTAAGAGGCTGCATAAAGAATGCCATGTGAGTTTCTCCGGTAACAGAAATATCTTCTGCAATAAACGTACCATTTGTATTATTCACATGAAGATTAACATATGGAGCAAGTATTGACATTGTTGAAATAGCTGTAGATACTTTCAACTGGTTATCCGTCTTTTCAATAGACGAATCTGATTCAACAACTGGCGCATTTGCAATATTAAGAAGAATATTAGTACCATTGGTTACAGTACCTTCTCCATTAACAATACCTAATGTTGATTGAGAACCAAGTTCTTTCCATTTATCAGTAAACTCTTCAATACCAGCAATATCTTCTAAATCATCTATTCCATGATATGTCATACTTCTGGTCAGTTCTTCTAAATTAATATCTGTTCCTATATTCTCATTTTCATTTACACCTGTCATATCAAGGTTAATTATAACAGATTGATTTCCATTAATTCTTGTAGCATTAACAGGAACAATACTTATAGAACCGTCCTCAGCAACTTTTGTAACATTGGCTGTATATTCTTCCAAATTTAATCCAACAATTTTTATTTCACATTTTGCTGGTTTGTTACTTACAACCTTTTCTGTTAAATTCAATTCAGGTTTCGGTTCAGGGAACAAATCTGTATATTTAAGATTTATTACATTTTCACCTTCTGGATTTAATTGAACTAAAATGTATCTTGTTTCCTTTCCGAAATCGTCATAAATCTCAACATCTGCGTTCTGTTCTTTCTTTACATATGTATTTGATAAATTCGCATATGTTTTCTTTAGTTCTGCAAAGTTAATAAACTGTTTTGACCAATGACCTACATATGATTTATCAAGTGTTGTCAGACGATTGATTGTCATTGACCCTTCTTCGCCCTTATCAACATAGAAATCATATTTTACTGTCGGATAATCAATTTTTGTTTTACTACTATCAACATATACAGAATAATTCGCTGGAACAATAACATCAGGAATATTATTCATAGTTGCTCCTGCTGCATCCCATTTACTTCCGATTACATTGACAAGTCGCGCAATGTACTGATTAGGAGATGCATTTCCTCCTATAAGGTAAGGAGTAGCTACATTTCCGTTTGTATGCTCCGATGCTTCCGCCGTATCAAATGCAAAGATATGGAAATCACCTGCTACACCGAGAGGGCCGCCTCTGTACCACATAGATTCCTCATAAGGCTTGTCCATTATGGGAAGTCCGTCTTTTTCGCTATTTGCCGCCCTCGCCATAAGCAGACCGCCGTTATTCAGCGGAACAGCCTGAGTGAGAGCAGAAATACCGAGCAATGCCGAGGTAACGCCGCTTATAATGCGTTTCCCCAAAGATTTTTTCATAATTTCTTCACCCTTTCTGGTTAATAATGATATATATATGTAAAAAAACGGGCCCTGTATTACATTGGCACCTCTGTAAAAGCGCACAGAGCCGCATTTTGTTATACTTTATTATACCATATAAATAATCAATATGCAAGAAAAATCAACAACTACGAGTATAGAAATTTTAATACCATTTTTAGTAAAATTTAACAAATGTCTAATAAAATGCAAGACAAAACAGCCAATCCAGTCAAATACAGCATTTAATTCCAAAGATAAGGCTAAATCATTTCTCTTAATTGCGAGTATATTCAAGTATGCATTATACTATACGTATATCATTTTGATATAAAAAACACCCCCGAACTGAATCGGGAGTGTTCTTAATTGCTTATAACGGCTTTAAAGCAGGATTATGCAAGGACAAATCCGCCAACCTTTTCGTCGATAACATAGTAAACCATATTATCCTCAGGCTTAACATAAAGATTAATATTCTTAGGAGCGTCAACTCCAGCGTCAGACTTAGCCTTTTCTACGAGGTCTGCATATGAAACCTCAGCGCCCTGATACTGAATGAACAGATTTGTCTTGGGAGCTGTCTTTCTTGTAGAAGCCTTCTTTTCAACAGGCTTCTTTTCAGCAGACTTCTTAGCAGAAGTTTTCTTTGCAGCAGGCTTCTTAGCAGCTGTTTCCTTTGCAGCCTCCTCAGCAGGAGCTTCAACAACAGGAGCAGCCTCAACTACAGTTTCGATTTCAGTCTCAACTACAGATGCAGCCTCCAATTCTTTTTTAACCTGTGCAGCTTTGGTGTTAGCTTTTTTCTTTGCCATTACTATCCCTCCGTATTATGCTATTACTTGTTGACAGCGCTCTTGAGAGCCTGACCTGCCTTGAATGCAGGAGCCTTTGAAGCAGGAGCAATCATCATCTTCTTTGTCTGAGGATTGATAACCTGCTTTTCCTTTCTGTCGCGAACCTCAAAAGTACCGAAGCCAACGAGAGAAACCTTCTCACCGCTTACGAGAGCATCAGTAATAGCCTCAAGCATAGCATTTACAGCAGCCTCAGCATTTTTCTTAGTTGTTTCTGTCTTAGAAGCAACAACATTGATAAGTTCAGATTTAGTCATTTCATATTTCCTCCATTTCTTAAGATAATTGCATTATATACCTATTTTCGCTATTTGTCAAGCTATTTGCAAAAAAATGACATTTTGACCGATTCTACGGCAAAAACAATTCCGTTTTTATAAAAACCGACTATAAAAAAATTCTATTTTTCCCGATTATTCCGCAATTAGTTTATCTCCGTCAACATCTATTGTTATCGTATCACCGGCAGATATACCTCCGCCAAGAATACATTTTGCCGCAAGAGTTTCAACAGTGCGCTGAATATAGCGTCTCAGCGGTCTTGCTCCGAAATTCACATCATATCCGCAGTCAACAATATGCTTTTTGGCGGCATCAGTTACATTTATACTGATATGCTTATCATCGAGGCGCTTTTGCAGTTCTCCGAGCATAAGGTCAACAATTCTGATAATTTCAGTTTTGGCAAGAGGCTTATAGAAGATTATCTCGTCAAGACGATTGAGGAATTCAGGACGGAACTGCTGTTTAAGCAGATTTTCAACCATTTCTCTTGCCTCCGCCGTGATTTCCCCGTCAAAGCCGATACCTTCAAGGATATAAGGCGAGCCAAGATTGGAAGTGAGTATAATAATAGTATTCTTGAAATCAACCGTTCTTCCCTGAGAATCGGTTATACGTCCGTCATCAAGTATCTGGAGCAGAACATTGAAAACATCGGGATGAGCCTTTTCAATCTCATCAAAAAGCACAACAGAATAGGGCTTTCTGCGAACAGCTTCCGTAAGCTGACCGCCCTCGTCGTAACCCACGTATCCGGGAGGCGCACCGATAAGGCGGCTTACGCTGAATTTCTCCATATATTCGCTCATATCTATGCGGACGATATTCTTTTCATCATCAAAAAGTATTTCAGAAAGCGCCTTTGCAAGCTCCGTTTTTCCCACGCCGGTAGGTCCGAGGAAAAGGAATGAGCCAATAGGTCTATCAGGAGACTGTATGCCTGCTCTTGAACGGATAATAGCCTCACTCACCTTAGTAACAGCCTCGTCCTGCCCGATAACACGCTTATGCAGAAGTGCTTCAAGTCCCAGAATCTTTTCCTTTTCGCCCTCCATAAGCTTTGAAACGGGAATACCTGTCCAGCGGCAGACAATTTTCGCTATTTCGTCCTCCGTTACTCTGTCGCGGAGGAGACGATTCTCCTCATTTTTATTTTCAGCCTGAGATTCAAGTTCTGCAAGCTTATTTTTCAGCTTAGGCATAGTGCCGTATTTCAGTTCAGCGGCTTTGTTAAGGTCATATTCACGCTCTGCCTGTTCAATCTGTCCGCTGACGTTTTCAATTTCCTCACGGAGCTTCTGAACAGCAGAAATATCTGTTTTTTCATTCTCCCACTGCGCTTTCATAGCATTGAACTGCTCACGGAGTTCTGAAAGTTCTTTCTGAATTTCCTCCAGATGTTCTTTTGAAATAGTGTCACTTTCCTTTTTCAGAGCAGTTTCCTCGATTTCAAGTCGGACAATTTTTCTTGATATGATATCAAGTTCAGTAGGCATGGAATCCATTTCCGTGCGGATAGTTGCACAGGCTTCATCAATAAGGTCAATCGCCTTATCGGGCAGGAATCTATCGCTGATATATCTGTTTGACAGCACAGCCGCAGATATAAGGGCATTATCGCTGATTTTCACGCCATGAAAAACCTCATATCTCTCTTTAAGTCCGCGAAGAATTGAAATAGTATCTTCAACTGTAGGCTCATCAACCATAACAGGCTGAAAACGACGTTCCAAAGCCGCGTCCTTTTCGATGTATTTACGGTATTCATCGTAAGTGGTAGCACCCAGCATCTGCAGTTCCCCTCTGCCAAGGGCAGGCTTGAAAATATTCGCCGCGTCGATAGCGCCCTCCGCTGCGCCTGCGCCGACGATGGTGTGCATTTCATCTACAAAGAGGATCACATCTCCGGTCCTGCGGATCTCCGCCAGGACATCCCGCAGCCGTTCTTCAAATTCGCCTCTGTACTTTGTTCCCGCCACCAGATTCGCCATGTTTAGGCTGATCAGCCGCTTATCCTTCAGCTGGGGCGGCACATTGCCAAATGCCATCCGCTGAGCAAGTCCTTCCGCAATTGCCGTCTTGCCAACCCCCGGCTCTCCGATTAGCGCAGGATTATTCTTATTCTTTCTGCTCAAGATACCGATCACCATATCGATCTCCCGCTGTCTGCCGATTACGGGATCCATGGTAGATGCCTTTTGTACCAGATCTTCGCTAAATTGTTCCAACAGTTTCGTAGATACCGCCTCCTTTTTCCCCTTGGCAGGAACCTTTGCCTGCCTGCTTAAAAGATCAATCGTTCTTGTGAAGACTTCATTGCGATCCACTTCAATAATGGACAGGATTTCTTCTGCATTGCAGTTGCGCGCACGCATCAGCGCAGCCAGCACATGCATACAGCCCACCGTTTTACTTTTTAAGTGTTTTGCTTCCCTGCCTGCAAAGTGAAGAATCCTTTTTGCCGACAAAGACAATCCTTGCGGCAAAGGCAAGGATATGTGTCCCTTGCCGTAAAGAAGCTGCACCATCTTCCTTGTAAGCTCCAGATCCAGCCCCTCGCTGCAAAGGATTTGTGCACTCCAACCGGACTCCTCCGCCAATGCCAGCAGCAAGTGCTCACTGCCCACATAGCTGTGTCCAAAAGCGCGCGCCTGCTTCGCAGCAGACAAGATCAGATTGCTTGTATCCTGCGCATAATGCATTGCCCTCCCCCTTTATCCGTAGATTTTCGGCTGGTTGTGCAAAAAATATACTCCCCCTACAAAAAAAGGAATTGCATTTTCAAAAATACATGCTAGAATAGAGGTGCATAGCTTTATGCCTAAAACACATATTGGAGGGAAAATCATGGCTTACAATATCACAGACGCTTGTGTCAAGTGCGGCTCTTGCGCCGACCAGTGCCCCGTTGAGGCTATCTCCGAGGGCGAAGACAAGTACGTCATCGATGCTGATGTTTGTGTCAGCTGCGGTGCTTGCGCCGATCAGTGCCCCACTGAAGCTATCGAGGAAGGCTGATTCTTCCGAATCGCAGTCAGTCTGCGCGCTCTGGTTTCCAGACTGCGCAGGCTGATTTTTTATGGAGGCCAATATGGAACTTCTGCAAAACGGCATCACGCTGGATACTCCTGCCGGCACATTCCCCTTAAGCACCGATTCGATTCTGCTTTCTGACTTTGCAAGACTTCCCAAAAATGCCAAGGTTTTGGATTTTGGCGCCGGCTGCGCCACATTGGGTATGCTGCTTTGTGCAAAAGATGAAGGCTGTCATGTAACCGGCATTGAGATTGATTCAGCTGCCCACAAAGCAGCAATCGACAATATTTCCCGCAACGCTCTTTCTGACCGTGTATCCAGTATATGCGGTGACCTTCGTAACCTGCCCGATTTGATTCGTCCCGGCAGTTTTTCCTGCTGTGTGTCCAATCCGCCCTATTATTCCGGTGGACCAGTCAGCAAGGAAGTGCCGCAAGCAAGAAGAAATGACAGCTGCAGCACATTGGAGCTGTTTCAAAGCGCCGCATGGGCGCTGAAATACGGCGGCACATTTTATCTCGTACACAAACCGGAACGGCTTGCTGAGCTTTGTGCCTGCGCTGTAAATGCCGGTCTTGAGCCGAAAATACTGCGTCTTATCAAGCACGACCCCACCAAGGACATTAGCCTTATATTACTTGCCTGCAAAAAAGGCGGAAAGCCAGGACTGAAGTGGGAAGAAATCTGCCTTAAGCACGCAGACGGCACACCTACGGAATATTACCGGAATCTTTATCACATTTAGGAGGCCTATTATGGCTGGAATGCTGTATCTCGTCCCCACACCCATCGGCAATCTGGGTGACATCTCCCAGCGCTGTCGGGAAACCCTGGAAAAAGCGGATTTTATCGCCGCAGAGGACACCCGGGTAACACTGAAGCTATTAAATCACATGGGAATTAAAAAAAGCCTTGTCAGCTACTACGAGCATAACAAGGCTTTTAAAGGCAATGTGATTCTGGATCGCATTCTTGCCGGAGAAACCTGCGCATTGGTGTCCGATGCCGGCTCCCCTGCTATTTCCGATCCCGGTGAGGAACTGGTAAAACAGTGCGCAGAAGCCGGTGTGACCGTCTGCGCCATTCCCGGCCCCTGCGCCGTGATCACGGCATTGAGTATTTCCGGTCAGAATACCGGCAGATTCTGCTTTGAGGGCTTTTTGTCTACTGCGAAAAAAAGCCGCAGGGAGCATTTGGAATCCCTGCAGACTGAGCAGCGCACCATGGTATTTTACGAAGCGCCTCACAAATTGGTAAATACATTGGAGGATATGACTGAGGTGTTTGGTGCAGACCGCAGCATCAGCCTGTGCCGCGAGCTGACAAAGCTTCACGAGGAAGTCCTGCGCACCACCATCGGCAATGCAATCGCACTGTACCGGGAAAATCCACCCAAGGGTGAATTCGTTCTGGTGGTTGCCGGCGCAGAGCCGATCCAAAAGGAAACCGCTACAGCAGACGATGCTGTCACCCGGGTGGCACAGCTGATGGAAAGCGGCATGAGCCGAAAGGATGCAATCAAGCAAACCGCCAAAGAATTGGATCTACCTAAAAATGTGGTTTACGATGCTGCTCTGGCTGCCGAGAAATAACAAAAGAATCCGCGGCAAAATTGCCGCGGATTTTTTCTATCAATAATGATTCATGTTACGAATGCAGGCCTGGCACACGTTCTTTCCTTTATAGGAAACCAGGTTCTGCGAAGAGGAACAAAACACGCAGGAAGGCTCGAACTTCTGAAGAATGATTTTATCGTTCTCCATGTATATCTCCAGCTCATCCTTTTCAGCTATGTCCAGCACTCTTCTCAACTCGATAGGTAATACAATTCTGCCAAGCTTATCTACTTCACGGATGATGCCTGTTGATTTCATGTGGGTCGCTCCTTCCAAAATTGAAGATCATAAAATAACGAATTATTTTATTTATCACCATTATAGTATCAATTTCATACTCTGTCAAACATTTTTTTCGATTTTTCGCGAATTTTGTCGCATAATTTTCAGAATTATGCATTTAAATATCCATATTCTTTACCAAAGGGGGCAATATTCCTATGGTAATGAGCTGGATATGGACAGGCATTTTACTGATATCGATTATTTGTTCCTTCTTTACGGGGCAATCAGGCGCATTGGCTGCGGCAATTATGGAGGGTGCGCAAAGCGGAATTACTCTTTCACTATCGATCGCCGGATCGATTTGCCTATGGACAGGCGTTGGAAAACTCATGGAGCATGCCGGTATTACAGGACTTCTTTCCCGGCTGCTGCGCCCACTGTTACATAGAATATTTCCGTCAATCAGGAAGAACACCGATGTAGCAAACGCGCTCAGTGGTAATATTTGCGCCAATCTTTTAGGCTTGGGAAATGCAGCCACACCCATGGGTATTCAAGCAGTGATCGGTATGAAAGACCCTCAAAAACCCACATTAGCCACAAACGAAATGTGCCGGCTCATCGTCTTAAATACCGCATCCATTCAGTTGATCCCTGCCAATGTAGCTGCAATTCGGGCAAGCCTCGGCTCCCCTGCCCCTTTTGACATTCTTCCGGCAGTTTGGGTAACCAGCATTTGTTCTGCCGGTTTGGGACTGCTGGCAGCTTTTGTTCTGGGTAAGGTGTGGCGACATGGTTGATTATCTCGTTCCCCTTTTGCTGCTGGTAGCTTCCTTGCTAGCTCTGCGCAGAAAGGAAAATGCATACGATCTGCTTTTAAGCGGCGCTGCAGACGGATTAAAGCTTCTTGTTTCCATCATACCCGCACTGGTGCTGCTGCTTTGTGCTGTCAATATGCTGCGATCCAGCGCCGCTACAGAAATGATCAGCAGCATTCTCAGCCCGGTCTTTTCATTTTTCGGCATACCGCCGGAAACGGCGCTGCTGGTGCTTGTTCGCCCCTTAAGCGGTAGTGCAGCCTTGGCGGTGGGTGCAGATCTTATGGCGCAGCACGGACCCGATTCTCTGATTGGCAGAACTGTGGCTGTTATGCTGGGGTCCACAGAAACAACCTTTTATACCATCAGTGTTTATTTCGGCGCAGCAGGCATCAAGAAAACCCGCTATACCGTGTTTGCTGCGTTGTTTGCTGACTTTGTGGGTTTCTTTGTCGCTTCTTTGACCGCAAGGCTGTTTTGGGCATAAAAAGTGCGCTGCTTAGCAGCGCACTTTCTTACTTTGCCAGTTCGTTAGTATCCAATGTTTTGCGATAAACAACAAATCTTTGATACAAAAATTCCAGCACGAAATTCAGTATCATATTAATTGCCGTAACCAGATACTCGTTCCATCCCTGCACACCTGCAAGATAATGCTCAAGGCTGACGCTCAATGGTGTAAACACGCAGTAGAACGCAAACACCAGCAGCATTGCCCGGGCAACATTTCCATCGGATTTGAAGGTGTAGCGGCGGTTGAACGTAAAGTTCCACAGCACCGACGCCACAAGTGCGATCAAATAGGACAACCAGTAGTCCAAATGCAGCAGCTCATTTAAAAGGGTAAAGATGCCGATCTGAATAATGCCGGCGGAAACGGAAAACAGCAAAAACTTCAAGCTTCTGAGCCATTCTTTTGTGTTCATAGGTACCTCCAAAAAATGCCGCAGCAAAGGCTGCGGCATTCATTTAATTTGGTGGATTACTCCTCGTCCTCGTCTTCGTCTTCCCAAGAGAATTCGAGATTTTCACCACAGTTGGGGCAAACAATAGAGCCTTCCTCCAGAGTCTCCTCATCGAAGGTGATCACTTCGCCGCAAGCGCAGGTCACTTCGTAGATGGTGGAGTCCTCGTCGCCAAAGTCGAAGCCTTCTTCATAGTCCTCGTCTTCGTCCCACTCGTCATCGTCATCCCACTCATCGTCGTCATCATATTCATCCTCTTCATCCATGATGAAGTCTTCGATGGCATCCAGATCCTCTTCGATCTCGTCGAGCTCGTCGGAAATGGCAATGGTGGTATCCTCAATGTCGGTAACTTTCTTGCTCAGATCGCCCAGCAGATCCACGATAGCGGCAATCATTTTGCCCTCGTCGGTCTCGGTGCTCAGCTTCAGGCCATCCATCAGGCCCTTCAGATATGCGGACTTTTCAGAAATGGTCATAATCTTACTCCTTAAAATTAAGCCTTGCTACGGCCCAGGTACTCGCCGGTACGGGTGTCGATCTGGATCTTGTCACCCTCGTTGATGAACAGAGGCACCTTGATCTCCGCGCCGGTCCCAACGGTAGCGGGCTTGGTAACGTTGGTAGCGGTGTTGCCGGCGAAACCGGGCTCGGTGTCGGTAACGACCAGGTCAACAAAGTTGGGAACTTCAACGCCGAAGACCTTACCCTTGTAGCTCATAACGGTGCAGATGTCGTTCTCCTTGACGAACTTGAAGGAGTCGTCCAGATTGCTGGCGTCGATGGGCTCCAGCTCGTAGGTCTCCTGGTCCATGAAGTAGTACAGCTCGCCGTCGTTGTAGGAATACTCCATCTTCTTTCTCTCAATGAAAGCAGTGGGGAACTTGGCAGAGGGGTTAAGGCTGGTTTCAGTCACGCCGCCGGTGATGACGTTCTTCATCTTGACGCGGACGAAAGCAGCGCCCTTGCCGGGCTTAACATGCTGGAACTCGATGACCTGCATAACCTTGCCATCCAGTTCGAAAGTAATGCCGTTGCGAATATCGCCTGCAGAAATCATATGATTTTCCTCCTAAATCTCTACCCAATGCGGGATTTTATATTAATGTATAGGTTAGCTGATATATTTTAACCTAATTTTTGCAATTTTTCAAGTACTAATCCGAATTTTTTCAGACAATAATGAGGTTTTTGGGGCTGCGTGTGATATTTTCCACACCGTTTTCCGTAAAGATCACCACATCCTCAATACGAACACCGAATTTACCGGCAATATAAATACCGGGCTCGGCAGAGCAGACGCTGCCGGGAAGGATCTCCGGCTCGCTGGCTGCACCGCAGTTGGGCGCTTCGTGGACCTCAAGACCCAGACCGTGACCGTAGCCATGACCAAAGTACTGACCGTAGCCCGCCTCCGTGATCACACCACGGGCAACGGCATCGATATCCTTACCCTTCATGCCGGGCTTGGAGGCTGCAAGGGCAGCTTCCTGTGCCTTCAGAACGGTATAGTAGACTTTCTCCATCTCCTCGGTTGCATAACCAACGGCAACGGTGCGGGTCATGTCGGAGCAGTAGCCCTTGTAAGCAGCGCCAAAGTCCATGGTGATGAAGTCGCCAGGCTGGATCACACGGTCACCAGCAACACCGTGGGGCACGCTGGTGTTCGGTCCGGAAACGACGATGGGATCAAAAGCAAGACCGTCGGCGCCGTTTTTCAGCTGGCAATAGATCAGTTCTGCCTGGATCTCCTTCTCGGTCATGCCAACCTTGATCTTGGTCAGCAGCTCCGCGAAGGACTTGTCAGTAATTTCCTGCGCCTTGCGCATAAGCGCCAGCTCCCAATCCTCCTTCACACTACGAAGGGCATAGATGGGTGCATTCATAGGCACAAGCTTGGCATACAGATTCTTCTCATAGCCCATCAGCTCTGCAACCGTCAGATAGGCTTCCTCGTAACCAAGCTTGGTAACACCGAATTCTGCAATTGCATCATTGATACGCTTATAGTAATTATTGACGCGGTCGATCAGCAGTACCTCAAAGCCCTGAATGTTATTCTGTGCGGGCTCGATATAACGGCTATCGGTAAAATAGCGGCAGCCTGCCTTGGTGA
The DNA here is from genome assembly GCA_045540575.1 of Faecousia sp. Taxonomy (GTDB): domain Bacteria; phylum Bacillota; class Clostridia; order Oscillospirales; family Oscillospiraceae; genus Faecousia. The sequence goes on along the minus strand of JAZQHM010000023.1, from coordinate 48,641 downwards.
CAATGGCAACACCCTCAGCGATGTCGTATTCTGCACCGTAGTAGCGGCTGTAGCGGCTGGTCAGCAGCAAACCGTCCACTTCCTCATTCAAAAGAGAAAGATATTTATCAAGATTTTTCATTTTTGGATCCTCCTGTTTCTTGCAATAAAAATGAATGGCAGCTCCAGCACATGCCGTGCCTTCAGCCAGAAATTATGATTGTCAATGGCTTTCACCAGAATCGATGTCACACCACAGCAATTTGCCCCCAGCGTATCTGTATAGATCTGATCGCCCACCAAAGCGCATTGCTTTGGATCTGTTCCGAATTTCCAAAGGCACTCCCGAATTCCCTTGGAAAAGGGCTTTTTCGCGTGGGTAATGCAGGGAATTCCGTATTGCCGGCAAAAGATTTTCACGCGGCTGCGCTTGCTGTTAGAAACAACGCATAAGTAGATATCCGATTGTTTCATGTGTTCCAGCCAGGCTGCCATTCTTTCTGTGGGCACGCTGGTGGTATAGGGCACGATGGTATTGTCAAAATCCAGCATCAAAAGCCGGATATCCCGTTCCTTAAGCATTTGCGGAGTGATGTCCGTTAGCGAATCGGTTATGAGCTTTGGCAGCAGGGATAGTGGCATAATAAAACCTGCGCTTTCATAGGATTTGAAAGGATTATATCACGATTAGGGGTGTTTGTCCATGGGGATTCCATTATATTTGGCGCAGACTTCGGCAGAATTTGCGTCCTCCGCGCCAAAGCCGCAATGGCTTGCATGGATGGCATGCCATTTTTCTCCCTACAGCACAGGAATTACCAATCTTCCAAAGCATTTGCCCCGGGATTCTCTTCTGATCCTAAACGATCGGACACCGCCTCAGGGACATGACCCAAAAACTGTCTGCCAGGCACTATCTGAAACCGTGCAGCGGTTTTCCTGCCGGGGAATCCTGCTGGATTTTCAGCACCATGGCTGTGACGGGGTTGTATCAGAAGCTGTCAAACTCCCCTGCACCGTAGCCGTTACAGAGCGCTATGCCGTAGCATTTGACTGTCCGGTATTTTTATCATCACCGCCCCTAAGTAAGCCTCTCAAAGAGTATATTCAACCATGGGACGGTCGCGAAATCTGGCTGGAAGCCGGATTGGGATATGAGGAAATTACGGTTACAGAAAAAGGTAGTACCTTTTCACTGCTGCTGCCGCCGGAGAATGAAGATTATCCATTTTACGAAGAGCAATTACATTGCAGGTATCGTACAGAAATTGCAGACAACCAAATCCGTTTTTCTCTGTACCGGGGCAAAAAGGAATTATCTTTGCTTCTTGATGAAGCAGAGTCTCTTGGCATCACCCTTGCCGTGGGTCTTTATCAGGAACTGAAAGAAATCTGACACGCAAAACCCGCCTTGCTTTCGCAAGGCGTTTTTGAGCATAGATCAAGAGGGATTAATAGAATCTTTTCTTGTTCTTACGGGCAGCTTCAGACTTCTGCTTACGCTTCAGGCTGGGGCTGACATAATGCTCGCGCTTCTTAACTTCAGCGATAACGCCCTCCTTGGCGCAGCTACGCTTAAAGCGACGCAGAGCGCTCTCCAGAGATTCGTTTTCCTTAACGCGAATTTCAGACATGGTTTTCCCTCCCTCCGATGGCATCCGGCTAATTCCAGGATGCGTTCAGGGCTTGCTATGCAAGCTAGAGTATTATACGCTGATTTTTTCCAAATGTCAAGAAAGATTTCACTATTTTTACAAAAAGCGTTCTTTACTTCACGATCAGATTGACCAGCTTGTTCTTGACCACGATGGTCTTAACGATATTGCCGCCCTGCTTCTGCAGGAAAGCAGCGATTTTCTCATTGGCAAGGACATTCTGTACAACGGTATCGTTATCAAGGTCAGCATCCATTTCCACAGTGCCACGCATCTTTCCGTTGACCTGCACAGCGATGGTGACCTGAGAATCCTTGCACTTTTCCTCGTCATAGGTGGGCCAGCTTTCGTAAGCGATGGTATTGTCATGACCCATGATCTGCCAGATTTCTTCACCCACATGAGGCGTAATGCAGGAGATCATCTTGATAAAGCCCTCGGCATATTCTCTGGGGCAAGTGCCGTTCTTATAAACCTCGTTGACGAAGACCATCATCTGTGCGATGGCGGTATTAAAGCCCAGCACCTCAAAATCATTCGTGACCTTCTTAACGGTCTGATGGTAAACCTTAGTCAGCTTGCCGTCATCGGTGTCGGTAAGGTTTGCACTCTCGGTAAAGAAGGTCCACACACGGTTGATAAACTTCTTGGCACCGGCGACCGCTGCAGTAGACCAGGGCTTGGAAACCTCCAGCGGACCCATGAACATCTCATAAAGACGGAGCGTATCCGCGCCGTAATCCCGGACGATATCACTGGGATTGACCACGAATTCGGGGAAACGCTTGCCCATCTTAATGCCGTTTTCGCCAAGGATCATACCCTGGTGCACCAGCTTCTTGAAGGGCTCCTTCACGGGACTCAAGCCGTTATCATAAAGGAAACGGTTCCAGATACGGGAGTAGATCAAGTGACCCACCGCATGCTCCGGACCGCCAACATACAGATCGACGGGCATCCAGTGCTTCAAAAGCTGGGGATCGCAGAATGCGTTCTCGTTTTTGGGGTCGATATAGCGCATGTAGTACCAGGAAGAGCCGGCAGAGCCGGGCATGGTAGAGGTCTCGCGGACACCCTTGATGCCGTTTTGATCGTACTGCTTCCACTCGGTAGCGTTCTCCAGAGGTGCCTGACCGTTTTTGCCCTTGTAGTCTTCCAAAACAGGCAGCACCAGCGGAAGCTCCTCGTCGGGCAGGAATACGGTCTTTCCGTCCTCGGTGTAAACACAAGGAACGGGCTCGCCCCAGTAGCGCTGACGGGCAAAGATCCACTCGCGGAAGTGATAGTTGTTCTTCCGTCTTGCAACGCCCATCTTTTCCAGCTTGAAGGTGATGGCTTCCTTTGCCTCTTCCACCGTCAAGCCGGTGAATTCTTCAGAATTGACAAGCTTACAGCCCTTGCCCAAATAATCCTGCTTTTCAAAAGCACACTCGGATACATCTCTGCCTTCGATAACCTGGATCATGGGGATATTGTGGGCGACAGCATACTCAAAGTCGCGCTGGTCGTGGCTGGGAACAGCCATAACAGCGCCGGTACCGTAGTTGCCAAGCACGAAGTCGCCGATGAACACAGGCACTTCCTTGCCATTGACAGGATTGATGGCATAAACACCCTTCAGCGGGCAGCCTGTCTTTGTCTTGCTGGCATCGGTACGGTCAATTTCGCTCTTCTTTGCAGCTTCGTCGATGTACGCCTTGACCTCATCGATGTTTTCCACCCGGTCCAAAAGGCTCTGGGTGATCTTGCCATCGGGAGCAAGCACCATAAAGGTAATGCCGTAGATGGTTTCAATACAGGTGGTATAGATAGAGAACGAGCCGCCGCCTACCAGCTGGAAGTCAACTTCAACACCGGTGGACTTGCCGATCCAGTTGCGCTGGATCTCCTTAGTAGACTCGGGCCAGTCAATCTCGTCCAAGCCCTCCAGCAGTTTTTCTGCAAAGGCAGGCTGGTCGATGACCCACTGCATCATCATCTTCTTCACAACGGGGTAGCCGCCGCGCTCGGACTTGCCGTCGATAACCTCATCGTTGGCAAGCACAGTGCCCAGTGCTTCGCACCAGTTGACGGGCATTTCCACCCGCTTTGCGTAGCCGGCTTCCCACAGCTTTTTGAAGATCCACTGGGTCCACTTATAGAAATCGGGGTCAGAGGTAGCGATCACCTTAGTCCAGTCGTAGTCAAAACCCAGCTCCTTCAGCTGACCGGAGAAGGTTTCGATATTCTTCTGGGTAAAGCCATTGGGATGGTTGCCGGTATCCACGGCATACTGCTCCGCAGGCAGGCCGAAGGAGTCATAGCCCATGGGGTGCAGAACATTGTAGCCCTGCATCCGCTTCATGCGGGACATGATATCCGTAGCCGTATAGCCCTCGGGGTGACCTGCGTGCAGGCCGACACCGCTGGGATACGGGAACATATCGAGAACATAGTACTTGGGCTTGGAAAAATCCCACACATCCGTTGCAAATGTGTTGTTTTCCTCCCAATATTTGTGCCATTTTTTCTCAATGGCAGAAAAATCGTAGTTCGGCATGACGAAACACCTCTTTATTCTTCGATAATAATATCCTTAAGATCTACATCCTCTGCATCCGCCCAAAGGCGCTCCAGAGCGTAGAATTCTCTTGCTTCCTCTGTAAACACATGGACAACGATGGAGCCAAAGTCTAATAACTCCCAGCTGTTTCCACGGTGACCCTCACGACCCAGCATAGGCTCGCCCAGCTGCTCGAGGGTATACTCTGCGTAATCACACAGGGTCTTGACATGGGTGTTGGAAGTACCGGTGCAGATCAAAAAATAATCTGCCAAACTGCTGACATCATTGATCCGCAGCAATTTAATATCCAAGCCCTTCTTTGCATCCAGTGCCTTGGTCACTTCGTAAGCCACTTCTTTTGCACTTAACATAGTGTCTCTTCCTTTCTACTAAGCCACATAAGAGCATCCATGGACTCGGAAGATACCTCCCTGCCCTGCTCTTTGAGCATATTGATCGTCATTTCAAGCCCCAGTTTCAAAGCCGCATCGATGTCCGTGTAAGCAAGCTTTCGCAGCTTTTCCACACCGGGAAAATCCCGGTTGGGCTCCATATAGTCGGCAACATAAATGATCTTTTCCAAAAGATTCATATTTGCTTTGCCTGTGGTATGATGGCGAATGGCACTGACCACCGCCTCATTTTCTCCAAAAATCCGCTGCGCCACCAGGCTGCCGGTGAGGGCATGAATGGTTTTGGGATTGGTCTTGGAAAAAGCATCCAAAATCATACCATACTCTTTGCACAATGTCAATTGAAGATCGCCACCGAGCGCCTTGGTAACATCGTGCAAAAGCGCTGCCCTTGCCGCATCGGTCTCATCTGCACCATAACGCTTCGCCAGTTCCACTGCTGTGTCCCGGCAGCCCAGCACATGGGCAACGCGGCTCTCCTTCAGCAGACCCGTAACCACAGTTTCCAGCTTTTCCATGCTTAAATGGCGATAGTTCGCGCCGGTGTGGTACAAGTTATTCATTTGGATATAGGCATTGACACCCTCCGGCAGGAAATCATCTGCACAGCGGAATGTAAGCATCCGGCGAAGATCGGTAGAAGAAATGGTAACCACATCATTTTTTACCAGCTCAATTATCGCGCCATTCGCTTCCATTTCCCGCTTTTTGGCATCAATGGCTTCCATTTCGCCCTTCTCGCCCCGGTAAAGAACACCAAGGCTGGCATTTTGCAAAATGATATCGGGATTTTTCCACTTATCAAAGCTTAAAAACATATCCGTGCCCATGATCAGCACAAGCTGGGCACTGGGATACTTTTCTTTCAGCTCCAGTATGGTCAGATAGGTGTAGCTTGTACCCTCTCGCTGTAGTTCCATATCGGAAACCTCCAGCTTGGGGTGATCTTTTGCTGCAAGGAGCAGCATCTGCAGCCGCTGCTCCGGGCTTGCAGAGCCCTCCGGCAGCTGCTTATGGGGCGCGATACGGTCCGGGATCAGTAAAAGCTTATCAAGGCACAGTGACTCCGCCGCCTGCACAGCAGCCGACATATGCCCGATATGAGGCGGATTGAATGTGCCGCCGTAGATGCCGATCCGTTCCATAAGCTCCCCCTTATCTTATTCCTCGCCCCGAAGCTGACGCTCTCTTGCCTTTTCGATGGACTTTTCAATAGCCTGCTGGCGGAAATATTCGTTGCGCTGCTCTCTTACCTTTCTTGCGGCAGCCTTTCGCGCACGCATTCCCTTGCCAACAGGGTCAGCTTTGGACTTGGGTGTCTCCTTACGCTTGGCGCGACCGGTTTGATTGCGCTCTTCCTGGCACTTTTCGCTGAAGCGCCAGATCACAAACTTCGTACCGATCACAGCAATGCCTTCCGCGCCGGTTGCCTCGCAAATAGCATCGCAGGCCTCGCGGGGAGTCAAAAATGCACCCTCCAAAACCTTGCCCTTTACCAGTTCCCGGGCATTGAGCAGATTTTCAGCTTCTGCGATCACCGTGTCGGTAATGCCGTTTTTGCCCACCATCAAGGTGGTGTCGATGCCGTTTGCCTGAGATCTCAGTTCCGCGCGCTCTTTACTTGTCAGCATAACCGGCCTCCTTCATCTTTTCATAAAATACTTTGAGGGCATTTGCCCGGTGAGAAACCTTGTTCTTATCCTCAGCACTCATTTCCGCTGTACTCATGCCCATGGGGGGATAGTAGAAAATAGGATCGTAACCGAATCCATTTTCGCCACGGGGCTCCCGCAGCAGCTCACCGTGGATCTCACCGCGAGCCTGCACAGTCTGACCCTCGGGGGTGACCATGGTGATGACGCAGACGAACTTCGCCTGCCGCTGACCGTCGGGCACATGCTCCGTGTTCTTTAAAAGCAGCAGGAGTCTGCCCCAGTCATCCAGGCTGTCATCAAAACCGTAACGGGCGGAATAGATACCCGGCTCACCGTTCAACGCATCCACCGCAATGCCGGAATCGTCTGCCAGCGCAGGAAGACCCGTAGCCTTCATGACGGCTTCTGCCTTGATGTAGGAATTTTCCTCAAAGGTAGTGCCGTTTTCCTCTACATCGATGTCAACACCCAATTCGCTTTGCAGCACCAGCTCAATGCCGAATTTCTCAGTGATCTTACTGATTTCCACCAGCTTGTGTTTATTTTTGCTTGCCAATACAACTTTCATTCTGTTTCCCTCACAGTAGCGCGTCCACAAATTCCTTTGCAGAAAAGGGCATCAAATCCTCCGCCTGCTCGCCAACGCCAATAAATTTCACCGGAATCTGCAAAGAGTCCGAAACTGCAATTACGATACCGCCCTTGGCTGTGCCGTCCAGCTTGGTGACCGCCATGCAGGTAACACCTGCGATCTCCTTGAACTGCTTTGCCTGCTGCAGACCGTTCTGACCGGTAGTGCCATCCAGCACCAGAAGCACTTCCCTGCTGGCTCCCGGCAGTTCCCGCTCCACAATGCGGCTGATCTTACCCAGCTCGTTCATCAGATTCTGCTTGTTGTGCAGCCGACCGGCTGTGTCAATGAGGATCACATCCGAATTTCTGGACTTTGCAGCCTGAATGCCGTCAAAGACCACGCTTGCAGGATCTGCGCCCTCATTCTGCCGGACGATATCTGCGCCTGCTCTGCCTGCCCATATCTCCAGCTGATCGGCAGCTGCTGCGCGGAAAGTATCCCCCGCCACCAGCAGAACCTTCTTACCCTGCTTTACAAGCTGCGTGGCGATCTTGCCGATGGTGGTGGTTTTGCCCACACCGTTGACACCGATCACCAGCACAACAGAAGGCTTTGTATCCAGCTTCAGCTGCGTATCTCCAACGCTGAGCATCTCCACCAAAATTTCCTTCAAGGCTTCCTTTGCCTCTTCCGGGGTCTTTAAGTGCTGCTCTTTGATGGTCTTGCGAAGCATTTCCGTTGCCTTTACAGCGGTCTCAACGCCCATGTCCGCAAGGATCAAGCTTTCTTCCAGTTCTTCATAAAAATCTTCATCGATCTGACTAAAGCTGAACACATTTCCAAGGGTGGATGCCATGGCATCCCGTGTCTTGGTGAGTCCTGCCTTGATCTTGTCAAAAAAGCCCATGAGAAATCTCCTTATTCAACGATACCCAGATATTCCTCCATCTGGTTCAGATCCAGCCGCAGCAGCTTGGAAACACCCTGCTCCTGCATGGTGACACCGTACAGCACATCGGAAGCCTCCATGGTGCCGCGGCGGTGAGTGATCACGATAAACTGGGTCTTTTTGCTGAGGTTATGCAGATAAGATGCAAAACGCTCAACATTTCGGTCGTCCAATGCCGCATCGATCTCGTCGAGAATACAGAACGGCGTGGGGCGAACCTTCAAAATTGCAAAGTACAGAGCCGTTGCAACGAATGCCTTCTCACCGCCACTAAGCAGCGTAATGGTCTTCAGCTGCTTTCCGGGAGGCTGCACGCGAATCTCAATACCGCAGGTCAAAGGCTCCTCGGGATCCTCCAGCACCAGCTGTCCCTTACCGCCACCGAACATCTCCTCAAAGGTCTGACCGAAGTAATGGTCGATCTTCTTGAATTCCTCCACGAAGATCACGGTCATTTCCTTGGTGATATCCCGGATGATGGTCTCCAGCTCTCTTTTGGAGTTAAGCACATCGTCACGCTGCTCGGCAAGGTAAGCATACCGCTCGTTTACACGGGCATACTCCTCGATGGCGCCCAAATTGGGTGTGCCCAGCATGGTGATCTTACGACGCAGCTCACTGATGCGGCGCTGACCGGCTGTGACAGATTCGATCTGACCGCGATGCTCCGGTGCAGTGCCGGGGGTCAAGCCATAGGATTCCCACAGCTTGTCGATGATCTGCTTTTCCTCCATGGAGGTAGTGACCTTCTTCTGCTCCAGCAGGGCGCAGGCGCGCTCCATGTTAAGAATGTCCTTATTTTTCTCCTGGCTGTCACGCTCACAGCGGGTCTTGGCAGCCTCGGTATCCGCACGGGCAGTCATCGCATCGCTAAGCATCTGATTTTGCTGATCTGTTTCAAGTTTATTCTCGCCCTGACGGGTCAGAAGCGCTGCGATCTCACCCTCCAGCCGCAGATTTTCTGCACGGATGGATTCAATGAGCGCCAGCTTGGAGGCGCGGTCGCCTTCCATAGCGCTACGCAGATTCTGCAGATCCGCAATGTGGGCATTGGCGGTGTTCCGCTCTGCCTCCAATGCAGCCGCATCCGTCTTTAATGCCGTAATGCGGTCGGTTACCTGAGAGGTTGCCTCTGCCGTTTCATTCTGGCTGCCCTCCAGCGCCTGCAGCGCCAAACGGGTCTCGCTAAGCTGCTGATTGTAAAGGCGGATCTTCGTCTCATCCGCAGCGGCACGCTCCCGGTCGGATGCATCTCTTGCTTCCAGGGATTCCAGCTCCTTACGGGCAGCAGACTCTGCTTCTACGATCGCCTGCAGCAGGATTTCATGCTGCTTTTCCTGACCTTCCAGGCGCAGGCACTCATCCTCTGCAGCACGCAGCTGATCCTTGGCAGTATTCATTTGGAATTCCACCTGATCCCACAGCCGCTGCGCTTCCGTAAGGTCTGCTTCCACAGCATCCTTTTTCTCCTGAAGCTGCTTTTCCTGCTGCGTCAGCTTTTCCAGCTCATTGGTGCGGGAAAGCATGCCCGCTTCTTTATTAACAGAGCCGCCGGTCATGGAACCGCCGGGATTCATGACCTGACCGTCCAAAGTGACGATCTTAAAGCGATTTTTATACTTATTTGCCATATTGATGGCAGCATCGATATCCTGCACGATCACCGTTCTGCCCAGCAGATTGGCAATAATCCCGCGGTAGGTATCCTCCGTCTTCACAAGCTCCGCTGCAATGCCCACAAAGCCGCGGCAGCTTTCCAAGCCGTTTTCGGAGAGATTTCTTCCCTCAATGGTGGAAACCGGCAGGAATGTTGCACGACCGCCACCGGTACGCTTTAAGTAGGAAATGGCAGCCTTGCCATCTGCCTCTGTGCCTACAACGATCTGCTGCATGGCGCCGCCGAGGGCAATTTCAATGGCAACCGTATACGCGTCATCCGTACGGATCAACCGGGAGACCGGTCCGTGAATGCCTCTGAGGCTTCCCCGCTGGGACTCCTGCATCACGAGGCGGACAGATTTCTGATAGCTTTCAAAATCCCGCTCCATAGCCCGGAAAACCTTGGCTTTTGCAGTGGTCGCATCCAGCTTGGCGGTAAGCTCACGCAGGCTCTCTGCCAGTTCGTCACGGCGCTTTGCCCGGGTCTGCTGACGCAGGGCATAGCCGTTAATGGTATTATTGGCTGCGGTAACCTCTTCCCGAGCCTTGCGCAGCTCAGCACGGCAGTTATCAAGATCGCTCTGCGCCATATCCCGTCTGCCTGCACCGGCATCCAAATCGCCTCGCAGCTGTGCCATGCGCTCCTGAGTCTGACCTCTGCTTTCCTCAAGACCGTGCAGATCTGCCTCTGCACCGGCAATATCGGCTGACAGATTGGACTCCTTGCTGCGAAGCTCAAGATACTGCTTCGTCATGCCCTGGGCATTGGCAGTCATGGCTGCCAGCTCCTGCTGCAGACCTTCCAGCTCCTTATGCCGCGCCTGCAAAGCAAGACCGATATCTTCAATCCGCTTCAAAGTCTGCTCGATCTGGGCTGCAACACCGCCACTGCGGTCATCATCGCCCTTCATTTCTTCTTCGATACGGGCGATGTTGCCGTTGTTATTTTCCACATTGCCCCGAAGCACAGCCATCTGACCGTCCAGCTGCTGATGGTTTGCTTCCAGCATATTCACTCTTAAACGAACGGTCTCCAATTCGCCGTCTTTATTGCGCAGCGCCTCGCCAAGAGATTCTGCCTGGGCATACAGCCGGTCCAGGTCCTCATGTGCCTGCTGCAGCACAAAGGAGGCAGAGGCATAGTCTTCCTCTGCTTTCTTAGCCGCTGCAGAAAGCTTATCCAGAGTATCCAGCCAAACCGCAACCTCAACACCCTGCAGCTCGTCCTTCAGCTCCAGGTACTTGCGCGCTTTCTCAGACTGCACCCGCAAAGGCTCCAGCTGCAGCTCCAGCTCGGAAACCTTGTCACCGATACGCAGCAGGTTATCCTCTGTATGGGCAAGCTTACGCTCGGTCTCCTCCTTGCGGTGGCGGTATTTGGAAATACCCGCAGCCTCTTCAAAAATCTCACGGCGGTCCGCACTTTTCAGGGACAAAATCTCATCGATTCTGCCCTGACCGATATTGGAGTAGCCCTCTCTGCCAAGACCGGTATCCATGAACATTTCATGGATATCTCTGAGTCTTGCGGACTGCTTGTTGATATAGTATTCACTGTCACCGCTACGGTAATACCGGCGGGTGACCATGACCTCATCGGCGTCGTAGCTTAAAGCGCGGTCAGAATTGTCCAGCGTAAGCGTAGCCTCAGCAAAGCCGACAGCCGTTCTCTTCTGGGTGCCGCCAAAGATCACGTCTTCCATCTTCGCGCCGCGAAGGGTCTTGGAGCTTTGCTCGCCCATGACCCAAAGAATGGCATCAGAAATATTCGATTTGCCGGAGCCGTTAGGACCGACGATGGCGGTGATATCGTCACCGAACCGGATCAGGGTCTTGTCCGGGAAGGACTTAAAGCCCTGCACTTCCAAACTTTTTAAATACACAGCAAAACCTCTTCTATCTTTATGTATAAAGCATCAAGTTATTATACCCGGATTTATCTGAAAATGCAAGGATTTCTTTCTTTTTCGCCACACTTTCCTGCTTATGAATTTGTGACGCTCTGCAAAAAACTACGACCAGTCCACCCATTGTAAAAGCAAGACTCCTTTGCTATGATGTAATCAACAACGAAAAGGAGGTTTGCATCATGGGTAATACCGGAAGAAACAAAATACTCACCATTATTTATAGTACCTTACGCACCGTTGCCCTGCTTTGCGTCACCGGTCCGATCATGCAGACCTTTCTGGCGAGTTTGGGTTTCCCAAGTGAGTGGATCTACATCAACAACGCCCTTATACAGGCTGCAAATATGTTAACACTGTCGCTTTGCTCCCAATGGACAGATAAGCACAGCATCATCAAATGCTCCATCCTTTCACAAATTCCCCACGCTGTTTTGTACCTGCTGTATATTCCCCTTTGCATGATGCGGTCCGCTACCTTTTCCGCTTTTGCTACGCTGACAATGATCAGCCTGCTGCAAACCGTTTGTATTTCATTGTATACCATCTGTGAATACAAACTGCCCTATTATCTGTATACATCGGAAGATTACGGTGTATTGCTCTCTGCCATCGGCATTATTTCCTCTGTGATCTCTTTAGGCACCGGGGTGCTGATCAGCTGGCTGACAACCTTTTTAAGCTACGCGGATCTGATGCTGGCAGCCTGCGCTGTCTCCGCCGTTTTGATCGGGCTTAGCGTCGTATGTCATATGCTTTGCAAGCCCATTATTCCACAGGAAATGCCGGAACGGGGCTCAAAAAAGACTATAAATGTGCTTGAGCTGTTTAAACAGCCGGTTTTTTACAAAATGATCCCCGCAAACACCTTGCGCGGCTTTGCTTATGGCATCACTGCCATCATGGCAACCGTTGCCCTGGATCTGGGTTACGATGCTTCCGTATCCACCGCGCTGCTTTCGGTGCAGTCCTTTGCTATGCTGGTTTCTTATGTGATATTTACCTTCAGCATAACGCGGATAACCCCCCGACTTTTGGTTGCCGCCGGCTGTGCACCGTTTTTGCTGATGCCTTTGCTTTTGATCAAAAGCCCCACGCTGTACCTCAGCATTTTTGCGGCTATCATGATCGGTCGTACCATTGTGGACAATGCCGTTCCTTCCATGCTGCGGTTTGCCGTGCCGGTGGAAATGGCAGGACCTTACAATGCATGGCGGATGCTGCTGCATTATGCCGGCACTTTGACAGCATCTTTGGTTGCAGCAATTGTTTCCCCTCAAGTTCTGCTGTTTTTAGCTATGATCACTCAGGTTTTTACCGGTCTTAGCTACTTTACTACGAAAGAAATCGGCGGCAGACCCCTTTTCAAAAAATAAGGAAATCCCCGGTCAAATGACCGGGGATCTTTTATGCCTGCCATACGACTTTGCCGTCAATGATCGTTGTGTAAGCTTTTGCGCCAACTGTGGTCAATGGGTCTGCGGTCCAAATGACGATATCCGCATCCTTGCCAGCCTCCAGACTGCCTACCCGGTCAGCAATGCCAACACCCTTTGCAGGGTTAATGGTGATGGCTTTCCATGCCTCCTCCATGGGAAGCCCCTCCGCAGCCGCAAGACCTGCGCACATGGGAAGGTACTGCAGCGGAATCACACCCGCGTCGGTAATGATACTGACGCTCACACCCGCCTTGTGCAAAGCTCCGGGGGTTGCAAAGGACTTGCTTTGAAGCTCCACTTTGGATTTATGACCAAGAGAAGGTCCCACAAACGCAGGATAGCCGGTGGTTGCAAGAATGTCTGCAATAGCAGCGCCTTCTGTGCAGTGGTCCATAGTCATATCCACGTCAAATTCCTTCGCAATGCGGATAGCCGTAAGGATGTCGTCTGCTCGATGTGCATGAACTTTAAGCGGAATCTGCTTTTTGATCACAGGGATCATCGCTTCCAGCTTCATGTCAAATCCGGGATTTTTTCCGTTTTCTTTGTCCTCGATATATCGCTTTGTCTTAAACAGCAGCTCCCGCAGAAGCGCAGCTGTTGCCATGCGGGTAACCGGCGCCTTGTTGCCGCTTTGTCCATAGCAGCCCTTGGGATTCTCGCCAAAGGCGCACTTCATAGCCACCGGATTCTTGATGATCATATCATCAATGCATTTGCCGTGGAGCTTGATCGCAGCAAATGTGCCGCCAACAACATTGGCGCTGCCGGGACCGGTACAGGCACTGGTCACACCGCTTTTGACAGCTTCATAAAGCGTCTCGTCCTGGGGGCGGATGCCATCGATACCACGCATGTGGGGCGTAACCGGGTCGGATCTTTCATTGTAGTCAGCACCCTCCCAGCGCATGGACGATTCCTCAATACCAATGTGGCAGTGCGCCTCCACACAACCGGGAGTAACCAGTCTGCCGCAAGCATCGATTACCTGTGCACCTGCCGGTGCAGGAATATCCAATCCGACAGCAGCAATTTTACCGTCATCGCCAACCAAAACGCACCCGTTGGGAATATCCTCACCAACCATCGTTTTAATGTTGCCGTTTTTGATAAGAAGCATTATAATCCCTCCCTTTATTCACAATAAATATACATGATTATATGCCAAAATGCAACAACAAGTCATAACCAATAGCCATATTGAAGATGTAATATAAGTGCGGACAAGAATCCCCTCACCGGGTTGTCTACCTTTTCTTTATACTAAAGTACAAACGGAATTGGTATCCCTATAAAAACATACACCCCAAAAGAGTCAATCTTTTGGGGTGTATATCAAAACAGAGCATCTTTTTTATCGATATATAGGCTCTAAAGCGTCATGAATCGCTTTGTAGCGGACAAAAAGCTTCTCATAAAGCTGGTGATTTTCGGGATTTGGCTTTGCCACAGAATCGATTTCAATACAGGTCTCCGCAGCCTGTGCAAAGCTGTCAAACCAGCCGACAGCCACCGCTGCAAGCATTGCCGTGCCGAAGGAGGAATCGTCCACCTTCACCTTCTGCATCTCAAGTCCCAATACATCCGCAACGATCTGCCGCCACAGCAGACCCTTTGCACCGCCGCCGATGATTCGCACCCGCTTCATTTCCACACCAAGTCCCTTCAGGGTCTGCAGGCAGTCCTTAAGGCTCATCGCCACACCCTCCAGGATTGCTCTTGTGAAATGGGCGGTTGTGTGAATGGAACTGATACCCGTATAGCTGCCCCGCAGATCCGGATCATTGTAAGGAGTCAGTTCGCCGTTTAAGTAGGGATGGAACATAAGCCCATCGCAGCCGGGTTTGATAGCTTCTGCCGGTACATTAAGATCCGCAAAAGGCTCTCTGCCAATGGTGTCCCGATACCAGCGGTAGCTTGCCGCGCAGCTGGCAGTTGCGGTGCCCGGATACCAAAGGCCCGGCACAACATGGCGGTAGTTGAAAATGAATTTGGAGTCCAGCGGCTGATCCGTAATGACACAAATCCGTCCGGCTGTTGCCAGTTTCACGGTAGCATGACCGGGCTCTACATTACCGGCAGCAAGGACTTCCATGACGGTATCCGTCGTACCCACAAATACCTTTGTGCCCTCGGCAAGTCCGAATTCCTCAGCCTGCTGTGCATTGACAGCACCGGCAAGATCCGTCGGCTTGCGAAGCGCAGGCAGCCAGGACATGTCAATACCGCAAAGGTTACAAAGCTCCTCAGACCAGCACTCCTTTGTCACATCATAGAACATAGAGCCGGCAGCGTCGATGGTATCGGTTTCCAGCGTTCCTGTAAGGCGGAAACGCAAATAGTCCTTCGCAAAAAGGATATGGCGGATCTTACCCCAGACATCCGGCTCATTTTCCCGCAGCCACATAAACTGAGGCAGCGTCCAAACCGTAGTAGGCGCATTCAGTGCCTGATTCATGATGACATCAAGAGCATTTTCCTTCAGCCACTGCACCTCGGTCTTGCTGCGCTGGTCCGTCCAAAGAATGGCAGGTCGGATGACCTTCAAATCTTCGTCCAGCAAAACCGCAGTATGGGTGGCAGCGTCCAAGGAAAGCGCCTCGATCTGCTCTTTGCGCACATTTGCAGCAACCAGCAAATCGGCAAATGCCGTTTTAAAGGCAGCGCACCAATCCTCCGGATTCTGCTCGCACCAGCCGACCTGGGGATAAAAGGTGGGATATTCGCAGCCTGCCGTTCCGGCGATCGCGCCGGACTCTGCCAGCAGGGTCAGCTTAACAGAGCCGCTGCCGATGTCTATGCCAAGTACATACTTTTCCATAAGCTTACTTGCCGATCCAGTCGTGCTCCGGGTCGTTGCTGCGGTTAAAGCCTTGGTAATCGCCTGCCATCAGCCACAGGAAGTAGGTCTGATAACCGGGAGTGGAAACGGTGGTATGGTAGCCATAGGGGAACTCAACCAGCTCGTCATTCTTGACCCGGTAGGCTTCATCCATAGAGCCGTCAGAGGTATACATACACTGCACAGCAAAGCCCTGCTTGGGATCAAAGAGGAAATAGTAGATCTCTTCGCAGATGCACTCGACGGGCATATTGTCCTCGTCGTGCTTGTGGGGTGGGAAACCTGCCCAGTTACCCTCAGTGCAGTAAGCTTCGCCGATGGTCAGCACCTTGGCATTGGTGGTTCCGTCGATGATAAAGCTGGTCTCGCGCTGATAAGGCACTTCGCCCAGCAGCTTCAGCACCACGCGGTCACCTCTTAAAAGCTGAGGCTCCGTCTTTTCTGCTACGGGAGTGCCGCAGACAGCGATCTTGATATGATCGATAGCCGTAATGGTCAGCGCCTGCTCCCGGGGCATATAGAAGCTTTCTGCCCGGCGGTTTTCGAAAACATTCATGCGGTTGCCCACATTTTCCCATACTTCACCGTTCACGGTCACATTGCAGTGACCCTCCAGCATGATAAAGGCAACTTCCCGCTCCTCTGTGTAGAAAGGCAGGCTGTCGCCGGGGTTCAGCTCAATAATGCCAAACTCCAGCTTCTTCAGGCTGCACTTGCCGATTTCACAAAGCTTTGTATATCCGTTTGCAGGAACATATCTCTTCTTGTAACTCATAGAAATTCCTCCAGTAGTTTATCGATTATGGTTTCCCAATCTCCGACAATACCGTAATCAGCATAGTCAAAGATTGGTGCTTTGGGATCCGAATTGATGGCAATCACCTTCTCTGCACCGGACATGCCAGCCAAATGCTGCACCGCACCGCTGATACCAACGGCAATGTACAGTTTCGGGCTGACGGTCACACCGGTCATGCCAATCTGGCAGGAAAAAGGCGCAAAACCAGCATCCACCGCCGTTCGAGACGCACCCAATCCGGCACCAATTTTGGTTGCCAGAAGTTTCAGCTTTTCAAAACCCTCTTTGGAGCCTACACCCATGCCGCCTGCAACAATAATCTGCGCCTGATGCAGCGGCATTCCCTGAGAATAGGGCTCGAAAGACAAGCATTTGATCCTGTCTTCTGCAGGCAAATAGGTTTCCGAAAATACCTCTGCATTCTCACAGGGCTGCTCCACAGGGCGGAATGTGCCGGGTCGCACGGTTGCCATTTGAATGTCGCTTATGGAGCGAATGGTTGCCATCAGCGAATTGCCAAAGGCAGGTCGCGTCTGAAGCAGCGAATCGCCGGACATTTCGAGGGCGGTACAGTCCGCTGTAAGACCGGCGCCAAGCTTATATGCCAGAATTGGCATCACATTGCGCATTTGAACCGTTGCGGGTGCAAGAATGATCTTACTCCCCCACTGCCCTATTTTTTCTGCAAGGTAATCGGCAAACGCAGCTTCGTCAACTATTTCTTCGCATTCCAGCAGATGCAAAGTCGATGCGCCATGGGCAATCGCTTTCTCCTGATCTGCATTGGGAATCAGAATCCGCACATTTCCTTGGGACAGCTCTACCGCCTTCGTAAGCAAGCCTGCATCCAAGCCAAAGGGGCACAGCACAAGAATTTCCTTGCTCATAGCTGCACCTCCCGAATCATTTCCAGGATGCCGGCGACTCCGGTTTCCGCATTTTCTTCCTTGATGCCGTTTCTGAGTCCGGGGAACTTATTTTCCATGGCGATGACCTTCGTCGGCGAGCCCTTTAATCCGCAAACATCAGCATTTAGGTCAAGGTCTGCTGCGCTAAGTAGCTCCACAGCCTTATTTTTTGCACGGCGCATGGAAAGGATGCCCGCAAGCCGCAGATTGTAGGAATACTCACAAAGGCTGATAACCGCCGGGCAGGAAACTGACAATTCCTGCACACCGCTTTCCAGCCGACGGGAAACGATAAGCACATTTCCCTCCTGCCGGATCATTTCAGCATTGGAAACACAGGGAATCCCCAGTACGGCAGCAAGCTCGCCCGGGACCTGTCCGGTTTCACCGTCAATGGCTCGTCTTCCGCACAGAATCAAATCAAAGGGACCCAGCTTTTCAGCCGCTGCTTTCAGCGCTGCGGCAGTGGCGCGGGTATCAGCACCTGCCATAAGCCGGTCCGTTACCAGCACCGCCCGGTCAGCGCCCCTTGCCAGCAATTCTTTTAATGGGGCCTCCAGCTTGGAAGGCCCCATTGTCAGTACTGTCACGCTCCCGTCTGCGTCCTTCAGACTAAGGGCGGCTTCCAAAGCAGATTCATCCGCAATATTCCATTGTAGATTCACGCCGTCCCGCTTTAACCGGTACTCGCCATCCACTTGCACAGATGTGGATACCGGCACAGCCTTCACACAGACAAGAATGTTTTTCATATTTTACACCAAAGCACCGTAAAGGTCGATGAGTTCATAGCCTTCCGGCACGCACAGGTCAAGGCACATATAGACCTGGGGATTTGCAACCAGCATTGCGGTGTTTTCCGTACGCTGCAGGTCAGCCCAGCGACCGCCGGCGACCTTCTTGATCATTTCGGGCATATAGCCGTAGGCAACAGCCGTGCCGCAGGACTTTGCCAGCTTCTCACGGTTGAACATCTCACCAAGATCGTAGCCAGCTGCCTTTGCAATGGCACGAATGGGTGCGAACTCGTGGAAGGTGCGGGCAAGGCGATCGTCATCATGGCAAGCGCCCTTAACGCCATTTGCACCCTTAGCTGCCAGCTTGCCGTCTTCAATCAGCTTGGCAACGAAAGCAGTAGCGGTGGTGATGTCCCCCTTGATCTCGCAGCCGAACTCGGGATACTTCTGCTTCATGATCTCGGCATCGTAGCTGTCAAGAACCACAACGGGAAGATTTGCAGCATTGATGGCTGCAGCGCAAGCCTTTGCCTGCTCAGCAACCTCCTGGGTGTAGCCCATAAGGTCTGCCAGCATCATGCCGGAGGTGGGCTCGTTATCCAAAACCTTGGCGCTGACGCCTGCCTTGGCAAGGACCTTCAGCAGATTCTTTGCCATTTCGGGAGCCTTAACAGCAGCAACATCGCCAATGTAAACCAAAACATCGGTGCCATCCTGAGCAAAGGAAGTCTTCTTCTCGCCGTAGATATTGCCGCTCTCCAGAGCCTTATCGATCAGCTCCATAACAGCCTCGGGAGCAAGCTCATTGACAACAGCCTGGGTACGGGCCTCGCGGATGAACAGCGGAGGCTGATAGCCGGTGGCGCAGTCATTGGTACAAGCGTCGCAAAGCAGGCACTCGTACATCGCCTCAGCCATATCCTTATCGAAGGTCTGTGCGCCCTTATTGACCATGCTCAGCAGCAAACCCTTGGCGCGGGGTGTATTCAGTTCCTTGCCGGTCTGGTGCTGAATGGGGCACAGATGACGGCACATCCAGCAGAAACGGCATTTTTCTGCATGGTGCATAGCATTCTGACTAATCATAATTCCTAACCTCCTTACAGACCCATCTTGTAGGGGTTCATGATGCCGTTGGGATCCAGCTTTTCCTTCAGTGCCTGCAGGACCTGGATGGCAGGACCGTACTGCTCACGCACCAAACGGGACAGCTTCAAGCCAACGCCATGGTGGTCGTTCAGCACGCCGCCATTGGCAAGTGCCGCGCGGACACCGGTGTTCCAAATCTGGTTATGTACCCGCAGAGCCTCCTCAGGATCTGCAGGGGGATTGTCAATGATGAAACGAGAGTAGTTCATTGCGCCCCAGTCATACCAGTGGGAGCTGTGGGAAATGAAGCGGACACCGTACTGCTTGAAGTTATCCTCAACGGCAGCCTTCATAGCACGATAAATATTCTCGATGTTGTCATGGGTTGCAACAGTGTCCAGCGTGCCGAACATCTGAGGCAGGTCCATGATATGGTCGGGATAGAAGAAGGTGATACGGTTCTGGAACCACTTTTCGCCGTACTCGGTACCAAGATCCTCAGCACCGTACTTCTTGGCGATCTCCAAAACGATCTCCAGCTCTGCGTCCACGATCTTCTTATAGCCTTCCAGCGTCAGGTTCAGGAAAGAGCCCTTCTTGGCAAAGCCGATGATCTTCTTGATGATAGAAACGGTCTCCGCCTCGTCAAATAGACGAACGATAGAGGGCTTAACAGCCTGCACGATCTCACGGCAAGCCTGATATCCGATATGAATGTCGGGGAACAGGAATGCATGGTGGATTCTGACTTCGGGCTGCTTGACGATCTTGAACTTTACCTTGGTCATAACACCCAAAGTGCCCTCGGAGCCAACAAAGAAAGGCACCAGGTTGGGACCGCTGGAATGCTTGGGTACGGGCAAGGTATTGATAATATCGCCGTTGGGAAGCACGACCTCCAAAGAAAGCGCCATATCGTCCATCTTGCCGTACTTGGTGGAAAGAATGCCAATGCCATTATGCGCCAGCGCACCGCCAACGGTGCAGCAGGTCATGCAAGACGGCAGGTGCATAACGGAGTAGCCCTTCTCATTGACCAAATCTTCCAAAGTAGCGAAGATCATACCGGTCTCACAGGTAACGGTGCCTGCTTCCACATTCAGATCGATAAGCTTGTCCATCCGCTTGATGTCCAGCAAAATACCGCCTGCCACGGGCAGTGCGCCGCCCTGGCTGCCGGAGCCGCCGCCCCAAGTGGTAACGGGGATCTTGTAGTAATTTGCGATCTTCATGACCTTGGAAACTTCCTCGGTGGAGCCGGGACGGACGATGATATCGGGCATGGGACCCTCTTCACCGGCATCCTGCCACTTACGGCTCAGCCAGAAATAGTCAACGGAGTAAACAGCGCGCTCCGTCTTCTTGGTGGAAACGTTTTCCACACCAACCGCATCCTCCAGTTCGGAGCGGATCATGTGAAACATCAAAGATTTCTCTTGCATTTCTAAAATCCTCCTAGATGATAAAACTACCGCAACAGGTAACACTTGGGATTGTTCTTCATGAATTCAAGCACTTCTTTATAGCCCGGAATGCCTTCTTGGGCGCCGAAGCGGGTGCATTTCAAGGCAGAAGTAGCAGAAGCGAAGGTTGCTGCTTCCATAGTAGACATACCCTTGACGCTTGCAGCCACGAAGGCACCGTGGAAGGTGTCGCCTGCACCGTTGCTGTCCACCGCATTGACGGGGAACACGGGATAACGAACTGCCTTACCGTCCTCCCAGATAAAGCCGCCGCGGCTTCCCTGGGTAACGATCAGCGTCTTGGGATGGTAGGTTTCCCAAAGCTTGGCTGCCGCATCCTCTGCCCTTTTACACTTGGTAATCGTTTTCGCAAATCCCTCAGAAGGAATCAAAACGTCTACAAGCGGCAACAGCCGATCGATTCCGACATATACGCCGCCTGCATCCAAACTGACGGTAACGCCAAACTCTTTTGCCTTTTTCGCAGCATAAATGGCACACTCCAGATGGTGACCGTCCAAATGCAGGAATTTTGCATTCTTCAAAATTTCAAGATCCACATCTTCCGCTGTAGGCGGTGTAAGCGTACCCTTATTCCACACACAAGTACGACTTGCCCTTGATAAGTTCAAAAGCACAAAGCTATGGAAAGACTGTGCGCCGGGAACGGTTCTCACACAGCTATGGTCAACACCATATTTATCAAATGCTGTGCGGATAAAATCGCCGTACATATCATCGCCGAGGGTGCCCATATACGCGGTTTTTACACCCAGCTTGCTCATAGCAACCAGACCCGTGGCGCAAGGACCACCGCCCTGGAGCTTTGTTTCATTACCCTGAAGTTTGGTATCCTCATCAGGGAACCTGTCTGCCGTCATGAGAATGTCAAACACAGCTGATCCAATTCCTACAACATCAATCATGCTTTATCCGCCCCCAAAAGCTTGATCTTGCTCATTGCAAAGTCCTTAACCGCAGCAATAGGATCCTTCATCACGGTATCCAGACCGATAATGCTGGGATCCACCTTACGAACGGTATTCATAAATGCGCAGCACAGATCAGTGCTGAAGTTGATCTTACGGATACCGGCATCGATGGATGCGCGGATCTGATCATCCGGCACACCGCTACCGCCGTGCAGCACCAAGTGAGCAGGCACAGCATCGTGGATCTCCTTAATGCGCTGAATGTTCAGTACGGGAGCCTGCTTATAGTGACCGTGCGCAGTGCCCACCATGATGGCAAGAGCAGAAACACCGGTCTCGTCCACATACCGAACAGCTTCGTCCACCTTGGTATGCTCTGTGACAATGCCGTCCTTGGCAAAGCCGACATGACCCAATTCGCCTTCTACGCTGACACCGACTTCGCGGCACATATCGACCACCTGCTTGGTGGTTGCAATATTCTCTTTCAAGGGCTTGGAAGATGCATCGATCATAATGCCGGTAGCACCGTAGCGCAGCATACGCAGCACCTCGGGAATGCCTGCGCCGTGATCCAGGTGGAAAGCAGCAGGCACGCGCATGTTCTTAATGGCTTCCATAACGATTGGTGCAACATACTGACCGTTCTGGCTGTCAACCAAGCGGCTGTACACCTGGAAAATAACCGGGGAACCGGCTTCCTCTGCAGCGTTCATAACACCGAGAACCGTCTCCATGTTGTAAACATTGAATGCGGGAATCGCATAGCCGCCCCACTCACCCAACTGCAGGATTTCGTTCAAATCGTAAAGCATTTTATTTTCTCCTATCAAACGATTTCTTTGCCGTTTTTGATTACGGTCTGCAAGACAAAGTTTTCATCTGCGATCACAAGATCCGCAGCCTTGCCGATTTCCACAGAGCCCTTCTGATCATAGATCTTCAGCTGCCGCGCGGGTGTGGATGCCAGCATTTTTGCCGCTGTTACGGCATCAATGCCATAATCCACGCAAACGACCCGCAGGGCTCTGTCCATGGTGCAAATGCTGCCGGCGAAAGAACTCAGGTCCGGCAGCTTCGCAACACAGTCATCGACGATCATATCGCCGCCGTTTTTCAAACTACCCAGCTTACCGCTCTTCATATTTGTGCAGGCAATGCGGTTTGCATCGGTAATGCCGATGACCTTGTCCGCACCTTTGATCTTCAATGCAAGCAGCATGCATTTGTGAGGAATGTGCTTGCCATCACAGATAAGTTCCACTGTGACATCATCATTGAGGTATGTAGCCTCCACAACACCTGCGGTAACCACTTGATCCCGCTTCTTATAAGCCGTTACTGCGTTATAGAAGTGGGTCACATGGGAAAATCCGGCTTCGTAACCGGCGACGGTTTGCTCTGCGGTTGCGTCGGAATGGGCAACCGCGCAGATAATGCCATTTTCCACCATGATCCGGGCAAACCGGTCGCTATTTGCGACATCGGGGGCTGCGTCCCAGCGGACGATCTCCCCTTTTCCCAGCTCCAGGATCATATTGACCTCGTCAAAATCAATGTCGCGGATCAAGCTGGTGTCCTGCGCGCCCTTGCTAAGCTTGTTTGCCTTGGAAAAGTACGGGCCTTCCAGGTGCATGCCCTTTACAAGCGCACCATACTCGCTGGTTTCCTTAAATGCATGGTAGGTATTGATAAAACCGACCAACTCTTCCTGGGTTGCGGTCATCGCAGTAGGAACAAGAGTTGTGGTGCCATGCTTTAAGTGGGCTTTCACAGCTGTTTCAAAAGCGTCAACTGTACCATCCATAAAATCCGCACCGCCGCCGCCGTGGACATGGACATCCACAAAGCCGGGAAATACATAGCCGCCCCGGGCATCGATGATCTTTCCGGAGAAATCGGTGCAGTTTGCACCGATTTCCTTTATAATGCCGTTTTCAATTACGATGTCGGTAGGCTCTGTTACGCGGTCCGGCAGAACAGCTCTGCCGCTGCGGATCAGAAGCTTTTCCGCGCTCATCATTTGTTGTAGACCCGGATCTCGGGGATGGGGCACTTGGTAGCTTCCGCGATGGTGTAGATGGTAGCATCGGGATGGTTGCGGAACAGAGAACAAGGTACCTTGCAGGTCACTTCGCCGTGGAGGATCTTGCGCAGTGCGCCGGCATTCCAGTCACGGGGCATGATCATGATAACCTTCTTTGCCATGTACATTTCCTTAATACCAACGGTAATACAGTACTCGGGAATTGCCTCCAGGTCGGCGCCGCAGTTCATGTAAGCATTGATGGTCTTGGTCTCGCGGCTGATCTTCAGAACTCTGGTAGCGCGGTTCAGGAACTCCTCGTTGGTGACCTCTTCACCGGGCTCCGGGGGCTCGTTGAAGGCGTAGTGTCCGTTGATGCCGACACCGCCGAATACCATATCCAGCTTGCCGTACTTCTCGATGATCTCCATAACCTTGCCCTCGTTGCCGGGCTCGGGGAAGATGCGGTTTTCGGGAAGAACATTCAGCTCTTCGTCAACAACATCATAGAAAATACGGTTCATGCCGCCACGGAAAGACAGCGCATCATTGATGTCGATATAGGTGTTTTCATCCTCAAGGTACTCGTCCATGTTGATGAACACGCAGTTCTTAAGAGAAATTCTGTACTTATTTACCAGCTCAGCAATTCTGAAATAGGGACCCAGAGGGCCGTACGGAACGACCATAACCGTGGGCTCACCCTTCTTGTTGTTCTCCATAATGGTTTCAAGCACCTCAATGGCGACCTTCCAGTAGATATCCACCTCAGCGCCGGAAACATTCAGCTTAATGCTGGAACCCTTTCCCAAATCCTCGGGAGCGATCAAATTGTAAGGCTTTACGTTCATATTCATTTCCCTTTCATTTCTAAATTTTCTGCAAATGCAGATATTGTCACAATAAGTATAGCACAAGCATACCCGGACATAAATGGTATTTTTTACTGAAAAATAGCACTTTCCTGCTATTTTGCATTGACAAACAGCGTCTATTCCGCTACGATAAACAAAACAGCAAAAAGGAGCGCACCCATGATTGTTTCTACGGAAAAGCTGTCAAATGCGTATTTGGAGCTAAATAGCTGCGGCAGGCAATTTCTTGCTGACAGAGATTATAAGATGATTCGGGAAAACGGACGGGTTGACTACCACATTCTCTACATCGAAAAAGGAACCTGCACCATTGAGCTGGGTGGCATCGAGCAGGCAGTGCCTGCAGGAAATATTATCCTCTTCAAGCCCTACGAAAAGCAGGTCTACAGCTTTAAAAGCTGCGACAATTCCATTTCCTGCTATATTCATTTCAGCGGTACAGCCTGCGAGGAACTGCTTTCCAAATTCGGTCTTTTGGATTCCGTGATCACCCACGTTGGAACCAACAACACATTGGAGCGCATTTTTTCGGAAATGGAAAATGCATATCTGCTCAAGCCCCCCTATTATACCGACACCTGCGCCGCCTTGCTGCTAAACTTTCTTGCTACCGCCGGTCGGCAAAAGCAGTATGAACTGCAGGACATCAACATCCGTTCCCGAAAGAACATCGATAAGGTCTGCAAGCATATGCACACAAATTACGACAAAAACTACAGCATCGAGTTTTACGCGGACATGTGCCACCTAAGCGTCAGCCGCTTTGCCCATATATTTAAGGAGCATACGGGAACAACACCGAAATCCTATATGCTGGGCATCAAGATATCTGTCGCCAAGCAGCTTTTGCGCAGCACAGACCTTTCTATCACCGACATCGCCACAGTTGTCGGAATTGAGGATGTCAATTACTTCAGCCGCATGGTCAGAAAGCACACCGGTCACTCCCCCAAGCACTTCAGAAGTTAAGAAAATCACCGGGATTTGCCCAGCAAATCCCGGTGATTCTATTATTTTTCCTTGCGGTTGCAGATGAGGATCGCAAGTCCCAATGCAACAATGCCACCAACCACTTTTCCTGCTACCATAGGAAGAGCATATGTACGGTCAAAAGACAGAACGAAGGCAAGGTGGTCGCCTAAGGCATAGCCAGCCGATACGGCAAATGCCATATTCAGCACTCTTCCCTTCTTGTCCATATCCTCCAGCATGGAAAAGACGGGAATGTTGTTGGCAAGCGTAGTCACAAAACCAAAAACAGCCAAATCTGTTACACCAAGCCGCTTGCTGAGCCATGCCATAGGCTTTTTAAGTAACAGCGACAAAATCTCCAGCATAGGAAACACACCGGCGAGGATCACAGAAATACTGCCAATAATGGAAAACGCATCCCCAAGAGGTGCCATTTTATCAAACACCTTTACGCCTGCAAAAAGATCCAGCATACCCAGCAGCAAACCGACGCTGACAAAAGCCATCAAAAACTTACCCAGCCAGCCGAAAAGCTTTGTAACCAGCCGGGGATTCTTCCACAAGCCAAAGCAGATCGCACCGGAGATCACCAGCATCGGCAGGCTGTTCAGAAGGAGCGCGCCAATGCCGCAGCCCATGAGAATACCGGACAAAACGCAGCCTGCAGGAATGGTGGCAATGCCGCACAGAAGACCCATAAGCACATCTTCGTGGAGCTCTTTTTTCACGATCTGCAAAGAAAGCGGAATCACCGGACAGATGGTAGCGCCCAGCATGGACGCAACCATGATGCCGTTATACGCCCGGATTTTCTCGTCGCCGGACAGTGCATATGCCATGCTTGCGCCGCCGGCATCTACCGGGAAAAAGCCCGCCAGCACAGAAGTATCCATGCCCACCGCAGCGCAAACCGGACCCAAAAGCTTAGACATTCCCTGGGCAAGCACCGGCGACAGCACGATAATTCCCGCCATGGAAAGCAGCAGCGGACCTGAGGTCATCAGACCCTTTTCAAAAGCCTGCCCCAGACGGAACTTGTCACCGATCACCTTATCGATGACACCCAAAAGGGCAAAAAATGCAAATACCAATTCAAGCTTCATATATTTCTCTCCTAAACAAACACCCGCCGGTAATTCCGGGGCGCTGTGCCGATTTTTTCTTTAAAGCGTCTTGAAAAATAAAATTGGTCGCAAAATCCAAATTTCTCGCTGATTCTGCCGATTGGCATATCGCTCTGCCGGATCAAACGAACCGCCTCGGAAAACACCAAGTTTTCGATATAATCGTGGACGGACATGGAAAGCTCCCGCTGAAACCGCTTCGTCAGCGTACTGACAGACACATTCGCCTGCTCCGCGATCTCCGCATTGGAAAGTCTGACCGAAAGATTCTCCCGTATATACGCAATCGCCTTGCTGACGCAGGGAGAAAGCTTCCGGGAAGCCAGTTCCACACGGTTATCTTCCATAAAGGTAAGCAAAAGATCGTAGATCCTATGCCGGACGCGCAAGCTTTCTACCACGCTTTGGCAGGTCAGCCCCTCTGAAAAGAAATCCACATCGTCGTCAGTCGCCGTCATTTCCAAGGGCTCGCGGCATTGGTGCAGCAGGTCGATTCCGTCGGTGTCGCATAAGCTCAAGTGGATGTAAATGTGATCCAGGCTTTCCTTACAGGAATAGGAAAAGGAGCACCCCGCAGGAAACAGATACCAGTTGCCCGCTTTCAGCAAAATTTCCCGCCCATTATCCAAAATCATACTGCCTCCGCCGCCGACGATGCAAAACAATCGGGAATTCACCGGACTTGCGGCACTTCCCTTCCAGTTCTCATCCACCTGCGCCCTGCCGTAATAAACCAGCTGCAGCTGAAGAGGATTGATATTTTGACACAGGACGGGGTTTGCTTTTATCTGAAACATACCCAATTCTCCATAAATATACCGGTATTTCTATTGTTATGTTCATGTTTTAATCCTATACTAAAAATACCATGTTCTACCATGGAAATCAAGGACTAAAATTATTGGAGGTATCTGCTGTGAGCCAAAAGCTTAGAGATCACTACTGGATATGGGGACACCCCACCAACGCGATGTACGAATTTTTGAACAACGGAGAAGACATCAACCGCGGTGTATCCACGATCTCCCCCGTTGAAGGTCTTAGCTACATCGGTGCCGCAAACCTATTTTACAATGACTATATCAAGACATTCGATGTAATGCTGGAATGCGAACGCGCAAAAGACGTTCCCAATGTAGGCTGGGTCATCGAGCGCACAAGCCTGCCCGAAAAGAAGCATACAACAGATGTCGCCAGACTTGTGGAGCTTAAGAAAACATACAATAACATCTGCATTGGCATTTTTGATGATTTCTTCTCCCCTGCCAACTCTACAAACAATTATGTGCACTATACCCCCGATGATCTGCGTGCTTATCGGGAAACCCTGCACAAATCCGGCATCGAGCTTTGGGTTGTGCTCTACACCGAAAACATTGACCACTACGGTATGGATATGCTGCGCCCTTATCTGAAGGAATTTGACGGCATCACGCTTTGGTTCTGGGACGAAAAAGATGTGGCAGCCGGATATGATAAGTATATCGACCTCTTCCTGAAAGAGACACCGGGTCAAAAGCGGATGCTGGGCTGCTACATTTACAATTTTGCCCGTGGTCTGGCAGCGGATCCCGCCCTAGTCATCGAACAGCTGGAAAAGGGCAGCAAGCTGATCAAAAACGGTGAGATTGAAGGTCTGATCATTCACACCAACTCCGCTTTCGATCTGCAGGTTCCCTTTGAAGCAGTGGAAGAATGCAAAAAATGGATCGAACTTCACGGAGACGAAGAAGCATAATAAATCAGAAAGGAACGATACTTATGAGTAAACTGAGAGACCATTTCTGGATCTGGGCACACCCCACCAACGCAATGCACCTGCATGTAAACAAAGCACCTCTAAAAAAGGGTGTTTCCACCATTTCCCCTGTGGATGGACTGGATTACATCGGCGCTACACGGCTTTTTTATATTGATTTTATCAAGCAGTTCGATATGCGGCTGGAAGGCGAGCGCAGCAAGCATGTACCCGAAGTTGGCTGGGCTGTAAAATTCGCCGCCACAAAGCCTGAAAATGTGGACAATCTGATCACCATCGCAAAAGAATACACCAACATCAACAAGTGTATTTTCGATGACTTTTTCTCCCCCTCCAATACGGCGAACAATTTTACCAATTATACCCTGGAGCAGATGGCTGCAATCCGGGATAAGCTCCATGCCGCGGGATTGGAATTCTGGGTCGTATTTTACTCTGAGAATGTGGAGCAGTTCGGCATTGAGCGAATCAGACCTTATCTGAAAATGTTCGATGGTGTCACATTTTGGTTCTGGGACGAAAAGGATGTTGCCGATTATGACAAGCACATCGAATTATTCTTCCGTGAAACCGAGGGGCAAAAGCGCATGATCGGCTGCTACCTCTTCAACTTCTGCACCAACGCACCTGTTGACGGCAAACTGGTCATCGAGCAGCTGGAAAAGGAAAAGCAGATGCTCAAAGACGGTACTATTCAAGGCGTTGTTCTACACACCAACACCGTTTTCGGCTTGAAAGAGCCTTTCGAGGCGGTTGAAATGTGTAAAGACTGGATGGCACAGCACGGCGACGAAACCGTATAACCCAAAGGGCTGCAACGGGATTCGCAGCCCTTTACACCATGGCAAAAATGTGCTATACTATTGCCCGAGAGGACGATTTTTATGGTTACTTGCAATTCCAAGATTGCCAACAGCGGCATCCATACTTTTTTGTTTGATTTTGACGGGACGCTTGTGGATTCCATGCCCACCTTCATTTCTGCTATGCTCCGTATTTTAGA
The DNA here is from genome assembly GCA_045540575.1 of Faecousia sp. Lineage (GTDB taxonomy): Bacteria > Bacillota > Clostridia > Oscillospirales > Oscillospiraceae > Faecousia. The sequence goes on along the minus strand of JAZQHM010000023.1, from coordinate 19,337 downwards.
CGAAAACCACATTTCTTACGCAGAGGATATCGTTAAAACCATTACTCCGCTGGGTATCAACGGCACTGCAGAATACTATATTCATACGCTTGGTCTTGACACGCCGAAAGATCGGCTGATTTCCTTAATGAAGGAATACATGTTGGATGCGTACTTTTACCACATTCCGGCGAAAACCAATGTGACCTGCACTTTGCAGGCACTGAAGAAGCGGGGCGCAAGTCTGAATATTCTCACCGCCAGCCCTCACATCACGCTGGATGCCTGCCTGAAACGGCTTGAAATTTGGTCGCTATTCGACAATGTATGGTCCTGCGATGATTTTAATACCACGAAAGCAGATCCCGGGATCTATGTTGCCGCGGCTCAGAGATTAAACAAGAAGGTCGACGAAGTTCTCTTTCTGGATGACAATCTCAATGCAGACACCACCGCAAAATCCGCCGGCATGAAAGTCTGCGGTGTATTTGATCCTTCCTCAGAGGAATATACAGATCAGATCAAAGCCATTTGTGACTACTATATCTATGATTTTTCCGAATTGCCGGAACTGTAAAAAACGGGCACTGATTGAATCAGTGCCCGTTATCTTTATTCTTCAATTTCCTCTACAGGCGCTTCTTCCGGAGGCAGCAGCTTTTTAAAGAGCCTCCGCAAAATCAAGGTATAAATAACGATATAAACCGCAGGCAGCACAAGCAGTGCCGGTTGGAAATACACCATACTCAGGCATACTCCCAACGCAAATACCGCCGTGCACAGCACCATCAAAGCAGACGGACCCAAATTTGCAAGGGTGATCCGCAAGGAGTTAAGAATCACGATTTTAATGCGATCCTCAAACTTGCTCTCATAAGCAAGCCAAAGCTGCAACCAAGCAAACACCAAACCCATGATCACATAGCTTATGATCTTGAGGAAAAGTAAAAACTCACTCTTGTAGACAAGCACCGCGTAAAAAACCAGCGCCGCCAAAATCGGAATCTGGATCAGCCACAAAATGGTGCTCTTTTTAAATTCTTTGCCAAAATACTTCCAGAATGTCCGGAACATGTTCGCCTCGTCCTGGCGGACATTGTACTCTGCTGTCATCAGCATTGCCGTGGTGGCAGCTCCGAAGGTTACCAGCGGCACACATGCCACGATCCAAAGAATGCCCAAAAGGAAATAATCCACGACCATACGAAACCGCGTCATAAACGGGCTGTCATATTGCAAAAACTTCATTTTCTGACCTCATTTCTCTGCGCTCATAATATAATCCAAGAATGCCAGATTATTCTCCAGGTTAACCGTGTTGATCACCACACCGTACACCGCATACCCTTCCAGCTTGGGGAAGAAATTCTTGCTGAATTCAGAATCCTCAGGGATCCGCACGGCAATGGGCACAGGCTCTTTCATCTGTTCGGGTTTCGTGGGATCCGGGAACTCCGGCAGCTCCGTAATAACGCTCATATCCCGGAGCTCTTCCACAAGAACATTGTCTACATACAAGAAATAATCCTTGTATTTTTCCTGCTGCTCCGCACTCAACACATCGGTTAGATCTGCAAACATTCGCTGATACATATAAGGAATCAATGTGGTGTTGTCGGAAATAACCGCATCTACCGCCTGAGAAGCTGCCAGTGCCATAATGACCTCAGCTGCATCATAAGCACCTTCACCGCCCTGGGTATAGGAAGAAAGCTGGGTAGAAATATCGATTTCATACTGTTCCCGGTCGATATCCATGTAATCAACAAAATCGCTTTCCAGTGCCCGCACCTTTTCCTGCGCTACTGCCGCACCTAAGCAAGTGACATTCAAAACAGAATCCTTTTGCGATGCAAGATGGATAATATAGCCAACCGCCATAACCAATGCCGTTGTCAGAATCAAGATCATCACACCGTAGTATGTAACAATATGCTCCAGTTTTTTCTTAAACGGTTTATCCTTCAATTCTTTCCAGTGCTTACGCGCTGCTTCAGAAGATGTCATAGTCATTCGTCCTTTTCGATATATTTCTTGGAGTATAACACAAATTTATGAACATTTCAACATTTCTCAAAAAAAGAATAGCTTTTTAAACCGCTTTGTGTTATTGTATAAGGGTAAACAATATAACGCAGGAGGAAATACTTATGAACATGAACGCTTTTTCCCTTGAGGGCAAGGTTGCTCTCATCACCGGCGCAAGCTACGGTATCGGCTTCGCAATCGCCACCGCCTACGCAAATGCCGGCGCTAAGATCGTTTTTAACGACATCAAACCCGAGCTGGTGGAAAAGGGTCTGGCTGCATATAAGGAGCTGGGCATTGATGCCAAGGGCTATGTCTGCAACGTCTGTGATGAGGACGCTGTCAACGCTATGGTAAAGCAGATTGAAGAGGAAGTCGGTGTCATTGATATCCTCGTGAACAATGCCGGTATCATCAAGCGCATTCCCATGTGCGAAATGACCGCGGCTGAGTTCCGTCAGGTAGTCGATGTGGATCTGAACGCGCCCTTTATCGTGTCCAAGGCTGTTATTCCCGGCATGATCAAGAAAGGTCACGGCAAGATTATCAACATCTGCTCCATGATGTCCGAGCTGGGTCGCGAGACCGTTTCTGCATACGCAGCAGCTAAGGGTGGTCTGAAGATGCTGACCCGGAATATCTGCTCCGAGTACGGCGAAGCCAACATCCAGTGCAACGGCATCGGACCCGGCTACATTGCCACTCCCCAGACCGCGCCTCTGCGTGAGCGCCAGGCAGACGGCAGCCGCCATCCCTTCGATCAGTTCATCGTCAGCAAGACTCCTGCCGGTCGCTGGGGCACTACGGAAGACCTGCAGGGTCCTGCCGTGTTCCTTGCTTCCGATGCATCCAATTTCGTGAACGGTCATATTCTGTATGTCGACGGCGGCATCCTCGCCTATATCGGCAAGCAGCCCTAAAAGGAGGAAATTACAGTGAAAATTGCACTTATCAACGAAAACAGCCAGGCAGCTAAGAACGAGCTGATCTGCAATACTCTGAAAAGTGTCGTAGAGCCCATGGGTCATGAGGTCCACAACTATGGCATGTATGGCGCAGAAGACCCCAACCAGCTGACCTATGTTCAGATCGGCATTCTCACCGCCGTTCTGATCAACTCCGGCGCTGCTGACTTCGTCATCACCGGCTGCGGTACCGGCGAAGGCGCTATGCTGGCTTGCAACTCCTTCCCCAAGGTTCTGTGCGGTCACATCACCTCTCCCCTGGATGCCTACCTGTTCTCTCAGGTCAACGACGGCAACTGCATTGCCATGCCCTTTGCCCAGGGCTTCGGCTGGGGCGGTGAGCTGAATCTGCAGTACACCTTTGAAAAGCTGTTCTTTGCTCCCGGTGGCGGCGGCTATCCCAAGGAGCGCGTTGTGCCCGAACAGCGCAATAAGAAGATCCTGGACTCCGTAAAGGAAGTCACCCACACAGATATCTGCACCATTCTGAAAAATTTGGACCGCGAGCTTGTCAAGGGCGCACTGTCCGGTGAGGGTGTGCAGAAGTACTTCTTCGCAAACTGCAAGTGCGACAAGATCGCAGCCTGCGTCAAGGAAATCCTGGCATAAAAATACATAGTGAAAGACCATGGAGCATTGCTCCATGGTCTTTTTTTATTAAAGGGAATTCAGCAGTTCCTTCATGCCATTGACGATAATATCATCACCGCCGGGCTTTAAGTGGGAAGAACGGGCCTCATAGCCGCCCTCTTCGTATGCCTTACGGGTGGGGATATAGCCACCGGAGCTATTGGTAAGGGCGCACATGATGGTCTTCTTATAAGGAGAATCGGCACAGATGCGGTTTCCAAGCTCCGTGAAGGGTTCGCCACCAATGCCGGCAAACACCAGCTCGCCTACCTGAACTGCAGACAGGAAGAACGGATAAGAGTCGGGACCGTTTTCCAGATCGATGATACGCTTTGCCTCTGCCACGGCGGTAGTCAGCGCCATTTCCTTAAAGGGAAGCTCGTTAGCGCGACCGGCAACATACAGATCATGGATCTTTCTTGCTTCCTCAAGGCGATGATTTTCCTGATAGGACGGAAGATCTACCCGCTTGGAGCCGTATGCGATCTTATCCGCCGCCACAGGCTCCGTGATGGAGCAGATGGACAAAACCGCACCGGCAATGATCCGACCCATGTGCTCAGCGTGCTTAATGCTTCTGGGAACGCTGTCGAAATCAATGACAGAAATGGCGGCTTCACCGGGAGTGGGGTTGATATTGACATGGTTCACATCGCCCTGGGCGCCCTGCAGGAAAATGCACTTGGTGCCGGGCACAGCTGCCTCCAGAATGGAGCAAACATAGCCGATGTAGTCGGCGCTGATGTACTCGCCGCCTACAGAGTCGGGATGGGTACCGAAATTGACGATAAAGATGTCATCCGCACCTTCACGAACCAACTTGACCAGCTTTACGGTTTCATTGGGCTGGCTGAGAACATGATCAATGTTGGGATTGCCAACACCGGGATTGGTAGCCACAGATCCGTCCTTCATGCGGTAACGGCGGACAAAGGAAATGTTCTTCGCCTGACCCTCTGCGACCTCCATCTTCATTTCCCTGGCATCCTGCAGCGCGTAAGCGGCTGCATCCCGGGCGCAGGAGCAAAGGAAAGGAATGTAATAATCAGGACTTCTCAATTCAGACGCAAAATCCTTGCCGACCACAGGACCGGTGTGGGTATGGGAAAGGTTAATAAAGATGGCATCCTTATCGATACCGGTTCCCTCCATGATTGCTTCCTTTAGCGCATCATAAATAGGCTGAGAGAGGCAGCAAAGGTCCAGCGCAATGACCACCGCTTTCTTTTCGCCGTCATCAAAGGCAACGGCTCTGGCATACAGGTCATCGGCAATACCTTTGACAAAGCGCTTTTCATAATAACCAACAATGGGCGCGCCATAGGGCGGATTGATGCAAACTTTTGCGTATCCAGCTTTCATAATCATTACCTCTTTCTTTACCAGCGATTTAACTTTCTATCGCGGATTTCTTCATAGTGCTGCTTGGTGGTGCCGCGTGTGTTAATCGGTTGATATGCTGGGTCATTTGCTTTCGCACGGAAAGCGGTCAATCCGTCACTCATGCCGGAATGGTCGCTGCCGCCGGAGATGTAAAGATTTTTTTCGTATGCCATCTTGATGGCTTGCTCGCGCTCCTGCTCCGTCATCATGCCATGCCAGACTTCCAGACCTTGCACACCCATTTCGATCAAGGCATCCATGAACTTGAGCTGCTCATGGGGGTGGGCAACAATGGGGATGCCGCCTGCATCCAGGATCAGCTGGATCAGCTCATGCTCCTGCTTGAATTCGCGATGAGGGGGAACCTCCCAGCGGTGCTCTGCAAACAGTTCCTTCCAGAACCAGGGACGATCCGCCTGGGTCAACAAGCCCTTGTCAAGCATCGCCCGCCAAAGATGCATATTGCAGATCCACTTGATACCTTTGTTATACTCCAGCACTTCGTCCCAGTCAATACCCTTGATGAGCCCTAATTTGACGCCACGGTCAAAGAGCACATGGGTCTGCTCTGTCTCCCGGATACTCATATCCTCCAGATATTGCTTCATGGCAGGATACTCCGGGTCAAAGTGATAGGCAGTAATATGGAAGGTTGGCTCCAGCTGATTGTAATAATCCGGGGTCATCAGTAACTCAGAAGGTGCGGAAAATTCCGCGCCGAAAAGACATTCCATGCCCAGCTTGTCGCAGGCAACCTTCATTTCGGGATAGGCAGTTGCAATATCGTGGTCGGTAATGGCAATGGCTTTGTAGCCCTCGCCCTTACAGATATAGGCAACCTCAGCGGGCGAAAATCCGCCGTCAGAGTGAGTAGAGTGAATATGTAGATTGGCATAAAGCTCCATGATTATGTTCTCCTATTCGTTAATTTACCAACGATTCAGTTTTTTATCGCGAATTTCTTCGTAATGCTGCTTTGTGGTGCCATAGGTGAAGGGCGGATGGTAGCCGGGATCACCGGGCTTCTTGTCAGCCATTCTGGGACCGTCGCTTAAGCCCTCATGGTCACTGCCACCGGAAATATAGAGATCTTTGGCATATGCCAGCTTAATAGCCTGCTCTCTTTCTTCTTCCGTCATCATGCTGTGCCAGACCTCAAGACCCTGAATGCCCATTTCGATCAGCGCATCCATGTGCTTCAGCTGTTCATGGGGGTGAGCAAGAATTGGAATGCCGCCAGCATCGAGAATCAGCTGAATGATCTCAGATTCCTTCTTGAATTCACGGTGCGGAGGCACCTCAAACCGGTGCTCAGCAAACAGTTCTTTCCAGAACCAGGGTCTGTCTGCCTGGGTCAAAAGTCCCTTATCCAGCATACAGCGCCACAGGTGCATGTTGCAGATCCACATGATGCCCTTATTGTATTCCAGTACCTCGTCCCAGTCAATACCCTTGATCAGGCCCAGCTTGACACCGCGGTCAAAAAGCACATGGGTCTGCTCCGTTTCCCGGATACCCATGTCGATGAGGTACTGCTTCATGGCAGGGTACTCAGGATCAAAGTGATAGCCGCAAATGTGGAAGGTCGGTTCCAGAGGATTGTAGTAGTCCGGATCCAGCAACAGCTCAGACGGAGAAGAAAACTCCGCGCCGAAAATGCATTCCATGCCGATCTCGTCGCAGGCCGCCTTCATTTCGGGATAGGCAGTAGCAATATCATGGTCCGTAATGGAAATCGCACTGTAACCCTCTTCCTTACAAACCCGGGGAATGTCCTTGGGGGCATAGCCGCCGTCAGAATGGGTGGAGTGAATATGTAAGTTTGCATAAAGTTCCATACCAAAATCCTCCAACTAATTACTTACCAACAAAGCTTTCCACACCGCCAAAGGCGCTCAGCGGCTTGGAAATGCGCTTCTCCTCCAGCTCGGGAATCCGGTTGGTTACGCCGGCGAGATACTCGTCCAGCAGAAGCTTAACAGTCTCGCAACGGGCAGCCATGCCGCCATAGCGGCAATCTACCGCGCCGTAGGTAATGGTGGTACAAAGCTTTCTCAAGAGACTTCTGTGCATCACGCGGATGGCAGAAATATGCTCTGCCACCAGAGGCACCAGTTCATCGCTGATGCGCTTGAGGGTAGCTCTGTCGTCTGCTTTGTAAGCAAGCACCAGGGTTTCCGCGATCTCAGACTTGACAGCCATGTACTCAAAAATCTTCTCGGTGAAGCGGTAAAGATCCTCAAATTTGCCGTGGTACTGCTTCATCGCCTCGGCATTTTCCCGATAGTAGCCGCTCATGGGTCTTTCCTCGAGATAGGTTTCATACAAGCCCTCCAAAATATCCTGGAAGAAGATGCCTCTGCCGAGGAAGCGCTGGTTAAAGTCAGGATAGCTTTCGCCTTCGCCGAACTTATTGTGATAGTTGCTCATGCGCATAAATGCGTCATAGTCACCGCCTGTACAGGCTTCAAACCGAGCCTTGCGGCGCTCCTCAGAAGCATCCGCCTCATAGCAAAGCTCTGCGCCCATGGAAAGACTCAGCAGATTGGAGTAAAGATTGCCGCTGCTCCAGGAGGTCATCATCATCTCCTTAATGCCGTACTTGCGGCAGGCCCGCAGCGAATAGGATGTTGCCTCATAAGCATAGTTGTTCTCCGGGAACATGTGTGCCCAGTCCCAAATGCCACCGGCAAACATGATCTCCCGATTCATTTCCTGATGCTTTTCGATCATGTACTCATCGCAGCCGGGCTCTTCGCCATAGTGCCAGAACACCAGCTGGACCTGCTCGGGGATTGCCTTTTTCGTCTCTTCAGAGATCTCGGTTTTCTTGGCATAGTACTGGAAACCGTCTGCTGCGTTGATACGGAAGTACATATCGCTCCACATCATAGGCTTCATTCCATACTTGTCTGTGATCTGAACCAGCCGCGCCATGAACTCATGGAAGATCTCTCCACGAGGCACATAGCCGTGCTTATCCAGGAATCTACCGCGACCCATATCATGGGACTCGTCCATGCCGATATGGATACGGCGACTGCGATAGCAGCTGCTTAAGGTCTTGATCCACTCATCCAAAAATTCAAATGTCTTTTCTTCGCGAGCAAGCAGAACAGATGCGGTATCCTTAATGGGTCTTGCCTCACCCCACTTCAGGTACGCGCTCATGTGACCGTAGCACTCCACGCAGGGGATCATCTCAATGCCGAGGTTATAGGCATAGTCGTCGATTTCCCGGATCTCATCGGGAGTATAGCCGCCACGGAACAAACCGAAGCAGGGATACTTCTCCATACGGATAGTATCCTCGGTATAAAGCATCACCATGTTATAACCCATGATGACCAGATAATTCAGCAGCTCCTTGTTGCCCTCCACAGTAGCCGGAGCAACATTGGACATATTGAACATGACACCGATGGTCTCAAAGAAGCTGTCCTCGGTCACATCGAAAGTGTCACTTTTCTTCGCATTTTCAATAAAAACACCCAATTCTCTAAAGAAATGGTGTTTGTTTTTATAATAAATTGTACCGACACCGTCTTTTAATGATGCGCCGATACGCTCACCGCAGACGGCATAAACAGGAATACCTGCATCACTTTGCTCGTAATTCAGATAAGATGCAAGCTGTTCAACACCCACTTGAAATGTTGCATCTACATTGAACTTGATTTTCATACTCTTTTCACCTTTTATTCCCTATAAATTACTCACCAAGAACAAATTTTTCGATTGCTACCGCAACACCGTCCTGATCAAAGGGCAGCGTTACAAAGTCCGCAATTGCTTTCAGATCATCAGAAGCATTTCCCATGGCAACGCCAATTCCGGAAGCCCGGATGGCATCGGCATCGATGATATTGTCACCAATGCTCATAACCTCGTCCATGGTAATGCCCAGCCGGTCCAGAAGCGCATTAATTGCGTTTGTGCGGTCAAGGGTCGCAGGGAAAAACTGAAATTTACTGCCCACAGGATCTGTTACACGGGCAAAGCCTGTGGCATTGATGGCATCATAGATCAGCTGCTGCTTTTCCTCAGGGATGCCGTATAGATTCACTTTCTCAATGCAAATATCGTTTTCCAAGAAGTACTCAGAGGGGCGATCCACACCAATCAACCGGTCTTCTTCAATATACCACACATGGTGACCGGGAATCGGATACTTGTACAGCTCCTCGCCGATTTCCTTTTCTACAAACAGTTTTCCGTCGGCAGCGATCTCTGCATAGATCCCCTGCCCCTCAAAAATACGGCAAAGCTCTGCGCTCTGCTGGGGTGTAAACACATGGGAATAGACGATCTCACCGCTTTCACGGTCTACTACACGGGCGCCACCGGAGGTGATGTAGTAGCGGACGCGGGGATCCTTATCGATCTGGGGCGGCTGCATATCCATGCTTCTGCCGGTAGAAGGAATGATATGTACGCCCTTATCCAGAGCAAGCCGGATAGCACGCATATTGCGAAGGGAAATGTAAATCTGATCCTTCTGCAGCGCTGTTCCGTCAAAATCCAGCAAAATTGCTTTAATGCTCATTATCCGTTACTCCTCTCGCCTGTGGCATAGCCAGCGTATTCCTCCATGAACAATTCCGCATTTTTAAGCATATGCACGAAGACTGTGCCCTCTTGGAACCACAGCGTGATGCAAAGGTTGGCAAAATAGCGGTCGATAATCTGCACATAAATACGCAGCTTGTTTTCATCGACCCATGCAGCTGATGCAGCGCACTTATAGAAATTTCCCGGTGCATAGCAGTTGCCCACATCGTCGGAATAACCCTCCTGCGGGAACAGACCGAATGCATTGCTGCCAAGACCAAAAGGAATTTCTTTATCGCCCTGCTCATTGGTATAGGAGAAACAGCCCTTATCCCCATCAAAACGAAGTTTCATTCTGGAAATACCCATGGGGTTTTCGTTCATTGTATATGTCACGCCGTTGATTTTCTCCAGCCAAGAGGAATCTTTCTCCCCTTTTTCGGTCAAGAGCTTCAGCGTTGCGACATAATCATGCAGAGCCTTCTCTGCTGCTTGATTATCCGGCAAAGAAGAATCGCAAGCAGGCTCCACAATAAGGTCAAAAAATGCATTGAATATAACCGCGTTGCCGGATTCCTTGCCCTGATTATCCGCATTGTAAATCAGTATCAGATCCTTGTCCGGCACACAAACGGCAAACTGTGCGCCCATACCGCTGAAAAAGAACGAATTGCGGTAGGTCATCCAGAAAAGATAGCCGTAGCCCTGTGCGTCAAAATTGTCTACGCCGTTATAGTTATTATCGATCTGTTTGGTGGTAGCTTTTCTAAGGTACTCGGCATTCAATATCTGCTCACCGTTCCAGCTGCCGCCGTTCAAAACAAAGCGGGCAGTCAACAAAAGATCGCGAGCTGTACACATAACAGCCGAATCCGACCAGGAATGCCCACCGGGGCATTTCAGGCAATAAACCTCATCGCTGACACCGATCTTACGGAAAAGCTTTTGGCGCAGATAATCCATAAGCTCCATGCCGGTCAGACGCTCTACCAAAGCGCCCAACACAAAGGTTGCAGTGGAATCATACGAAAATAACGCGCCGGAAGGTCTTGCCGGCAATGTACAATCTTCAAAATACTGGCGCACCCGGTCGTCGGTTTTCTCTCTGAGCCATTTTCTTCCGGGTCTTGCTGTGCTCATCATCAGCATGTGGCGGATGGTCTGCTTGCGCACGCTCTCATCACTTTGAAGCGCTACCTCCCGGGGAAAATACTTCTCTATGCTGTCATCTAAATCAATGAGCCCATCCTGCTCCAGAAACCCGATGGCAAGAGAAACAAAGCTCTTGCTCACCGAGTACATTCTGTGCTGAAAGTCCTTATGAAAGGGCGCCCAATAATGTTCAAAAAAGATGTCATTTCCCCTTGCTAAGATCACATCGTGGGTGGCAAGGTTATTCTTTTCCAGAATTTCAATGAATTTATGAACATTTTGGGACGAAATTCCAACCTTTTCAGGTGTCGTAATATTCATAAATCAATTACCTCTCAACTTTTCGTGATTCCAAAATCGCACGCAATACAAAGAGCACCAAACCTGGCACCGGGATCAAAAGGACGCTTTTCTGAAATCACAATCCTGTTCGGTTTTCATTACATACCTGCGGACAGGATCTTGCCAAAGCCCTTCAGCTTATACATAGCTTCTACATAGTAATACTCACCGTACATGGCAGGAATATGGACCTGCTTATTCCAGCATCCGGAGCAATTCTGCAAAATCGCATCATTGTCGTCGGTCCAATCACAATGTTTCTCGGTGATTGCCTTCATGAGATTCAATGCAGCCTGCAGATACATCTTGCTTTCCCGCTCAGGCACGCACTTTGCAATCTCCAGAAGACCGCAAGCTGTAATCGCAGCCGCAGAGGTATCGATCTGATCGTCAGGCTGCATAAAGTCAGCCTTGGGAACAAAGCCATCATCGATAACCGAAGTCATAAAGTAGTGGGCTACCTTCTTGGCAGTGTCCAGATACCGCTTTTCACCGGTATGCAGAAAGCTCATTGCATAACCGTAGATTGCCCAGCTTTGACCGCGACTCCAGGAGGATTCCATATCAAAGCCCTGCGTAAAGGGCTTGCCAAGGACCTCTCCGGTGTTGCCGTCATACTCGATACAGTGGTTTACAGAGCCGTCAGCACGGACATGGTCACGGATGCAGGTATCTGCATGGTGCATAGCAATAGACTTAAAACTAATGTTGCCAGTCTGCTGATGTGCCCAGAACAGCAGCTGGATGTTCATCATGCAGTCGATGATGACCCAGTTGCTGGTGCGGGGACCCTGCCATGCACCGATGTAACCGCCATTGGCATTGTATCTGGCAGCCAGAATGCAAGCAGCATGGAGCGCCCGGCTTCTGGATTTGGGATTTCGGGTAATGCTGTAGTTGGCAACGCTGGAAAGCAGCCACATAAAGCCCACATCGTGGTGCAAAATGTCGTACTTCTCCTGTGCCATGTCCAAAGCATTTTCGTCATACTCGGCAACCTCGCGGTAGGTTTCATCGCCGGTTGCATCATACATCAGCCACATGATACCGGGCCAGTAGCCGTTGGTCCAGTTTCCAATGCCACTTTCCGTGGAGCAATCCTTATATCTGCCGTTTTCATCGGTAGAGCCGGCAATGATATACTTATTTCTCGCCACAACTTTCTTCAGCTTCTCGTCGATCTTTTCCCAAGTTTCGTCGATCCACTGCTTATTTTCATTGATCATGTTATTCATAACGTTTCCCCCAACAGCATCATTGTCAGATGTTATTTTTCAAAAATACGCTCAAGAACATCGCCAAAGGCTTTCGCCATGGCATAAAAACCAATATCCGTTGGATGGGATAGGTCAATGCTCCAACTATCCGGAACATCCTTGACCATTTCCCGTCCGTCGATCAGGTACACATTTTTATCCCCGTCTGCCAGTGCTTTCTCGTAGGTGCGCTTAATAACTTGAAAGTGCGCTTCCACAACCTCTGCTGACCGATACGCGGTTAAGCTCTCGCCATGAGGACGGGAAGCAAAAATGATAGGCAGCTGCGGATTTTCCCCGCGAACTGTCTTATAAAAAGCCTCGTGGGTCTGCTCAAGATGCTCCAAAGTAGGGGCATTGTGGTCATAATCCATCACAAAGGCGCTCATGGGCAGCTTGCTGATATATTCCGCCATAACTTGCTCGCCTCTTGCCCAGCCGGAGAAGCCGAGGTTGATATAATCGCAGTCCAGCCTTCTGGAAATGATGCTCTGATAGGCATTTCCGGGGCGGGAGGCGCAACCGCCTTGTGTAACGGAAGAGCCGTAATACACTACCGGCAAATTGTGGGTATATTCCCTGCCCTTTTCGATTTTTGCACCATCTTCAACACCAATCAAAAGCCGGGTAAACCCGCCGTAAAGGGGCAAATTGATGGTCAGCTCCCGCTCTCTTGCATCCGGGAACTCAATCAGACTTTCGTAGCCATCTTCCATATTCAGCGGAGGAATAAAAGTCATCACATAGCGTTCTTTTCCGTCAACGAACTCATAAAGATCCATACCGGCTGTGCAGGTAAATGCCAAATGCGGACCTCTGTCCAAAAGATCCAACTCCTTGGGCATATCCACATGGATGGCAACATAGGAAGAATCCGTCTTAAACCGCACTCTGCCACCGGCAGTGCAGCGGTTCATAGCTGCAACGCCCCTGTTTACAGATTCCGCAACCTCAGGGGGCATTCTGTGAAAAGGCTCTCCTTCCTTTTGCGGAGCAAGTACGCCATGCAGCATAAAAGGCGGCTTTCGAACATCATAAAAACGGATATTATCCTTCTTCAGCTTTGTTTCAACTTGTAAGTTTTCATCAACCTCAGAAAGTCTACTCATATTCTTCTCCTTAAGAAGCACTAAAGCTTGTGGAAAACCGGCTTTCGGTTTTCAAATGTACATACATAGCCAAAAATCTCCTTGGCAAGGCTGATGGCATCGTTCATATACGCACCAACCTTCTGGGTAGTATGGGCATCAGAACCAACAGTTATGATCTGACCGCCCAACTCCTTAAACCGACGCAGAAAATCAACAGAGGGCAGAAAATCCCCTATGCGATCCATGGCGCTGGTGTTGATCTCCATGCCAATGCCTTTATCAGCAAGGATTTTCATAATTTCGTCCGCAAATTCCCTGTACTGCGTATAGGAAATGCCGATTTTTTCAATATTATGGGGAGATTTGGCAACAAAGGTCAAATGCCCAAGCACGTCGAAATTGCTGTGCAGCTTTACGCACTCAAGCGTATGCTCCAGAAATCGGGTAAAGGCCTGCTCCGTGGTCTTGCCTTTCCAAAAATCCTCAAGGTAGGCATTGCCGCCATCCACCATATGCACAGAACCGATAACATAATCGAAATTATAGCTGCTAAGAAAGGAATCGACCTCTTTAACATTCCAATCCGTCAAGCCGATCTCCACACCCTTGCGAATCACAAGCTCCGGATCGGACAGTGCGCCATAGACATCCTTATAGCGATCCATAGACAGTAGATACCCCTCTTGATCGGGATAGCAAGGATAGTCCTGATGGTCTGTAAAACAGATCTCACGAAGACCGGCTGCTTTCGCAGCATTTACAAGATCCTGTGCCGGGGTATCCGTGTCCCACGAAACGCTGCTATGTAAATGGTAATCAAACATTATTGGCGGGCAGTAGGGTACTCGTTGCACAGCAGGCGGAAAGGTGCCTCGTCCTCTTCAATGGAGGGGAAACGACCAACGCTGTCATAGAAACGATTGTCGTTGGAATCGTCGTTGCACATGGAAACCTCTCTTACGAGAACAGTGCCCTTGCCCTCTTCGCCCCAGAAGCGATGGTACAAGCCCTTAGTCAGGGTGATGCTCTCGCCGGGATGCAGAGTAACCACATGACCTGCGGGGAAGGTGTACTGCACGCCGTCCATGGAAACTACGATGTCGGTATCTGCCAGCTGCTCGTCAGCGGTAGAATTATACAGCTTGATCATCAGATTGCCGCCGCCGCAGTTGATGATGTCTTCCATCTTGTTCCAGTGGAAGTGCATGGGGGTGATCTGGTTTTCCTGCACAATCATCAGCTTTTCTGCGTAGGTCTTGGGGTACTTTTCGGGGTTCTTCTGATTGCCGTTGCGAATGGTAATGAGGAACAGACCGATCTTATCAAAGTCACCCTGACCGAAATCGGTAATATCCCAGCCCAACATATTGTCCCGGATTTCCTGGGCCTCAGCACCCTTTTCCTGCCACTCGGACGGGGTCCAGTTCACAAAGGGGGGCAGTGAGATCTTGTATTCGTCAAAAAGCTTCAATGCATTGCGCATTGTATTGTTGATCTGAGAGCGTTTCATATGTATTCCTCCAAATATAAATTATTTCGTCAAAATTCGCAGTTTGGAAAGCATAAGGTTGCCAAACTCGCTGACACCATTCTTGGTGCAAACTTCTCCAAACAGGAAAAGACCAACGCTTTTCCCATCCACAGGCTTGGGCAAGATACCCTTTAAGCCTGCGCAGCCGAAAACGACTGCATCTTCGTCATCATAAAATGCCTGCATTCTGTCATAGACATCCGCAGCGCTCACATAGCGAAGCAGCATTTTTTCTGTCAGATCCCGTCCGGAACGGATCTTGCCATCCACCATGGAAAGGTGGGCATTGATACCGTTGAGGTCAGAAAAAGTAAGATGCTCAAAATCGTTTTCACTTAAGCCCAGCTCTGCTTTTTTTGCTGCAAGCCAAGTGGCTGCATCTATGCCATCAATGGTATCCATCTGCCGGGGATTCGTAAAGGAAATGCTATGCTCACCCAGAACATCATGATGGATGTTTTCGCAGCAGGCTTCAAAGCAGTAACGGTCATCACAAATCAGGAACACCGCCGCTTCTCCCCTGCCCGTAATGAGCCCGGCTTCGCCAGTCACGGGATGGATGGCAGCGCCGCCGCCAACGATGGGCACAGAAAGCTTCTGCTGCAAAGCGTGAATAAATGCATTTTCGCCGCCGGCATTGCCCAGCAGGACGATTGCTGCCTGATAATCCTTATTAGGAATCTGCGCAAGACAATCGGCATAGCTGCCGCAGATCAAATCGCCATTTAACTCTGTGGACAGCGAAACAACAGTTTCTGCATTTGGATCATCGTTACCGGCAAAACCGAAGCTGGCACAGCCGAAGGTGTCTTTTACACCGGCTGCCGGAGTATAAAACTGAATCTTCATATGTAATACCTTACAGACCGTAGTAGAGCATGTTCTGAATACGGCAGAAATTCTTCAGCTCTGCGCTGAAATCGCCGTAACCGATCATCCAGTGGTGACCGATGCCGTTTGCCATGATCTCTTCATTGATCTGCTCGACAGGCTTTTCAAACTTAACCACCATGGGGTTGCCGGGGAATTCCATACCGCAGGGAATGGCTTCGCCCACCAGAGTGGAAAGGCGGAACTTTTCACCATGACCGCAGATATTCACCAGGGTAACCTTGCCGGGCTTCATCAGGAACTTGCAGCAAACACCGGTCTCTGCAAGACGCACTGGTGCCAGCTGAATCTCGCCTTCGGCAATGGAGAAGCCGGAAGAGCCGCAGTGGGCAAAGAGAATGGTGTTCTTCTTCTCGTCAAGGTACAGAAGGTCGGTGTTGTTGACCGGCTTGCCGCTGAGCTCGTAGAGCATCTGCATGGTCAGCGCATTGGTCACATCACCCTCGCAGGCAGCCATAATGCCTTCCTCTGCCAGAATGGAGTAGCCAAGGCAAACCTTGCCCATATAAGTGGTGTAGCACTTTACGGACAGTGCACTTAAGTCATATTCATCCGCCAGCTGCCGCATGGCAGAATAATACTTAATGGACTCCAGCATGGATTCCTTGGTGGAAAGAACGGTGCAGGGCTTCAGCATGTCCTTCTTCTCTTCCAAAAGCTTTTCTGCCTCTGCATCGGAAATGGCTGCAACCTTTTCGGTCATTTCCTTTTCGTCCAGGTTTACAACTCTTGCGCCCAGCTTCTCTTTAATGGAGAATTCATCGTAAGCAATTTCAGTCATGCCCTTCACGCGACCGCCAATGGCACCCACGCGGACCTTGCTCATGGTATTCTTCAGCGCATAGGCAGTAGCAATGCTCTTGACCTTCTCAACGCAGGCAGCGTCATCGGGCCCGCCGTAGACAAATTCATACTTCTTGCCGATGTCAGTAAACACAGCGCCAATCTGGTGGGCGCAGCACAAAGAACCCGTATCCACAGCAGGATAAGCACGCAGGATAACAGGCTTGTCAATATAAGAAAGCAGATCCAGCAGATGATGGTCCTCACTCCAGGTGGCAATGCAGATCAGCAGGATATCCACGTCCACGCTCTTGATCGCATTTGCAGCCTGCTCGACAGTTTTTAAATCGTGCATGACCACGCCGGAATTAAAGCAGGAAGCGCCCAGCTGCTCCAGTGTCTTTGCTGTTTCGTCCAGCAAGCGCTGGGCTTGATCGTAACCGACTTCAAAGGGATGGGCAAGACCCACCGCACCAATTCTAATCTCCATATCCAAACTCCTTAAATCTATCTTATTTTTCCAAACGCCAAATTTCCGTGTGCGCACCGGTTTCACCGGGGGCAATGGTCATCAGCGGCGAAAGGCTTTCAATTTCAACCATATGCTTGCACATAAAGGTTTCAAAAGACACATTTGCGTCGGGGTATTCCATTTCGGGTTTTATATCAAATTGCTTGACAAAGGTAATGCCATTGTTGGTATAGCGCACCGGACCGTAGGGGTGACCCACACCAATCTTATACTTCCGGTCAATGGGTCGGTGCGTCAGCTTGATGCCGTCCCGGCGGTACTCTGCCCGGTCATCACCAAGGCTGGTGTAATCCCACATGGATATCCGATGCCAATGGTCATAACCGCCATCACGCAGCGCAAAGGAAAGCTCCTCCACACCGCCCGGTGCCATAGCAGAAATTGCCCACACAGAGCAGCGGATGGCTTCCGCACCGGTATTTTCTACCCGGTTTGTAACCTCCACCTCTGCCCCATCGTGAAAGACGATGCGCATGCTCTTTTTCACATGAAGCCAGGGATCTTCCTGCTGGAAAATCTCCACTCCGTTTTCTAAAAGCGCATACTCAATAGGCGCGTTGTCCGGACAGTATACTTTTTCACTCTCCGGTGCCAGCCACATCCGGTGACCGCCCCGGACGCGCCAGCCCTCCGGGGTAGAAAGATCCGTCATGTCATTGGGCTGCTCAAAAAACACATTCTTCTCCCCTATTAGGGAAAAATGTCCGATCCGCAGACCAAATTCCAGCGGAACAATTATTTCAACGCACCCGTTTTCGGCAAAAAGACTTTTGCCGAAAACGGGATGCTGCTTAATTGCCGTATTCATAGGTTAAGGCAGGAAACGATAAGGAACGACACGGAACGCATCGTTGGAAAGACGGAAACCTTCAGCATAGTCAACACCACACTGCAGACCCCAGAACTTTGCTCTGGTTTCAACACCGTCAAAGAAATCCTTGCCGCCCAGAGTATCCTTATAGTTATCCTGCATCCAGGAAATCTGGCTCTGATGTGCATAGCACATAGCCCGCTTTACCTCAATAAATTCTGTGATATCCACATATTCCTGAGGAATAAAGCCCAGACCGTTCACAGGCTCAAAATAAGCAATCAGAGGGATCTTATCATAAGGCTTGTTGGGGGTCTCCAGCTTAGCCACGGGAATCATAACAGCAATATCATTGACGATCTTTGCTGTCAACTCGTGGTCGGGGTTATAGTCGTGAGGACTGTGGGTAAGGATGACATCCGCCTTGCAGTAACGCACCAGGTCAATGAACTTCAAGCGAGCCTCACGATCCTCAAAGAACATTTCATCATCATAGTCAAGGCAGATATACTCTGCGCCGATGATCTCAGCCGCACGCTTTGCTTCTTCCTTCCGGATTTTGGCAATTTCCTCCATAGAAAGCGTGGAAGAGCCCACATTGCCGTTAGTAGCAGTAGCAGTAAAAACTTTGTGACCCATCTTGGCGTACTTGGCTAAAGTACCGCCGCAGGATTCTTCAATATCATCGGGATGTGCGCCAATAGCAAGAATATTCATACAATTACCTCCAATATAAATAAGCAATCCCGGGGGTATCCCTTTTTAAGGGATACCCCCACAAAGGTGTATCGATTATGTATTAGCCTTTCTTCCAGCGCTGCAGCACGCAGGTTGCGCGGCCGCCTGCCTCATTGATGATCTCGAAATCACCGAAGGATGCAGGGATCACCAGTGTCTGGAACTTGTCGCACTCTGCCTTGTACTCGGGGTTAGACTTGGAAACAACAGTTACCTTGGAGCCGACGGTCAGGGTGCACATGTACATGAACTTGCCCTCGGTAGACAGCTGACCCACCTTCTCAAAGTGGATACGCTCTACATGGTAAGGCATAACGGGGGTGGACTTGTACTGATCGATATAGTACTCAGGTGTCCACTTGATGACCTTGGGAGTAGACAGCAGGTTATCCTTGACCCAGGATGCTCTGCGGGTCTTTTCCATGTTTCTGCCATGCTCCAGGTGCATCTTCAGAGGCTTGCCGGTCATGGTCTTGGCATCGTCATCCCAGGAAGGACGGGCAAAGTCATACTCGAAGAAGGAGTACTCTGTGCCGTTGATGGAGGGGTTGGTATCCATCTCCAGAACCATCTGGTTGCCGCCGTGACCGTGCATGGTTCCGGGAGGAATCAGATACAGGTCGCCTTCCTTGCTGGGCCAGTTGGCGATGAAGTCCTTCCAGTTCTCAATGGGC
>JAZQHM010000022.1:0-14113 GCA_045540575.1 Faecousia sp. | reverse complement strand
CCGAACAGGCTGACTGGGGGATATTTATGCCGCATAGCGGCATATCGCCCTGCGGGCGATGAATCCCTCCGTCCAAAATCAGAGATTTTGGACACCTCCCTTTAGACAAGGGAGGCTCGCGCTTCGCGCTCCATCTGCCCGCCAAACTGCATTTTGACCACCCGAAAGGAAAGATAACTTATGGGAATCTCTGCAACCGCACCCTGGCTTAGCTTTTACGGCGACACCCCCGCCACCATCGACTACCCCCACAAAACCATGTACCAGCTGCTTCGCGACACCGCAAAGCAGTACCCCGGCAATACTGCCTACATCTTCCAGGGCAAAGAAACCACCTATGCCGCCTTTATGAAGCGCATCGACGCTGCGGCGAAGGGACTTTATAACATGGGCATCCGCAAGGGCGACAAGGTCACCATCTGCATGGCAAACACCCCCCAGGCGGTGGACTGCTTCTATGCCCTTAACCGGATCGGCGCGATTCCCAATATGATCCATCCCCTGTCTGCCGCCAAGGAGATCGCCTTCTATTTAAATGTATCCCATTCCAAGGCAATATTGACTTTGGCGCAGTTTTATACAAAAGTCGCCTCCATCCAAAACGAGCTGGAGCAGCCGGTGCAGATCCTCGTCGCCCGCATCGCTGACGAGCTGCCCTTCCCTCTGAATATGCTCTACCCCGTTACCAAGGGCGGCAAAGCCGACCGCGCCCCCAAGGGCGAATACACCCTTTGGACCGACATGGTTGCCGCAGGAAAGGACACCAAGCTGCCTGCCGATACCGGCAAATACAACGATTGCGGCGCGATTTTGTATTCCGGCGGCACCACCGGCATCAACAAGGGCATTATGCTCTCTAACCTCAACTTTAATGCTTTGGGTCTGCAGACCATCGCCGCCTCCGGCTTTGGCAGCGTAGCCGGCATGAAAATGCTTTCCATCATGCCCGTGTTCCACGGCTTTGGTCTGGGCATCGGCATCCACACCGCCCTTATCGGCGGCGCTACCTGCATTTTAGTGCCCCAGTTCAGCATTAAAGTCTATGCCGACACCCTCAAGAAGCACAAGCCCAATCTGATCCCCGGCGTGCCCACCCTGTTTGAGGCGCTGCTGCGGGCAGAAGATCTGCAGGGAGAAGACCTCAGCTTCTTAAAGGGCATTTTCTCCGGCGGCGACAGCCTTTCTCCCGAGCTTAAGAAGAAAGTGGACGCATTCTTAAAATCCCACAACTGCACCGAGCAGATCCGGGAAGGCTACGGCACCACCGAGTGCGTCACCGCCTCCTGCCTGACCCCCAAGAATTATGCCCGCAGCGGCTCTATCGGTGTGCCCTTCCCCGATGTTTACTATAAGATCGTCAAGCCCGGCACCACTGAAGAATGCGAGCCCAACATTGAAGGCGAGATCTGCATTTCCGGTCCTACCGTCATGCTGGGCTATATGGATCAGCCGGAGGAAACCGCCAACACCCTGAAGCACCACGGCGACGGTCGGATCTGGCTCCACACCGGCGATTTGGGTCACATGGACGAGGACGGCTTTATCTATTTCCGGCAGCGGCTTAAGAGAATGATCATCACCTCTGGCTACAATGTCTACCCCTCCCAGCTGGAAAACATCATCGACGGTCACGAAAAGGTACTGCTTTCCTGCGTCATCGGCATCAAAGACGAATACCGGGGACAGAGAATCAAAGCCTTCATCGTACCCATGCCCGGCATCGAGCCTGATGATGCGCTGAAGCAGGAGATCCTTGACTATTGCTCCGGTCAGATCGCAAAGTACGCCATGCCCCGTGACATCGAATTCCGCACAGAGCTGCCCAAAACTTTGGTGGGTAAGGTTGCCTACCGGGTGCTGGAAGAAGAGGCAGCCCGGGAGAATGTATGATGAAGCAGCGGATCTGGGAGCTGGACGCGCTGCGGGGAATCTGTATCCTCGGTGTCATCGCTGTGCATTTTATCTTTGACATTACCGTGCTTTTCCGACTGGTGGATTGGCAGCCTCCCGAAGGCTTTCTCTTGTTTCAGCAGTGGGGCGGTGTGATTTTCGTGCTGCTGTCCGGTGTTTGCGTTACCTTGGGCAGTCACAGCGTCAAGCGGGGCGCTATCGTCTTTGGCTGCGGCATGGTCTGCACCGCGGTAACTGCCGGAATGTACTTTCTGAACATGGCGAACAAGGGCATTATCATCTATTTCGGCGCGCTGCACTGTTTGGGCGCGTGCATGATGCTGTGGCCCCTTTTCAAAAAGCAGAATCTTATCAGCCTTTTAAGTCTGGGTGCGGCGCTGGTGGCTATCGGCTTTGTGTTCATGGACATGCACAGCACCACCCTTTGGCTCATGCCCCTGGGTCTTGTAACCGCAGATTTTGCCACAGCGGACTATTTCCCCCTGCTTCCCCATTTGGGATTTTTCCTTGCCGGCGCAGCATTGGGGCGCATTCTTTATAAGGACAAGCAATCCCTTTTGCCCCGGGTCAACGGGGACGCACCTGTCTTACGCTTTTTACAGCTGTGCGGCAAGCATTCTCTTTGGATCTACCTGCTGCACCAGCCGATTTTGAACGGCATTTGCTGGCTGCTGATCACTTATGTGAAATGAGAGAAACAAAATGAAAAAAATCATCGCTTTGGGCTTTTTTGACGGTGTGCACTTAGGTCACCAAGCCCTGCTGCGCGCGTGCACCGCGCTGGCAAAGCAGCAGAATATGACCCCCGCTGCCATCACCTTTGAAACCCACCCGCAGGCATTTTTTACCGCTACACCACCGGCGCAGATCAACACAAGCGCTGACCGTGACGCGCTTCTGCGGCAATTCGGCATGGCAGAAATTATCCGCCTGCCGGTTAATGAAAAAGTTATGTCAACCCCTTGGCAAGCCTTTTTGGAGGATTTGCTCGCCCAGGGGGCTGCGGGCTTTGTCTGCGGCAACGATTTCCGGTTCGGTCACAAAGGCGCGGGTGACGCCGCAAGATTGCAAGCATTCTGCCGCGAAAAGGATCTGCCCTGCACCATCGTGCCGGAGCAGCAGCTTGGCGGCATCCGCATTTCCTCTACCCATATCCGCAGCCTTTTGGAATGCGGCGATATGGCACAGGCGACACAGTTTTTAGGACATCCCCATATTCTCACCGGCGAGGTGATCTCCGGTCGCCGTTTGGGCAGGACTTTGGGCATTCCCACAGCAAACCTTTCCCTGCCGGAAGCTTTGATCGTACCGAAACTCGGTGTTTACGCCTGCCTTGCCTGCTTTGAGGGAAAGAAACTCCCCGCCGTCACCAATATCGGCAACCGCCCCACCGTCGGCGGTCACCGCATCACCGTAGAGCCCTGGATATTGGATTTTGACGGAGATCTTTACGGAAAAGAAATCACTTTGGAATTCTACGCATTTATCCGTCCCGAGCAGAAATTCCCCACCCTTGAAGATCTGAAAGCCCAGATCCAACGGGACGCGGAAACTGCAAGGGAAGCATTAAGGAGGAATCATCTATGAGAATCGCCATTGTCACCGGCGCAAGCTCCGGCATGGGTCGGGAATTCGTTTTGCAGCTGGGAAATTATGTGCAGGTGGATGAGATCTGGGTCATCGCCCGGCGCACCGCTGCCTTGGAAAGCCTGAAAGAAGAGGTCACCACTCCCATCCGTCCCATCGCGCTGGATCTTTGCGAGGCTGACAGCTTCCGTGCCATTTCCGACCTGCTGGCAGCAGAAAAGCCGGATGTAAAGCTTCTGGTCAATGCCGCAGGCTTCGGCAAATTCGGCGCTTATCATAAGGTATCTACCGAAGACGATGCCAAAATGATCGACCTAAACTGCAAGGCGCTGGTGCTGATGACCCGCGCAGTGCTTCCTTATATGGGTCGCGGCAGCCATGTGCTGCAGCTGGACAGCCTTTCCGCTTTCCAGCCCGTGCCCTACATCACCACCTACGGCGCAACCAAGGCCTTTGTCCTCAGCTACAGCCGCGCCATGAACCGGGAGCTGAAAAAATCCGGCATCCGCATGATGGCGATGAATCCCGGCTGGGTCAAGACCGAGTTTTTCAACCACGCCACTCAGACCAACGACGAAAACGAGGTGCAATATTATAACCACCTTTGGGAAGCAAAGGACGTGGTCGCCACCGGTCTGAAAGACCTTTACAAGACCAAAAAAGACTATTCTGTTCACGGTTTCCCCGTCCGTATGCAGGTGCGGCTTGTAAAGCTTTTGCCCCACAGCATGGTAATGAACACCTGGCTCAGCCAGCAGAAAAAGCCGAAAAACAACCAAAACCTCACTGTAGAGGGTAGAAAATGAGAAGATTTCTTGCGCTGATCGCGCTGATGCTGTTTCTCACCGGCTGCATGGGAACTGTGCCGGCAGAGGATACCGATGCCACCGCAGGAGAAAATTTAACCGTCCACTTTATCGATGTGGGGCAGGCAGACTGTGCGCTTTTGGAATGCGGCGGAGAGTTTATGCTCATCGACGGCGGCAATGTGGCAGACAGCTCACTGGTGGTATCTTACCTTGAAAAGCAGGGCGTCAAAGACCTTTCCCTGGTGGTCTGCACCCATGCCCACGAGGATCATGTAGGCGGTCTTCCCGGTGTGCTGGCAGTATACCCCACCGCGGCAGTTTGGGCGCCGACGAAAACCTACGCATCCAAATGCTTTGACGATTTTCTTTACTATGTGGACCAGCAGGACTTGCAGATCAAGATTCCCAACCCCGGCGACAGTTTTAACTTAGGCAAAGCCCAAGTCACCGTCCTCGGTCCGGTCACTGCCTATGCAGAAACCAACAATACCTCCATCGTGCTTTCGGTGCAGTTCGGAGAAAACACATTCCTCTTCACCGGCGACATGGAAATGGCTGCGGAAACCGATATGCTGGATGCCGGCGCAACGGTAAAAGCCGATGTGCTGAAAGTCGGTCACCACGGCTCGGACACCTCCACCGGCTACCGGTTTTTGTATGAGGTAGACCCGGATTATGCTGTGATCAGCGTAGGCAAGGACAATTCCTACGGTCACCCCCACGAAGCACCCATGTCCCGGCTTCACGATGCGGATGTCACGGTGTACCGCACCGACGAAATGGGCACGGTTCTCGCTGTTTCCGACGGCAAGCATATTCGTTTTTCTTGGGAAAAGGGCTCGGCAAAGCCCGCTGATCCCACCGAAAATGAGGAAACTCACTACATCGGCAACAAAAACTCCAAGGTGCTCCATTTGCCCGGCTGCAGCAGTCTGCCCGCAGAAAAGAATCAGATTCGATTCGAAAGCTATGACGAAGCCATTTCCAAGGGCTTTACCCCCTGCGGAATCTGTATGGAATAAACAATTCCCTTATGCCAAACGGCATAAGGGAATTTTATTATACTTCTGCTTTTACTCTGCGCTTTTTCTTCAGCTTGTAAAGCTCCTCAACTGCCATGCGGGCTTTGGCGACGCTGACACCCTTTTCGGGGAAGCAGTAGTAAAGGGCATCCTGATTGCCAAAACCGATCATATCCGCGATCTCATACCAATGGTAATCCGCGTACAGACCGTAGCAAGCCACCGGGCCCTGCTCGTAATTCAGCTTTCCGTCGCAGCCGGTAAGCTTAAAGCCGTTTTCATCGTGGGTCAAATGCCCCTCGCCTACCATATAAATCGCCTTATAGTCCACCATCATGGCGATCTTTACATCGGTATCCAAAAGATATGTGCCGTTTTCCAGCTCCTTGCGCACCTCGGCACGCTCCCATTTGTACCAATCCGGAATGTGGGAAAACTCCGTTTCCCCGGTCTTTGCGTGCATCTGACCCAGCTCGTCCATTTCCCAAACCTTGCCGCAGGCGTGGCAGGTGATGGAAATGCCCTTGCCTTCCATATCCCCTTCCTTGCCGCAATGGGGACACTTATAGAGGATGCGGTGCAGACCGTCGGCACGGGTGGGGCTGTCGATGATGATGCCGTTATCCCGCTGCCATGCGAAATTATCGAAGGAAAACGCTTCGTCCAGCGCCTCGTCGATTTCCGCCACAGATTTTTCTTTCAGCTCTTCTGGTGTGAAAAGGCATTTTACATGGGCGCTGACTTTTACTTTGCGCAGCTGCAGCATATTGTAAAGAGGGTCACGGGCAAAGGCGCCCTGGGTGATCACCGTCACCACCGGCACCCCCAGCTTCTTCAGCAGCACACCCATGCGACGGGGCAGCGGTGTTGCCGTGCCGTCGAAGGAATAGCTTGCCTCGGGGTACATGACCACATTGGACTTCTTCTTTTTCAGGGCATATTCCATATCCCGGATCAGAGAAATATCGCCCACAAACTTCTGGGTGGGAATGCAGCCCAGCCACCGCATCAGCGGACCTAAAATGCCGATAAAGCCGTCGGTAGAGGTGACAAAGCTCATAGGCTTGGGATAGAAAATGCCGAATGCCAGCTTCATATCCGTAAAGCTAGAATGGTTCATCAAAATCAGGCAGGGCTTTTTGCCCACCTTTTCCATGCCCTCGGTGGTGTAGGAAAACTTGGTCTTCCACAGCGTCGGTGCAGAAATCAGCCGCACAACTGCGCCGAGAAACCGGCTGGGGCGAACAGGGTTAAAATGCTTTAAGCGGGGCAGCGCCATGACTTCGTCGTAGGATTTTACCTTTGTTACTGTTTTCATATTCTTTCCGTCCCGTTGTCGAATTTTGCAAGATACCCTCACAGTTTAACACATCGCCGCCGGGATTGCAATATGTGAATAAAGTTTGAACTTTTTGCCATTTTTGTAAAAAGTCATAAAATCCCTCTTGACAGTCACGTGACCATATGATATTATCATATCACCACATCAGAAAGGAGGCCTCCCCTATGCAGTGGAATATACCCGGCACCGTGCTTACGGCAACGGAGCAGGAAACGGCATACATAGAAGAACGCTTCCGCGCCATGTTCTTAGGCGGCGGCATAGCTCTGAGTCAGGTGGCAGCGGTCACCGGTTTGGAGCCGTACACCATTCAGAACTGGGTCAAGCGGGGCTTTCTCACAAGCCCGGTAAACAAGCGCTATACTCTGCGGCAGCTTTGCCGGATTTTGAACATCAACATGCTGAAAGCTGCCCTTCCGCTGGAGGAAATCTGCGGGCTTTTGCAGTATATCAACGGCGACTTATCCGACGAAAGCGACGATCTGATCGACGACAGCACCCTTTATTTCCTCTTCGTGCAGCTGGCAGCAAAGCACCGGCAGATGAACAATTCCGCCGGACGGGATGAGATTCTGGATCTGGCGCTGGCGAACTATGAAGAGCCTGTGCCCGGTGCAAAAGCGCGGGTGGAAAAGGTTTTAAGGGTTATGTTAACCGCCTGGGCAGCATCCCTCCTGCGGCAAGCCGCAGAAAAAATGGTCAAAGAATTAAAAGAATAACTTAGCAAAGGAGAAATGTAACATGAATCAAGACGGAACCTATAGCTTCTCTTTCGGGCAATCCCCGAAGAAGCCGCTGGATCTGAAAAAGATCCGCAAAATCGCCGTGATCGCGGCGGTGGCGCTGGTGGTGCTCATCGGCGTACTGACCTGCTTCTACACCGTAGACGATAAGCAGCAGGCAGTTGTGACCACCTTCGGCAAAGTCACCGATATCACCGATCCCGGTCTGCACTTCAAGCTGCCTTTCGGCATTCAGAATGTGCAGAAGGTAGACGTAAATGTCTATCAGAAGATCGAGCTTGGCTACATCACCACCCCCGATGACAAGTATTTGTCGAAAACCAGCGAAAGCACCATGATCACCTGCGACTACAACATCGTCAATGTAGACTTTTATGTGGAATACAAAATCTCCGATCCGGTACAGTTTTTGTATTCCTCCAATGACCCGGAGATGATCCTGCGCAACCTCATTCAAAGTCAGGTGCGTAATGTGGTTGGCTCCTCCAGCGTCGACAGCGTGCTGACCGACGGCAAGGAGAACATCCAGATGCAGGTCAAGGAGCTGGTAACCGAGATCCTTACAGAATATGATGTCGGTTTGTCTTTGGTAGATGTCCGTATTCAGGACGCAGAGCCTCCCACGAAGGATGTCAACGAAGCCTTTAAAAATGTTGAAACCGCCAAGCAGACAGCCGAGGCTGTTGTTAACGAAGCCAAGGCATACCAGAATGCCAAGCTGCCCGATGCCCAGGCAGAAGCCGACAAACTGCTGCAAAACGCGCAGTATCTGAAGCAGAAGCGCATCAACGAGGGCGTAGAAGCTGTGGCGATGTTTGAAGCTATGTATGCCGAATATGCCCGCAATCCCCAGATTACCCGCAGCCGTATGTATTATGAAGCCATTTCCCAGATCCTGCCCGGTGTGAAGGTTGTTATCAACACCGGTAACGGCGAAACTGTGGATATGGTACTGCCCCTTGAGCCCATTGTAGGAGGTGCAACCGAATGAAAAAGAAAATTATTATCGGCGCGATCGCCCTGCTGCTGATCGTTGTCGCCGCAAGCTCTGTGTATGTGGTGCAGGAAAATCAGTATGCCTGTACCTTCCGGTTCTCTGAGATCGTCAATACCGAAGACAGCGCAGGTCTGCATTTCAAGATCCCCTTTGTGGACAGCGTAAAGTATTTCTCCAAGGCTACCATGCTTTACGATATCCCCCCGTCTGAGGTGCTGACCTCCGACAAGCAGAACATGACCGTCGACTGCTATATTTTGTGGTCTATTTCCGACCCTCAGCAGTTCTACCGGGCACTGGGCACTACCCTGGAAGCCGAAGAGCGCCTGAACGCCATTACCTACAACGCCCTGAAGACCGCCATGGGTACCCTGGCGCAGGCAGACATCATCAATATGAATGACGGCGCCGAGCGTAACGAGATCTACGAGGGCATCACCACCACCGTGGATAACCAGGCTGTAACCTACGGCATCCATGTGGAAGATGTGAAGATCAAGCAGTTCGACCTGCCTGACAGCAACCTGAACGCAGTTTATGCCCGTATGATCTCCGAGCGGAATCAGATGGCTGAAAAGTACACCGCAGAAGGCAACTACGATGCATCCGTTATCCGCAATGAGGTGGATAAGCAGGTAAATATCATTGTTTCCAACGCCCAGGCAGAAGCTGCCAAGCTGGAAGCCGAAGGCGAAGCAGAGTATATGCGCCTGCTGGCTGAGGCTTACAACAGCGACGAAAAGAAGGACTTCTATGAGTTCATTCTGGCGCTGGATGCTCTGAAGCAGAGCCTTACCGGCACCGAAAAGACCGTTATTCTCGACGCAGATTCCGATCTGGCGCAGATCCTCATGGGCGCCAACTGATCCGGCACGAAAGGGGGCATTTTCGTGAAACATTCAGCAAAATACCTCTTCTTGTTGCTGTTGCTCATTTTGGTGCTTGCCCTTGCCGGCTGCACCTACTACCCGTCCCCCTCCGGAACGCATATGCAGTACAATTCCTCCGACGGCACCGTCTGCACCATAGACTTTAACAGCAGGACCATCCACTATTCCGGCAGAGAGTATTCCTTCGAGGCAAACCGGGACGGCGGAAATCTGCAGATAACCATTCACTATCCCAACGGCGCAACCTACTATAGCAGCGGCTCGAATATCAGCTGGAGCGACAATTACGATCCGGAAGTCTACGCCCCCGGCAAGGCCTTGGTGGAGCGTATTGCACCGAGCTATGCTCCGGTGCATAAAGCCCCCAACGGAATTAACATCTTTGCATGTCTGTTTTTGCTTGCCATTGGCGCTTTCGGGATCTTCTTCCCCAGAACGGTCTGGGAGCTGGAGCACCTGCTTAAGTCCTGGCAATATGTAAGCACCGACCCCAGCGACGCAGGTCTCATGATGACCCGTATCGGAGGTATCCTTTCCGTAATTGTCGGTATCGTCTTATTCTTCGTCGGCTGGTAACGACGCAAGGAGGTAGCTATGAAACTCTACATCGAGGAACAAATTTTCACCTGGGGCGACAAATTTTCCGTGCTGGATGAGCACGGCGCCGAAAAGTATTTTGTTGAAGGCGAGGTTTTCACCTTTGGCAAAAAGCTTCACGTCTATGACCGGCAGGGTCGCGAGGTGGCATATATCGAGCAGGAGCTGCTCACATGGCTTCCGCGCTACCATTTGTACATCGGCGGACGGGATGTGGCGCAGATCTGTCAGGATTTCACCTTCTTCAAGCCAATGTACCATGTGGACGGACCCGATTGGGAGGTAAGCGGACATTTTCTGGAGCATACCTATGAGGTCACGAAAAACGGACGACCCATCGTCACCATCGAAAAAGAGTGGATGACCTGGGGCGACTGCTATGAGCTGGACATTGCCGATCCTGCCGACGAGCTGTTGGCATTGGCGGTGGTGGTCACCATCGACTGCGTGATCGAAAGCCGGAATAACTAAAAAGCAGGCGTGCCGAAAGGCACGCCTGTTCTTATTTCTTCTTCAGTTCCCGGATGGATACGATCAAAAGCACCGCCCACAAAAACAGACTGATACCCCGTATCTGCATGCAGATCATGGGACTCGACACCACGATCAGCAGCCAGTACATTGCCTGCCCCGCCGTAGCGGACGCGCCCACTGACAAAAGATTCAGCACCATCATCACCAGCGTAGCCCCAAGCGATACTGCTGCAAGGGTGCGAATCAGCCGAATCGTGCCCCCCTCACCCCGTTTTACCGCCCGGTACAAAAGCAGTGCCGGCGGCACAAAAAAGCCAAAGGAAAGCCCCATACACAGCGCAAAAAAGCCGCCCTCTTTGGGTGGAATAAAGGAAAGCACCGTGCAGAAAATATAAAGAACGCCCCAAGCGATGTATAGATTGCGTTTTTGCATGATAAACTCCTTTTGTAAAGCTGTTTCTATTGTAACCCATAGGGCAAATCTTGACAAGGAAAAATTTACTGGACAGGTGGACATAATTCTGCTATAATCATAAAAAACTATGGAAGAAGGGAGCGATTTCCCATGAAATGTCCGTTTTGCGGCGACCAGGAGAGTAAGGTCGTAGATTCCCGCCACAGCGAGGATGGCAATTCCATTCGCCGCCGTCGGGAGTGTATCGCCTGCCAGCGCCGTTTTACTACTTACGAGATCGTGGAGAGTCTGCCCATCATCGTGGTCAAGCGGGACGGCACCCGCCAGAGCTTTGACCGTAACAAGATCCTCACCGCCATGGTCCGTGCATTCGACAAGCGGAAGGTGGAAATCTCCGATCTGGAGCGCATTGCCACCGAGATCGAGCAGACCCTGCAGAACAACTTGGTGCGGGAAGTCACCACCGACAAGATCGGCGAAATGGTTATGGAGCGCATCAAGTCCATCGACGAAGTCGCTTACATACGGTTTGCCTCTGTCTACCGCCGTTTCCAGGATGTAGGCAGCTTTGTCCGGGAAATCAATCAGTTCCTCGAGGAGAAATAAGGAGTTACCATGGATTTCAGTGCTATCGGCGCGCTGTTTGAGGATTTTGACCTT
Organism: Faecousia sp.; assembly: GCA_045540575.1. Lineage (GTDB taxonomy): Bacteria > Bacillota > Clostridia > Oscillospirales > Oscillospiraceae > Faecousia. The sequence goes on along the minus strand of JAZQHM010000022.1, from coordinate 2,666 downwards.
GCAGCGTTCCTTCCGGAAATGAATACGCTGGTCGGCTGGGTGGAAACTGCGCTGCGGCTTTGCGTTATGGCAGGACCGCTGGCGCTGCTGGGTTTTGGCATGCTGTATCTGATCTCGCCTCCCAAGGAAGCCAATTACAGCCTGGGCTACCGCTTTTGGTGGAGCATGGCAAGCTTGGACGCATGGCAGTATACCCACCGTCTTGTTGGTTTTGTGTGGTCGGGTCTGGGCTTGGTGTTGACCATCATCATGGCGCTGATCTGTAACGCATTTCGCCGTATGGCGCCTATGACCATGGTTTGGTCTGCCGTATGGTGTCTGGTAGCAGAGCTGGTGGTGGTTGGCATCGCCTGCCTTGCCATCAATATAAAAATCATGAAAGTGTTCGATAAGGACGGCTTCCGCCGGGACGAATACGAAGACGAAGAAGAATAACAAAAAACCACCCCGTTGGGGTGGTTTTCTTTTTTATAATGGGGCTTGCTTGATTTTTGCGTACCGTCTGGGGTACTGAGCAGGAGTGGGAGCAACCTTTCGCAGCAGAATCACGCTGTGGTTTGCGCCGTCGATGGTGAAATCCCGGATTTCTTCCACCTTAAGACCCAGCTTTTTTACGGCATTTTTCGCCTCCGCCAGCTCTTCCCGGGCAGCAGCGCCCTTCAGCGCCAGCACCGCGCCGCCTACGCGGACATAGGGAGCTGTCAGCTCCAGCAGGATGTTCAGCCTTGCAACCGCCCGGCTGGTGGCAAAATCAAACGTTTCTCTGTGCTCCGCCGCAGCTTCTTCTGCTCTGGCGGTGATGCACCGGGCGCGAACGCCCAGCTGAGGCAGCACCTGCTCCAGCCAGTTCATCCGTTTTCCAAGGCTGTCAAGCAATGTGACCCGGGCATCGGGGCAGGCGATTGCCACCGGCACACCGGGAAATCCCGCGCCGCAGCCCACATCGATGATGCTTTTGCCCTTGGGGTCTACCATAGCAAGCAGTGTCAGACTGTCCAAAAGATGCAGCTTGGCAACCGCTGCGGACTCGGTAATGGCGGTCAGGTTCATCACTTCATTCTGCTTGACCACCGCAGCGCCAAAGGCGCAGAGCTTGTGGGTAACCGCTTCGTCCAGCGAAAGCCCCAGCTCCGGCAGACCCTCCATGAGGGTTTTTTTCATGGTTTCCATCACTCTTCCACCTCTGTCGGAGGCTCGGTGGGGGTAACATCCACATCCGGTGTGATCAAATTGATATGATCCTTGTTTTCGGGATCAAAGGTAATATCCTCTTCCTTGTGAGCAGGCAGATAAATCTCCTGCACATACCAGCTGACCAGCAGATCAGACACCTCGCCGTAGGAGGCAATGCCGGCTTCATCGCCGCTGGTTTTGAGGTAGGCATCGTTGGCGGCGTTGGCAAAATCCGTCGCCGCACCGTCCTGATGCTCGGCAAAGAATTCCCGATAGGCGGTCACATCCAGCCGCAGCTGATCGTTCATGCCGCCATAAATCTCCGTAGCAGCAGCATCGGTGGTGCTGGTGTTTCTTGCCAACAGCGCATTGTAGCAATAGTTGAACGCCATAAAGTAGCCGGAGTAACGGAAAATGGGATCGCTGTGGGCATCGCAAGCCAAAAACGCGCCCATATTGGCATCCCGCTCGTTGGCAACGCACATCCGGTGGGACATTTCATGGCACATGGTAAAGGGCATGCTGACAACGGGGATCTGGGGATTGACTGCAGCCTCGCCGGTCAGGGGCATGTGGACACCGGTGATCCCCATAGCGGTGTACATATCCGCCCAGCCAAGCTCCTTAACCGGATCCTTGGCGCCGGCAAAAACGGAAAAGGACTTGTCATAAACCAAGGCATCAAAGCCCTCGGCAGCCATTTCTGCCATTTCCTTAAATGCAGGATAGTTCGGCGTGCCGTCCGCGTTGCGGGGGACTTTCGTTGCAAGCTCGTTGGCAACATCCCGGAAATACCGGGTTGTCTCCACCATTTCCGAGTCCAGATACAGCCGGTTTCCGGTCTCCTCGTCGATCAGCACATTCAGCCGCACATCGTCGCTTAAGTCGCCTGCGTACTGATTCAGACCGTACATGCCGGTGTGCAGCAGGAACAGGAAGCTGGCACCTGCCAGCACCCAACCCAGCCACTGCACCACATTCCAGCGGAAAATGATCATCAGCACGATGGATGCCAGCAAAATCGCACCCAGCAGCACCACCAGCACCTGCCACAGGCAGAAATCCACACCGCTGACCCAACCGGAAAGAGAGGTCTGGATCAGACGGGTGACATAAGGATAGACCATGTCCACCAGCACGCTGTTGGCTTTGGAAAAGAGCATCAAAGTCACCGTCAGCGCAACAAACAGCGCCGCTGCGATATATCCGCGCCAATATTTCAAAAGGATCGCCTCCTTCGCAAATCGTATACCATCTTATAGTATAGCACACTTTCTCTCGCTTGTCTGCCCCCAATTTATAAATTTTTCGCAAACAGTGACTTTTCGTCCAATTTCAGTTTGCCGCTCTGATGAGCAAATTGACAGTTGATAATTGACAATTGTCAATTAGAGGTATTTGCATACGCAAATGATTGAAATAAGTCCGCAAAGCGGACACCATAATTGTCCATTGTCCATTTTCAATTGTCCATTCGGCAGCGCAAGCTGCCC
>JAZQHM010000021.1:0-8715 GCA_045540575.1 Faecousia sp. | reverse complement strand
TAACGCGGCGGTGAAAATCGCCGCTTACTGTGCATCATTAGGTGAATTTATGAAAAGCAACAAAGCATTTGAGCGTGCCATACACGGCATTTTCCTGATTCTGGGTCTTGTGACCGTTGCCTGCGTGCTGCTGATCACGGTGTATCTGGTGATCTCCGGCATTCCGGCCATTCTGGAGATCGGTTTATGGGATTTCTTATTCGGCAAAGTCTGGGACCCGGCGGCATCCAATCCCCAATACGGTATTCTGCCCTTTATCCTTTCCAGCATTTACGGCACAGCCGGTAGCCTGGTGATTGGTGTCCCTATTGGCTTCTTTACAGCGGTGTATCTGTCCAAGAAAGCATCCAAGCGGGTCAAAGAATGGATGTCCACTGCGGTAAGTCTGCTGGCAGGTATTCCATCCGTTGTCTATGGTTTGGTTGGTATGATGGTGCTGATACCCGGCATCCGGGAGATCTTCCACCTGCCAGACGGTGCCAGCCTATTGGCTGCCATAATCGTGCTCGCAATTATGATTCTGCCCTCTATCATCAAGGTTTCCATTACTGCATTGGATGCAGTTCCCAAGGAATATGAGGATGCCTCACTTGCTTTAGGCGCAACACCGGAGGAAACCTGGTTTCGGGTATCCGTCCCCGCTGCCAAGAGCGGTATCGCGACAGCTGTGGTGCTGGGTGTGGGCAGAGCGATCGGGGAAGCGATGGCGGTGATGATGGTATCCGGCAATGTGGCCAATATGCCCAGCCTTTTTGAGAGCGTTCGCTTTCTGACTACTGCCGTTTCCAGTGGCATGGGTTATGCGGACGGACTATACCGGGAAGCGCTGTTCTCCATCGCATTGGTGCTGTTCCTATTTATTATGCTGATTAACGCAACTCTGAACTTCTTGCTGAAGGGAGAAAAGAAATGAGAACTGTTAGAAAGAGAAATTTGTTCCAATGGACCCTTCGGGGAAAACCTTATTATCTGCTGGCAGCAGGAAGTCTTGTGATTCTGCTTGTCATTATTGGAGCTCTGCTATGAAGAAAAGAAATGTTTATATCTGGGCCATGCGCTTTCTCATGTGGATGGCTGCTGGAATCACTGCTGCACTGACCCTGTTCTTGCTCGGCTATGTACTGATCAAGGGCCTACCTAATATCTCCTGGGAACTGCTGTCCAGCAAACCCAGCTATCTTCGTGGGACAGTTGGTATCCTGCCGGATATTCTCAACACCCTCTACATTATTCTGACCACGCTGCTATTTGTGCTACCGCTGGGTGTGGGCGCGGCCATCTATCTGACCGAATATGCCACCAACAAGCGTCTGGTGGGTATGATCGAATATGCGGCGGAGACCCTGTCCGGTATTCCGTCCATCATATATGGTTTATTTGGGTCGCTATTCTTCTGTCAATTTTTGGACCTGGACAAGAGCCTGCTGGCAGGCGCATTGACATTGGTGATTATGAATCTGCCAATCATCATGCGCACCACCCAGGAAAGTCTGAAAACCGTTCCCCAATCTTATCGTGAGGGTGCATTCGGTCTCGGCGCAGGCAAGTGGAGAGTAATCCGCACGGTAGTGCTTCCCAACTGCGTGGAGGGCGTGATCACCGGCTGCATTCTGTCTGTTGGCAGAATCGTGGGCGAATCTGCGGCGCTGCTGTTCACCGCAGGATTTGCCCATTCATTGAATGGTTTCTTTGAGGGGTTATTCTCCTCCGGTGCCACACTGACGGTGGCGCTTTATGTCTACGCTACAGAAGACGGAAATTTTGAGGTAGCTTTCGCTATCGCCGCTATTTTGATGATTCTGACCCTGCTGATCAATTTGAGCGCAACGCTGATCGGCAAGTATTTCGAGAGGAAAAATAAAGTATGAGTATCATATCGACAAAAGATTTGTGCCTGTGGTATGGAAACTTTCAGGCGCTGAAAAATATCAATATTGAGATCCCGGAGCATAGCATCACCGCTCTCATCGGACCTTCCGGCTGCGGCAAGTCCACATTTCTGAAAACACTGAACCGGATGAATGATCTGATCCCCACCGTAAAAATCACCGGCGAGGTTATGTACAACGGTCAGAATATCTTTGATACGGATGTCAATAACCTGCGAAAAGAAGTGGGCATGGTGTTCCAAAAACCCAATCCCTTCCCCATGAGTATATACGATAATATCGCCTATGGTCCCAGTACTCACGGCATCACCAATAAAGCACAGCTTGATGAGATCGTGGAAAAAGCGCTCCGGAGTGCCGCCATCTGGGATGAAGTCAAAGACCGGCTGAAAAAGAATGCATTGGGAATGTCCGGTGGTCAGCAGCAGCGCCTGTGTATCGCACGGGCCTTGGCTGTCGAACCCAAAGTGCTGCTGATGGACGAACCTACCTCTGCTCTAGATCCTATATCCACTTCTCGCATTGAGGATCTGGCCATGGAACTGAAAAAGGACTACACCATCGTCATCGTCACCCACAATATGCAGCAGGCTGTCCGCATCTCCGACCGGACGGCATTCTTCCTGATAGGCGACTTGGTTGAGTACGGAAATACAGAGGCTATGTTCTCCCAGCCGAAGGATCAGCGCACGGAAGATTACATTACAGGAAGGTTTGGTTAATATGAGAGATCTATTTCAAGAACAGCTGAATGAACTGAAGCGGGAGCTGACTGTAATGGGCGCATCCTGCGAGGAAATTATTGCGCTGGCATCCCAAGCACTTACCGGTTGGGATGAGGAACTGGTGCAAAAGGTAAATACCATTGGTGCGCAGATTGATGAAAGTGAGCGCACCATTGAGACTATCTGCATGAAGCTGCTTCTGCGGCAGCACCCGGTTGCCCGGGATCTGCGGCAGATCAGCGCTGCCATGAAGATGATCACGGATATGGAACGGATCGGTGACCAGGCGGAGGACATCGTGGAGATCGTTCCCTATATGAATGCCCATCCCGACGAGAAGTACCCCAAGATTCGGGAAATGGCGAAAGCCGCTCAAGTTATGGTCACGGAAGCTGTAGATGCATATGTGAAGCAGGATCTGAGCCTCGCAAGAAAGGTCATGGCTCATGACGATGTGGTGGACGATTATTTCACTCAGGTCAAAAACGGAATCATTGATATTATCACCGCCGAACCTTCTCAGGGTGAGTATGCGCTCGATCTGCTGATGATCGCCAAATACTTTGAGCGGATCGGCGATCACTGCACCAACATTGCAGAATGGGTGGAATTTTCTGTCACCGGTGTCCACAAGGACTGCCAGTAAGATGTAAAATGTATGTAAAATTCCCAGAAAAACTTGAATTTTACTACGAAAGCATATAAAATTGTTAAAAACGCAAGGAGGTGCCCGAATGATTTGGTGTGTAGAGGATGATTCCAGCATCCGCGATATTGAAGTATACGCCCTCACTTCTACCGGATTGGAAGCCAAAGGCTTTGAAGACGGTAACATTTTTTGGAATGCACTGCAATCCGAGAAGCGGGAACTCATTGTGCTGGATGTAATGCTTCCCGGCAAGGACGGTGTCACTTTGCTAAAAATGATGAAGGCATCGGAGGAATTTCAGGACATTCCCGTGATCATGGCCACCGCCAAGGGCACGGAATACGATAAGATTCAGAGTTTGGATCTTGGTGCGGACGATTATCTCGTCAAACCCTTTGGTGTCATGGAAATGGTCAGCCGGGTGAAAGCTGTGCTGCGCCGGTGTAAGCAACCAGCAACCAATAACCTGCTGAAGCTGGACGGCCTGATACTGAATCCTCATGAGCATACGGTCACCATAGACGGAGAACGGGTGATCCTGACCTATAAAGAATATGAGCTGCTGCATCTGTTCCTGTCTCAGCCGGGAGTTGCCTTTACAAGAGAGCAGCTGCTCTTCCGCGTTTGGAACATGGAGTATGTCGGAGAAACCCGAACAGTGGATATGCACATCCGCACCCTGCGGCAAAAGCTGGGCAGCTACAGCAGTTTAATTGAAACGGTAAGAAATGTCGGTTACCGCTTGGAGAAAAAATATGACAAGTAAAATTTTTCATTCTACCGTCTTTGTTGCGGTAGTTGTTCTGCTTTGCTCCCTGGGAATCGTAATGGGTGTTTTGTACAATCATTTCACCGGTGTGCAGATAGAGCAACTCAAGGACGAACTGAGTATGGCTGTTACCGGCACGGAGCAGTTTGGTAATGCGTTTCTGGAAAATGTGGAAGCGGATCGCTTCCGTGTGACCTGGATCGATGCTGACGGAACGGTGCTGTTCGATAGCCGGGTAGATGAGAGTACTATGGAAAACCATGCCGACCGTGAAGAGATCCGGGAGGCCTTTACCAAAGGCTCCGGCAGCGCCGTGCGCAATTCTTCTACACTCACCGAGCAGACCTATTACGAAGCACTGCGTTTAACAGACGGAACGGTGCTGCGTATTTCCGCCAATCAGGCATCCGCCTGGGCGTTGATGATGGATTTGTTGTGGCCGATCGTTCTTATTGCTGTACTAGCCATCGGACTTTCTCTGATTCTTGCCCGCAGAATGGCAAAGAATATTGTAGAACCAATGAACAAGCTGGATCTGGAGCATCCTCTGTCCAACGATACTTACGAAGAACTCTCCCCCTTGCTGCGCCGGATCAACCAGCAACACTTGCAAATCAATGCTCAGATGCGGAAATTGCAGCGCAAGACCGACGAGTTTATTCAGATCACTTCTCATATGCAGGAGGGGTTGGTGGTGCTGGATAAAGAGACCAATATTCGCTCCATCAACACTGCAGCTATGATAATCTTCGGAGCAGAAGAATCCTGTGTGGGCAACAGCTTCTTCCAGGTAAACCGGAGCAATGCTCTGCGGCAGGCACTCAACGATGCTCTGGATCATGGACACGGAAGCACAGTACAACAGCTGGATGGCAGAGCCTACCGCTTTGACATGAGCAGCATCCAATCTGAGGGAAAGCTCCTTGGAGCGGTCATTCTGGCAGTGGATGTAACGGAATCCCAAAACGCAGAGCAGATGCGCCGGGAATTCTCCGCCAATGTGTCCCACGAGTTGAAAACACCCCTGCAGGGCATCATCGGCAGCGCCGAACTGCTGGAAAGCGGCATGGTGAAACCGGAGGATACCTCTCGTTTTGTGGGGCACATCCGCAAGGAAGCCTCCCGCTTGGTGAACCTGATCGAAGATATCATCCGCCTTTCCCAGCTGGACGAGGGTGTAGAACTTCCCACCGAGCAAGTGGATATGCTGGTTTTATCGGAAGATGTAAAAGAAATTCTGACACCCGTCGCTGCTGAGAAACAGATTTCTATTTCCGTTTCCGGCGCAGGCTTTACCGTTATGGGGGTACGCAGAATGCTCCAGGAGATCCTTTACAATCTCTGCGACAACGCCATCAAATACAATGTTCCCGGCGGCAGCGTTACGATCCTTGCAGATAACAACCGTCTGGTTGTCAGCGATACCGGTATCGGTATTTCTGCTGAACATAAAGACCGGATCTTCGAGCGGTTCTACCGGGTGGATAAAAGCCACTCCAAAGCTTCCGGCGGTACCGGTTTGGGACTTTCCATCGTCAAACACGCAGCTGCCTATCATAATGCAGAAATCAGTTTGGAAAGCACTCCCGGTAAAGGCACAATTATAACGATTCAATTTTGATTATATTGACCGCATCCGTAAGGGTGCGGTCTTTCACTTTACATAGATTTTACTTAAGTTTTGCAAACCTTCTATGGTTTTTACAAACGGAAAAATTTATAATGTAAGCTGTCGAAATGAGCATACTAACTCAAAGGAGTGTTTTCGTGACAACTTACATTTTCAAAATCGTTTCCCTGCTGGGCGGTCTTGCGCTGTTCCTGTTCGGTATGGACATTATGGGCAAGGCTCTGGAACGGCAGGCAGGCGGTAAGCTGCAAACCATTCTTTCCAAAATGAGCGGCAAGGTCTGGAAGGGTTTTCTGTTGGGTGCGGCTGTTACCGCAGTGATCCAGTCTTCATCCGCAACTACGGTTATGGTGGTCGGTTTCGTAAACTCCGGTATTATGACTCTGAAACAGGCGGTTGGCGTTATCATGGGCTCCAATGTAGGTACCACAGTTACCGCCTGGATCCTGTCACTGTCCGGTCTGGAGGGTGACAGTTTTCTGATCAAGCTCTTCAAGCCTTCCACTTTGGCACCGCTGATCGGCATTGTCGGCATTATTCTCTATATGGGCAAGTCTGAGAAAAGAAAAGGCATCGGCACAATTATGCTGGGCTTCATGGCTTTAATGACCGGCATGGATCTGATGTCAAGCTCTATGTCCTTTCTCAAGAGTGAAGCCTGGTTTGCTGACTTGATGATCTCCTTCACCAATCCGATCATTGGCATTCTGTTCGGCGCTGTTTTGACCGCTATCATTCAGTCCTCCTCTGCATCCGTGGGTATTTTGCAGGGTCTGTGCGTCACCGGCGCGGTGACCTATGGTGCCGCAATCCCCATTATCCTGGGTCAGAACATCGGCACGTGTGTAACGGCTATGATGGGCGCTATCGGCGCAAACCGCAATGCCCGCAGAACCGCCATGGTCCACCTGCTGTTTAATGTTGTGGGTGTGCTGATGTTTGTGGTGATCTTCTATGGTCTTGGTCTGTTTATTGACTGGAGATTTTTAAGCGATTCTGTTGCGGAATGGAATATTTCTGTGATTCACACCGGATTCAATCTGGTGGCAACGGCAGTGCTTCTCCCCATGAACGGACTGCTGGTAAAACTGGCCTATGCCATCGTTCCCGAAGTCAAAGAACCGGAGAAGACAGAACTTCTGGACGAACGCCTGCTGGCTACTCCCGCCGTTGCTGTGCAGCGTGCACATGAGATCGCCAGCGAGATGGCTGCGGATGCTGCCAAGGCTATGCATTTGGCAATGGGGCTGACCAGGAAGTTTGAGTCTGGCATTATGGAGCAGGTTATCGAGCTGGAAGATAAAACTGACCGTTATGAGGATGCGTTGAATACCTATTTGGTGAAGCTGTCCGGCATGAATCTTTCCGTTCATGACAACCGCATTCTCAACACTCTGCTTTATACTGTTGCTGACATCGAGCGTATGGCTGATCACGCAACATCTGTTGCCAAGACAGCTCTGGAGATGGAGGAAAAGAAAATTGAATTCTCCAAGCAAGCCAATGCAGAGCTGGCGGTTTTGGAACAGGCGGTGCTGGATATCGTAGACCGTACCGTTGCGGCATACGACAGCTTTAACCGAGGAGAGGCTGTTAAGATCGAGCCTCAGGAGCAGGTCGTGGACGCACTGGTGCGTGAGGTCAAGTCTCGTCATGTCCGCCGCTTGAGAGATGGTCTTTGCACCGTGGAATACGGCTTTGTACTGGAGGACCTGCTGACCGCCTGTGAGCGTACTGCAGACCATTGCTCCAATGTGGCTGTGGAAATGCTGCAGGTTGCAGAGGGTAAGCTGGAAGCGCATGAATATCTGAACGCCTTGAAGGCTGGTGAGTTGCACGAGTCCGCCGCTTTTGCGGAGCAGTTCGCCCGTTACAAGGCACGGTATGCCTTCCCGGAAGAAAGCTAACAAAAGAGGTTTCGCACTAAAAAATGTGCGAAACCTCTTTTACCTTTTGTTCCTTCATTTGTCACAGAGATAGCACTGTGTCTTTATCTTGATACAATGAATGTACTATGAATTTTTGGATAGCTCGTATTTCACATCCACCAGCTGAGCGACCTCCGGCGAATGGGTAACGATGATAATGCACTTATTCTGCTCTCGTGCAAGCTTCATAAAGATATCCATAATGGCATTCTGCGTTTTTCCGTCCAGGTTGCCGGTGGGCTCATCGGCAAGAATCACATCCGAATCAAAAGCCAAGGTTCTTGCAATGGCAACTCGCTACTGTTCACCGCCCGACAGTTTTAATATCCTTCTGTCCCACAATTCTTCACCAAGACCTACACTGCGGAGCAGCTCCTGCGCCTTCTGTCGCTTATTTGGTATCTTCTTTCGGCTAACGTCCATAGATAAAATAACGTTTTCTACGGCATTAAGGTGAGGCAGTAGATTGTAGCTTTGGAAAATAACACCCACATACTTGCTTCGGTAGGTATAAGGATTCAGCTTGGCGATGTTCTTTCCGTTGTAAATAATCTCACCCATGGTGGGCTTGGTAAGACCGGAGAGCATAGAAAGCAAGGTAGTCTTGCCAGCGCCCGATTCACCGACGATGGCATATAAAGTGCCTTCCTCAAAATTCAGATTCATATTCTTAATAACCATCTTACGCTTGTCGTAAGAGTAGCTGACATCTTTTAATGTTAAAACACTCATATTCATCCTCCTTATCTCTCGCTGGGGATCTTCTGCAGTGATGCAGGGTGCCGCCGAGGTCATTGCCTACGGCACTGCGGTGAAGCTGAAATAACGACATAAAGGAAACGGATGTACTTCTTTAAAAGTACATCCGCTTTTTTATCCAATCAGCTTCAAAAGCCTCTGCGCGTATTGTTCCGGGTGATTCAGACTTAAATCGCCATGGTGGTATCCGGGGAGGACTTCCAATGTGCTATCCGGGATCATACGATTTAGAAGCTTTCCGGATGTGCGAATTGAGAATTGTTCCTTGCTGCCGAAAACAATATGTACCTTTGCCTGCGTATCCCGGAGAGCAGGCTTTATGGAATAGGCACTGTTGCTTTGCAGAAATGCGATCATATCTTCTTT
>JAZQHM010000020.1:0-3706 GCA_045540575.1 Faecousia sp. | reverse complement strand
AACGCACCACAAACACCACCTACTTGCTTTACATTCAAAACGCTTCCACATAATAAACCAAGTGCAACTTGAAAAATCACAAATGGAATAATCATCAGAATTGCATGTAAGATATTCACCGTAACGGATAAGCCAAGAATAATCGCCACAAGATAGCAGATTGCACATTGTGCTATTGCTATCGGAATAATAGGCAGCATATATCCGACAATAAAATCAGAGGCTTTTAACGGAGAGGTGTACAGTCTTTGCAATAAAGCACTTTCTCTGTCCCTGGCTACCAAAGTAGCAGAAAAAAGGGTCATAAACGAAAGACCAAATACCGTAATACCAGGTGTTAGACTTTTTATTTCAAACAAACTCACAGAAACATTGGCTTGTATTGCGCTCAGTAATAACAGTAACACAATCGGAAAACCTAATCCAAAAAACAGATTCAACGGGTCTCGCAAAGTTTCTTTCGCACATCTTTTTCCAAAAGTTAGCATTCTCATAATGTTGCCTCCCGTACTATCGAAATAAAAGCATTTTCAAATTTATCAGCAGAGGTCATGTCCATAAGTTCCCAGACTGTTCCTAGTGCCAACAACCTGCCATTTTTCATGATACCAATGCGGTCAGAGAGTGCTTCGGCTTCTTCCATATAGTGTGTTGTAAGTATTATTGTTATTTTCCCTTTCAAAGAACGAATAGTATCCCATAGTTCGCTTCGAGCAATCACATCAAGACCTAGTGTAGGTTCATCAAGAAACAGTATTTGAGGTTCGCTTATGAGAGCCATGGCAATACTAACCCTTCGTTGCCAACCACCAGAAAGTTTGCCTGCCTTTTTGTTGAGAACATTTTCCAAGCCAAATTGGTCTGAAAGTTCTTGGACTTTCGCTTTGCTTTTCTCCTTTGAAAAATTGTGAATACCGCATATGAGTTCCAAATTCTCCTTGACGGATAGATTTGGTGCAACCGCAGTTTCTTGTGGTGAAACCCCGATCATACTTTTAACATTTGCTTCTTTGTCCACGATGCTGCTGCCGCCGACAAACGCATCTCCGCTTGTAGGTTTTGTAAGACAAGAAAGCATTTTTATTGTCGTCGTTTTTCCCGCACCATTGACACCAAGTAAAGAGAATAATTCTCCTTGTTCGATTTGTAGATTCAAGTTATCGACTGCAGTTAAATCTTTGTATTTCTTTGTTAGGTTAATCGCTTTTATGGCTTTCATAGTCCATTTCCTCCGCATCAGAAATTTGCGATTCTAATTATAGCAGTTCGTATTGAGAAAATGTGACTTTAGGCCTTATCGGTTAGTTTTCGTATCTAATCGGTATTCCTCTGTTTGAACTGTTTGCTTAATTATTACACATCAATGGCATAGAAATAAGGTGTTTGTTCCGCTGCTCAAAAGCCGTTTTTTCAGCTTCCACGTTAATAGCATAACGCTTACTGACCGTGAAAAGCCTCCCTTGTGTAAAGGGAGGTGGCGCGGTGAAACCGCGACAGAGGGATTGTTGCAATCCAACCAATTCCGTGGTACAATACTGTCACGAAAGCGAGGAAATACTATGATCAAAGTGCTTTTTGTCTGCCACGGCAATATCTGCCGCAGTCCCATGGCGGAATTCGTCATGAAACATCTCGTCAGTCAAGTCGGGCGCGCTCACGAATTTGAAATCGCCTCCGTTGCTGTCAGCAACGAGGAGCAGGGAAACCCCATCTATCCCCCGGCACGCGCCCAGCTGGAAGCCCACGGCGTGCCCTATGACCACCGCCGCGCCCGCCGCATTACAGAGGCAGACCTTGCCCATTTCGACCATATTTACTACATGGACGCATCCAACGCCCGGTATCTGCGCCGCCTTTTCGGCGACAAAGCCGCAAAATGCAAGCCCCTGCTGCCCCGGGATGTCGCCGACCCCTGGTACTACGGCAATTTCGAGCAAACCTGGGCAGACATTCTCACCGGCTGCAAGCGCATCTTGGAGGAACTGTAATGCTGAATAAAGAAACCTTGGAAGCCGCTCTTGCGGAGCTTCCCCTCTATACCTACCAATTCATCACCCCCGATGATTTGGAATTTACCGACCGGGTACGTTGGATCTGCCAGCACGAATGCCCCATGTACGGACAAAGCTGGGCATGCCCCCCCGGCGTGGGCAGCGTGGCAGAATGCGAGGGCAAATGCAGAAGTTATGTAAACTGCCTCATGATTTCCACCATCACCGAAGTGCAGGACATTTCCGATATCACCGAAACCCTCGCTACCCGCCCTCCCCACGAGGAAGTGACCAATCAGGTACGCGATCTTATGCGCCGGCAGGGCATTGACCCCTACATACTCTCCACCGAAGCCTGCGCCATTTGCGACCGCTGCGCCTATTTGGACGGCAAGCCCTGCGTCCATCCGGAGCATATGCACCCCTGCGTGGAAAGCCACGGCATCAATGTGCTGGGGCTTTTGGAAGACCTTGGGCTTTCCTTCCAGTACGGCGAAAATGTGGTCACATGGTTCTCCCTGCTGTTTTACAACGATTGAATCGAGGCGAAACCCCATGAAATCTGATCATGCCTTCCGTCGGGGCTTCCATGCGGGTATCCCCATCGGCTTGGGCTATTTTTCCGTGTCTATCTCCTTTGGTATTCTTGCCGTTTCCTATGGATTTTCCTGGTGGCAGGCGGTGCTGATCTCCACTCTCACCGTCACCTCCGCCGGACAGTTTGCCGGTATCAACACCATGGTGCATCCGGGGCAATACATCGCCATGCTGGTCTCCCAGCTGACCATCAATGTCCGCTATTCCATGATGTCCGTTTCCCTGTCCCAAAAGGTGGACAGCGCTTTCGGCAAAGCAGCGCGCTGGCTCTTTGGCTTTTTCATCACCGATGAGATTTTCGCTGTAGCTGCCGCCGAAAAGACCGTCACCAAGCCCTTTATGGCGGGACTTGCCATCGCTCCCTATATTGGTTGGACGCTGGGCACCCTCACCGGTGCGCTGGTGGGCAACATTCTTCCCCAGCGCTTGATGAATGCCCTTTGCATCGCCCTTTACGGCATGTTTGTCGCCATCGTCACACCGGTAGCGAAGAAAGAAAAACCGGTGCTGTTGGTCGTCGTTTTTGCCGCAGCCCTTAGTTGTCTTTTCACATGGCTGCCGGGTTTAAAAGCGATTCCCAGCGGCATTTCCGTCAGCCTCTGCGCCATTGCGGCTGCCGCCGCTGTCGCTGCGCTGCACCCCGTAAAGGAGGATGCATGATGGAATACTGGATCTATCTTCTTTTGATGGCAGGCTCGACTTATCTCATTCGTGCCGTGCCCTTTGCGCTGGTGCAAAGAAAAATCACCAACCGGTTTTTGCGGTCGTTTTTGTACTATATCCCCTACGCGGTGCTCACCGCCATGACCTTCCCCGCCGTGCTGTTTGCCGCGGGAAATGTGGTGGCAGCTGCCATTGGCTTCCTGGTCGCCATTGCCTTTGCCCTGAAGGACAAAAGTTTGACCACCGTTGCCATCGCCGCCTGCTCCGCCGTATTCTTAACCGACTGGCTCATGACGCTGCTATAAATGCTCGTTTATTGCACGAAAGGCCCCCTTGCCTAAAGGGGCCTGTCATGCGAAAGCATGACTGGGGGATATTATGCCGGCTATGGCGGCATATCGCCCTATGGGCGTAGTATCCCCCCCTCTCTGCCTTGCGGCAGAGCCACCTCCCTT
>JAZQHM010000019.1:0-68982 GCA_045540575.1 Faecousia sp. | reverse complement strand
TGACGCCCAAATACCCCCCCCCCCCCCCGCGGGGGGGGGCCGTCTGCTTGGCGTTATGGGGTATTTTTTTGATTCTGTGTTACTGCGAGACGACCTGGAACATATTCCCGCCGTCGCGGATGGTAAAGTCCGTTGTCTGCTCCTGGCTGCCCATGCCGGGATCGCCGGGTCTGTTGCCCTCCGGCTTTTCCGGGCGGGTTTCGCCCTCCGGATGGGTGAAGTCTTCCGGACGGGGTTCGCCTTCCGGGTGGGTGAAGTCTTCGGGAGGGACATCACCTTCTGGGCGGGTGAAATCTTCGGGAGGGACATTACCCTCTGGGGGTTGCAGACCTTCCGCAGGAGGCTGCATGTCATCGGGGCGACCCATTCCGTCCGGACGCATTCCGTGTCCGCCCATCATACCACCGGCGCTGCCGGAGAGCTGCGTGCCGTCGCTGAAAAGGGTATAGGTTCCGGATTTCAGCAGAGGGCTGCTATAAATCAAAATGGAATAGCCGTTGCTGGGCGCTGTTTCCAAAATCACATTGCCGGCAGCATCCTTCATCGTAACCGTTTCACTGCCGGTCTGCTTTTGGGCAAAGGTAAAGACCGCATAATTCTGCCCGGCGGAGGCGATCTGATCCAGCATATGACCGGTTGCGATGACGGTGCCGCCGTTGATATGGATGCCCATGTCGGAATCGATGCCGGCATCGGCGCTGTTGGAGCAGGCTGCGGCAGTAACCGTGCCGCCGTTGATCACCAGCCAGCCGTTAGAGTCGATACCGTCACCCTCGCCGGTTTCGCCTGTGACCTTAATGGACAGGCTGCCGCCGTTAATCGTGGTGACGGAAATGCCATCTTCGTTGGTATTGATTCCGTCATTGCCGGATTCAATATGAATATTGCCGCCGTTGATGGTCAGGTGCAGTTCCGTATCCAGTCCTTCGTTTTCAGCGTGGATATTCAACACACCGGTATTTTCTGCGCCGCCGAAAAGATTCATTGTTTGTTTAGAGTAGAAAGCACCGTCATATTTATGCAGCTTTTTGGCATCTTCCACTTCCGTTTTCTCTTCGTTTAAAACAACGGAGTCCGGCTTGTAGATCCGTGCGACATAAGCACCGTGCACGGTATTGACAGTGCCGTCGGCAATGATCACATTCGCACCGGCAGCGGAGGTATCCACATCTTTGGATGCTTGCTCTGCATCTGCGCACTCATAGACATTGTAGAAAATCACACCGGGGGCAACCTGGCAGGTGATATCCATGCCGCTTAAAACCAAGGTCACAACGGCATTGGGGTCGTCCTCCGCATCATCGCCCAAGTCTACGGCAATCTGCCCTAAGGACAGCTTTCCGCTAATGCTGTAAACACCGGGCTTTGTGATGTGCACAACGGTATGCGCGGCGGCTTCCTGCGCAGTATGGGCATCCGCTTCGCTGCCTTCACCGTAGGTGAAATCCTTTCCGGATTCGTAGTAGACAATGTCGTTGGCAGTATAGACAGACGCGGCAGGGTCTGTGCTGACAGCAGCGCCGTCGACGGTAATACCGTCGTCATTCAAAATGATTTGTGTAGCATTTGTGTAAGGGGGCGCGGTGGGGGCTTGCGACTGCGGCTGCGTAGGTGTTTGGGGTTGGGCGCAGGCGGTGAGCAGGAGCGCTGATGCCAGCAGCGTTGCGAATAATTTTAAAGGTTTCATGATATCACCCTTTCGTAATGAATCGAGTTCATCGTAAGGGAAAAGATTGAACAAAATCTAAATAATTCCTGATTTTTTTGTAACATTTGGGTCTGAAAAACCTGACCGGGGCAAAATGCCAGGGTCAGGTTTCTTCTATTTTTTAAAAATGAACAGCTTGCTGATGACATAATTGAGGACTAAGACTACGATTTGGGCGGCGATTTTGACCAGCATTCCGTCCCAAAGCAGCCACTTTACAAAAAACAGAAGCAGGGCTTCTTCAATCAGCAGGGTGGTGACCCTGCCGAGGTAAAAGGTCAGCATTTGCCCCCAAAAGCTTTGCTCTGTGCTCTGAAAGACCCATGTGCGGTTGGTAAGATAGGCAAAAAGCACCGCCAAAAACCAGGAGATCACATTGGCGATCAGCTCGTCGCAGGGAATCACCTTTGTAAAAAGGGCAAAGCTGCCGATGCTGACAGCCGTTGTCAGTGCGCCGAAGAACAGGTACAAAAGCTGCTCTTTATATTTTTGGTACAGCGGCTGGGCAAAATGCAGAAGCTTAATTGAGAAAATTCGGTCAAAAATATCCGGTTTTTGCTGCATATCCATCGCTCCTTTATGGTACGGATACTATACCACAAAGGGCTTGAGAAAGCAAGAAACTATTGCAAATGTGACATGAGTGGATTATAATTAAGGAAAAGGACGGTGAAATCAATGGGAGATACGCAGATTTTTGAGCTGGAACAGCTGGGCATTCGGGTGTTTTACGATGCGCCGATGGCGGAGATGTCGGAGGAAACCAGCGATCGGGCATTTTATATCCACAAGCATTCCTTTTATGAGCTGCATATTCTCCTGGAAAGCGGCTGCACCATTCGGGCAGGTGGCGCGCTGTATGCACCGGAAAAGGATCAGTTTTGTCTGATTGCCCCGGGTGTGAATCACACACCGAAGCGAAATGAAGACCGTTTCCGCCGGGTCTGCGTCAGCTTTGAGATTCTGCCTAAGCCCGGAAAGATCGGGCGGTGGCTGCAGGAACAGACCAGGAGCAGACCGGTGTGGCTTGGCAGCGCCAAGGGCATGCTGGAAACGGTAGAAAAGTTGCAGGCGGAATCGGACGCGAGAGGTCCGTTTTCCGATGCTTATATCCAAGCACAGCTGACTGTGCTGATGCTGCAGCTGGTGCGGGTGATGGAGCCCCAAAAAGCGGCAGAGCGGAGCAGTCCGGCGGATCTGGACAAAAATCGCAGCATTCTCATCGATATGTTTTTTAACGACAATTATTATCTGCCGGCAGGAGAGGAAGTGCTGGCGCAGCGCCTTGGTGTGTCCCGCAGGCAGCTGGACAGAATCCTCAAAAAGTTGTACGGCAAGGGGTATCAGGAGAAGGTGCTGGAGATCCGGCTGGAGGTTGCCTGCGACTTGCTGCAGCACAGCGGCAAGTCCATTCGGGAGATCTCCGAGGGTGTGGGCTACAGCACACCGTCGAATTTTACCGCATTTTTCAAAAATGCCGCAGGGGTCACACCCACCCAGTATCGCCGGCAGCACAAAGGATAAAATTGACCGCCGTCACGGTTGTGACGGCGGTTTTTTCAGGCTGCTGCGCAATGTTTTTTTGAGCCGGGCAAGCAAAAAGGTGACAATCGCCACCACCGCGATGGAAAGAACATACTGCAGCAAAAGGATGATGTTCATAGAATCCCCCTTGCCAGTATATGCAGTGGCGAAATAAATGGACGCGGAAAATATGTCAAATTTCAGTTTTGCGGGGAGTCCCCGCGGACAATTCGTGCACGGTGCGGCAAGTGTCGCTACCCGTTCACTCGGCACGGTGTCGTTCCTGCTGTACAAATTCGGAGTCTACCATGTTGTCATCCCGACCAAGGCGAAGCCGCGTGGAGGGATCTTCGCGCCGATTATCTGCTTAGCAGGGACGATAATGCGTAGATCCCTCGACTCCCGTTCGGTCGCTCGGGATGACAAAACGGTTGATTATCTGCCCGAAAAACCGCAATTTGGCGCTGCGGGCAACAAAAAACAGCTCCGTTAAACGGAGCTGTTTTTTATAATACTTAGCGGCTGCCCTTATCGTAGGGGATACCCTCGGCCTTAGGAGCACGGGATTTCTTGGAGGTGAACGCCAGAACTACCAGTGTTACGATATACGGCAGCATCCGGTACAGGTGGGAGCTGATGCCGATTTCCGCCAGCCAGAAAACACCGTCGCCATTGATATCAATGGTGGAGTAGGCTGCGGCGATACATTTAAACAGACCAAACAGAAGGGATGCCAGCGCGATGTTCAGCGGCTTCCAGTTGCCGAAGATCATAACTGCCAGGGCAAGGAAACCAAAGCCTGCCACATCACCGTTGGCGGTGCAGTTGGCGGTGGTCAAGGAGTACACGAAGCCACCCATGCCTGCCAGCGCGCCGGAAATGGTGGTACCGGCATAGCGCATGCGATAGACATTGATGCCCAAGCTGTCGGCTGCCTGGGGATTCTCGCCACAGGCGCGCAGCCGCAGACCAAAGCGGGTCTTATACAGAAGAATGGACAGTACCACGAAAATGATGATGCAGATATAGGTGGCGAGGTAGACCTTATTCAGGAATGTCTCCCCGAAGAAGCCCCAATCCACGCTCTTATCCACACCAAAGGTGGACTTCTTGATCATAAACCAGGAGGCTGCGCCGCCGGTTTGCATCTGCAGGGTGTTCTGGTTGGCAAGGATTCGGACAAGGAACAGAACCAGTGCCGGTGCCATCAGGTTCAGAGCCGTACCGCCAATGGTTTGGTCAGCCTTCAAATTGATGGAGGCAAAGCTGAGAAGCAGGGAGAAAATAGCGCCCAAAATGGCGGCTACTGCCATTGCCATCAGCTCCAAGCCCTGCAGGGTCAGCCAATCCTTTGCCTTAAAAGCTTCGGTAAAGACATCGTAGTTCTGCATTAACCGGACAAAAAGCACACCGATAAATGCGCCGAAGATCATAATGCCTTCCAATGCCAGATTGATGATACCGCTGCGCTCGGCAAACACGCCTGCCAGCGCTACGATCATCAGAGGAACGGCATACAGAAGGGTCTGCTGAATGATAAATGTCATTGTGCCTTTCCTCCTTCCTCGGTGGTTTCAGTGGGGGTGGGTGCGGGTGCGGTTGCTGCCTTTTTCTTTCTGCCGGTGAGCCACATACGGATCACCAAAGAGAAGGCGCTGAGGTAAACGATCACGGCGATGATGACGTCGGTAATATACTCGTTGTAGGCGGTGAAGCCCGTCAGGTTCTGACCGACGATATTCAGCATAGCCATGAAGATGCCGGTGAAGATAACACCGATGGGATTGTTAACTGCCAGCAGGGCTACGGGAATGCCGTTAAAGCCGGTAGCAGGCAGGGACTGATAGGTGCTCCAGAAGAATTCCGTATTGCCGCTGAGCCAGTAAAGGCTTGCACCGGCTGCGGCCAATGCGCCGGAAATTGCCATGGAAAGCACGATGTTGCGCTTGTCGTTGATACCGGCATAACGGGCTGCATGGCGGTTAGCACCGCAGGCTTTCAGCTGGTAGCCCAGAGTGGTTTTGTTCAAAAGAACATACACGGCAATGGCAAGTACAATAGCAATCAGAATGCCGCCATTAACCTGAGAGCCGGGGAACAGCAGGTCCAGCCCCATTTTGGGAGTGGCAACACCGGCACCGTCCACATAGGTCCAAGCACCGTCTACTATGGTAAGACCGTAGGTGGTTTTGTAAACATAACCGGTTTTGGTGCCTTCGACGATGTTTTTGAAGTTACTCTCGTCAAATGCCCAGGTGACGATGTTGGCTGCCAGCCAGTTGGTCATAATGCAGGCCAGCACTTCGTTGATATTGAGGAAAGCCTTCAGCATGCCGGGAATCGCACCCCAAAGTGCGCCTGCCAGCATGCCGCCCAGGAAAGCGATGACCCAAATGAGCCAAACCGGCAGCGTTCCGGCGGGAATGCTCAGTGCGATCATCAAGGTCGCCATAGTGCCCATCAGGTACTGACCGGGAGCACCGATGTTGAAAAGACCGGTTTTGAATGCCACGGAAACACTGAGACCCGTCATGATCAGAGGCGTTGCCCGGAAGAGCATATTGCCAAGAGACTGGGGGTTATAGCCCCAGGTCAGCTGTCCTGCAGAATCGCGACCGGTGGAGAGAATGCCGGCGAAAATCAGCTTGACGCCGTCCCACATGCCCTTGACACCGATGGTATCCTTTGTCAGACCGACGATTACCACAACAATGGCACCGACAGCAAGACCGATGATGATGGAAAGCAGGGAAGCCAGCAGCTTTTGGGTGCCTTCTTTTTCGTAAAGTCTTCTCATGCGAGCGCTCCTCCTTCCTGACGCTTGGCGCCGGCCATGTAAAGGCCCAGCTCCTGCAGCGTGGTTGTCTTGGGATCCAGTTCGCCGACGATCTCGCCTTCATACATGACCAAGATCCGGTCGGAAAGGTTCATAACCTCATCCAGTTCAAGGCTTACCAGCAAAACTGCCTTTCCGGCATCCCGCTGGGAGACCAGCTGGCTATGGATATACTCAATAGCGCCTACATCCAGGCCGCGGGTGGGCTGCACGGCGATGAGCAGCGGATTCTCCCGGTCAAGCTCACGACCGATGATGGCCTTCTGCTGGTTGCCGCCGGACATGCTGCGGGCAGTGGTAACAGCGCCTTGTCCGCTACGGACGTCGTACTGCTCAATGATTTTCTCTGCGTACTCACGGACAGCGGCCTTCTTAATAAAGCCAAACTGCTGGAAGCGCTTATCATTGAAGCTCTGCAGCACGATATTATTTTCCAAGGTATCGTCCAACACAAGACCGTGCTTATGGCGATCCTCAGGGATATGGCTTAAGCCTGCGGCGCTGCGGTCGTGAATATTGGATTTGGAAATGTCCTTGCCGCACAGGGTGATTGCACCGCTGCTGGCTTTTTCAAGACCGGTGATGCCGTAAACAAGCTCCGTCTGTCCGTTGCCGTCGATACCGGCAATGCAGACGATCTCACCTGCGCGGACATCAAAGCTGACATTTTTAACAGCGTCTTTCTTGCTGGTTTTGGAAGGAACGGTAAGCCCACGGACGGACAAAATGGTGTCCGCAGGTACTGCGTCGTCCTTCTGTACCTGCAGCTGCACGGGACGACCGACCATCATATTGGAAAGCTCCTGCTTGTTGGTGTCCTTAATGTCCACAGTGCCCACATACTTGCCCTTGCGCAGAACGGTACAGCGGTCAGCTACCGCCATGATCTCATTGAGCTTGTGGGTAATGAAGAGGATGGACTTGCCTTCTCTTGCAAACCCGCGCATGATCTCCATCAGTTCGTCGATCTCCTGAGGGGTCAGAACGGCGGTGGGTTCGTCGAAAATCAAAATCTCATTGTCACGGTAGAGCATTTTCAAAATCTCGGTTCGTTGCTGCATGCCCACACTGATGTCCTCGATTTTGGCATCCAGGTCTACGAAAAGCTTGTACTTTTCGGAAAGCGCCTGAACCTTTTCCCGGGCGGACTTGCGCTGCAGGAAGCCCAGCTTCACGTCCTCTGCGCCCAAAATGATGTTATCGAGCACCGTGAACACATCCACCAGCTTGAAGTGCTGGTGCACCATGCCGATGTTCAGGGCGGTGGCATCGTTAGGATTGTTGATCTTTACGATCTCACCGTTTTTCTTGATGACACCGGCTTCCGGCTGGTAAAGACCGAAAAGCACACTCATCAGTGTGGATTTGCCTGCGCCGTTTTCGCCCAGCAAGGCATGGATCTCGCCCTTGCGCAGCTGCAATGTGATATCGTCGTTTGCTACAATGCCGGGGAATTCTTTTCTGATATTGAGCATTTCAATAATGTATTCTGACTGCATATTGATCTGCTCCTCCTTTCCTCATTTTAAAGGATTTCCCAATAAATTCATTATAATAGTAAAAATGAAGAAAAGCAAGAAAAAAGGAAGAGAATAGAAAGATAAATGATTGTTTATGCGGGCAGTGCCCGCAAAAAAAAGAGGAAGGCCGAAGCCTTCCTCTTAATTATGAGTTGTTACTTACTTAACGGGAGTAACAGTGACATTGTCGGTGGAAGCAGGATACTCAACCAGCTCGTCGGAGATGGTGACCTTACCGGCAACGATGTCAGCAAACAGAGCCTCGTAGTCAGCAACGGACCAGTTCTCCAGGCTCCAGGTAGCAACGGGCAGACCGACAGCATTGTCAGCAGCGCCCAGAGAGGTGGACTTGCCGCCGATTTCAGCGAACTTGCCCTCGTAGTGCTTGGTGATCGCCCAAACGGTAGCGTCAGCCAGGCCCTTCATAGCGGAAGTGATAACAGTGCCCTCGCCGTCGAAGGACTGGTCAACGTCAACGCCAACGACCTTGCCATCCTCAGCGCCGGCAGCAGCGACGACGGAGGAGAACATGGAGCCACCACAAGCGAAGATGACCTCAGTACCGTTCTGATACCAGCCGGTAGCCATGGTCTGCAGCTCGGGAGATGCGGAGAAGGAGGAGCCGTAAGCCCAGGAGTAGTTCAGCTCAACCTTAACACCCTTAACTGCAGCGGCAGCCTCAGCGCCCTGTGCGAAGCCGTAGCCGAAGCGCTGGCAAGCGGGGTTAGTGCCGCCGCCACCACCGGTGAAGCCCAGCTTGGTGTAGCCTTCCATAACAGCAGCGTAGCCAGCCAGGTAGCCGGACTGCTGCTCCATGAATGCGATACCGGCAACATTGTCGAAGCCGATGGGGTAGCCGTCGATGAAGACGAAGTTAACATTGGGGTAAGCTTCAGCAGCAGCCTTCAGAGCAGCTTCCTGCATGAAACCTGCAGCAACAACAACCTCAGCACCGTTGTCGCAAGCCAGCTTCATGGCGTTGATACGGTCGTCGTCGGTTGCAGCGTCGCCATTGGCGGGCTGATAGTACTTGTAGGACTTGCCGTTGTTGGCAGCGTACAGCTTAACGCCGTCATAGGTGCCCTGGTTGAAGGACTTGTCCTTCAGCTGGCCCACGTCGGTGATGAAAGCAACCTGATACTTGCCATCAGCAGAGGTCATTTCGTCGGCGATGTCATCGGGGTTGGTGATGGTGGTGTCGCCGCCTTCGGTGGAACCGGTGGTTTCCTTTTCGCCCTCAGTAGCAGCAGTGGTGCCCTTGGTGCCTTCGGTGCCAGCGGGCTCAGCGGGCTGACAAGCGGCAAACAGAGAAGCAACCATGACAACTGCCAGGAGCATTGCCAGAATCTTCTTCATTTTTCTTTCCTCCAAAATATTTGGTAATTACGGTATGAGAATATACCACGGCTATTGTCGCATATTTTGCTTAAAAAATCAACACATTTCCGATATTTTTATCAATTCGTTAAAAAACCGCCGGAAACGAAAGGGTTTCCGGCGGAAATTTTATACCATATGCTCTTTTGCACTGAAGCTGTGGGGTAAAAGCTGGGAAAGGGTCAGTGTTTCGTAGCTTCCATTTACACCTACGAGGTAGACGGTGAAATCGTCATCACAGAATTCCCGCATTACCTGTCGGCACACACCGCAAGGGGGGAACGCGCCGGTCAAAACACCGTCCTTGCCGCCGCAGACGGCGATGGCGGTGAAAGAGCGGTGACCGTCGTACACAGCCTTGAAAAAGGCGGTGCGCTCAGCACAGTTGGTGGGCGAATAGGCGGCATTTTCGATGTTGCAGCCCTGATACACCGTGCCGTCTGCGCACAAAAGCGCTGCGCCGACTTTATAGCCGGAGTAGGGCACATAGGCATGACCCATGGCTTCAATCGCCAGCTGGCAAAGTTTTTCGGGAGTCATTTTACTACCTCCTTGGCAAAGCTTTCACCGGGGGTGTCAAGAGAGATGCCCAGCAGATCTGCCACGGTGGCGGCAATGTCGGCAAAGCTTTTCCTTGTACCGAGATTCACGGGCTTGACCTGCTTGCCCAAAATCAGCAGGGGGACATATTCCCGGGTGTGGTCGGTGGTGGCAAGATAGGAAGGGTCGCAGCCGTGGTCGGCAGTGATCATGACCATATCTTCATCCCCCAGCTTTTCCATAAGGGAAGGCAGCCATGCGTCGAATTCGGAAAGGGCATTTGCGTAGCCGTCGATATCCCGGCGGTGACCGAAATTCATGTCGAAATCCACCAGATTCACAAAGCACAGACCGGTAAAGTCGGTGTCTGCGTAATGCAGAGCATGCGCCATGCCGTCGGCATTCGATTTGTTATAGACATGCTCCGTGGTGCCGCGACCGGCGAAAATGTCGTAGATCTTACCGACACCGATGGAAGCCAAGCCGGCTTTTTCCAATGCGTCCAAAAGGGTGTCCACTGGGGGCTCCAGGGAAAAATCGTGGCGGTTTGCCGTGCGCTTAAAGCTGCCGGGTGCGCCCACAAAGGGGCGGGCGATGACCCGACCTACGCCGTGCTTGCCCTGCAGAATTCTCCGGGCGATACGGCAGTAGTCGTAAAGCTGCTCGGGCGGTACGATATCCTCATGGGCAGCGATCTGGAACACGGAGTCAGCAGAGGTATAGACGATCAGATCACCGGTTTTCATATGCTGCTCGCCAAACTCCTCGATGACCGCAGTTCCGGACCAGGGAGCATTGGCTAAGACACCTCTGCCGGTGGCTTCCCGGAAGGGAGCAAGCACCTCCTCAGGGAAACCCTCAGGGTAGGTGGGCAGGGGGTCGGGGGAAACAAGTCCAGCGATCTCCCAGTGACCGATGGTGGTGTCCTTACCCATGGAGGCTTCCGTCAGCCGGGCGATTGCGCCGGTGGGGGAGGCTGCTTTGGGCAAACTGGTGACACCGTCGATGCTGCCCAGACCTGCGGTGATCATATTGGGAATGTGCAATTTTTCAGATGTGGCGCAGGCGGCAAGGGTATTGACACCGGTGTCGCCAAAGCTTTCGGAGTCGGGCATTGCGCCGATGCCAAAAGAATCCAGAACGATCAAAAAGATGCGTTTCATAGTGTTCACCTCGGAATTGGTCATCCCGACCAAGCGAAGCGCGTGGAGGGATCTTCACACCGAATACCTGCACAGCAGGCTGTAAATGCGTAGATTCCTCGACTCCCGTTGGTCGCTCGGGATGACAGCGTTATTCTTACTTGTTCTCCATAGCGACGGCAACATCCAGGGCGATCTTCATCATCTGAGTGAAGGAATTCTGGCGCTCCTCGGAAGTGGTCTCCACACCCTTGAGGACGTGATCACTAATGGTGCAGATGCAAAGACCACGCTTGCCGTAACGGGCAGCATTCATGTAAAGGGCGGCGGCTTCCATCTCCAGTGCCATAACACCCATCTTCTTAAGACCGTAAACGCTGTCCAAGCCCTCGGGGACCAGCTCGTGGTCACCGTAGAATACGTCGGAAGAATTCACATTGCCCACATGGTAGGTTGCGCCGTAGTTTTCGCATGCCTTGACCGCTTCGCTCAGCAGCTCATAGGACGCAATGGGGGCGAAAGTGCCGGGCAGGTGGAATTGGTGGGCGAAATTAGAGTCGGTGCAAGCGCCCTGCGCCAGCACGATGTCATAAAGATTGATATGATCCTGAATAGAGCCGGCAGAACCGACGCGGATGATATTTTCCACATTATAGCCGTTAAACAGCTCGTGAGAATAGATGCCGATGGCAGGCATGCCCATGCCGGATGCCATAACGGACACCTTGACACCTTTATAATAGCCGGTATAGCCGTGGACACCACGGACATTGTTCACAAGAACGGGATTTTCCAAAAAGTTCTCGGCGATGAACTTGGAGCGCAGGGGATCGCCGGGCATCAAAACCGTTTTGCCGAAATCACCGGGCTTGGCGGCGATATGGGGAGTGGGGGTATTAAGCATAATCGTTCCTCCTTAATATGTGCCGTCGTTTGCAAGACCCTTGGCAATCTTGACGATGCGGGAGGTGCCCAGACGAGACGCGCCCAGCTGGATAAACTTTTCAGCATCTTCCAGGGAAGAAATGCCGCCGGCGGCTTTGATCTTCACATGGGGGGCAACATGCTTGGCAAACAGCGCAACATCTTCAAAGGTAGCGCCTGCCTTGGAAAAACCGGTGGAGGTTTTGATATAGTCAGCGCCGGAGTCAGAAACGCACTTGCAAAGGGCGATTTTTTCGTCGTCAGTCAAGAGGCAGGTCTCAATAATGACCTTTAAGAGCTTACCCTTACAGGCTTTCTTAATGGCGGCAATTTCGGCAGTGAGAGCATCCCACTTACCCTCCTTTGCCCAGCCGATGTTGATGACCATATCCACCTCGTCTGCGCCATTATCCACAGCATCACTTTCCATGAAGCACTTACTTGCGGTGGTGGCATAGCCGTTGGGGAAGCCGATGACGGTGCAAATAGCCAGCTTTTCGCCCACATATTCCTTTGCCTGCTTTACAAAAGAGGCAGGAATGCAAACAGAGGCGGTTTCATACTTCATACCGTCATCACAGATGGCTTTGATCTCTTCCCAGGTTGCAGTTTGGGAAAGCAGTGTGTGGTCGCACTTGGCGAGAATGTCTTTCAGTTCCATAATATTTTCTCCTTTTCAGGTTTGGTTGTGAAGCTTGATACGGCGCTTGTCGCGGATGCCC
The DNA here is from genome assembly GCA_045540575.1 of Faecousia sp. Classification (GTDB taxonomy): domain Bacteria; phylum Bacillota; class Clostridia; order Oscillospirales; family Oscillospiraceae; genus Faecousia. The sequence continues at coordinate 56,689 of JAZQHM010000019.1, read as the reverse complement.
AAAACATAGCACCGGTGGCACATGGCGATATAGCTGTCGTTACCGCCCAAGACCACCTGAGCGCCTTCGGTAATGATATATCCGTCGGCATCGATACGGGCATTGACGGTGGCTTTTGCGCCGCAGTCGCAGATGGTTTTGATCTCCTGAATGGTATCGGCGATCTCCATCAGCCGCAGGCTGCCGGGGAACAGCTTGGTCTGGAAATCCGTGCGCAGACCGAAGCACATGACGGGGATATCGTGGTTGTTGACGATGGCACGAAGCTCGTCGATCTGACGGGAGGTCAGGAACTGACACTCGTCCACGATGATCACATCGCAGTTTCCTTTTCGGGTGGCGATAAAGGTGTTATAAATGTCGGTTTCGGGGGCAATGACTTCCACCGGGGCTTCCAGTCCAATCCGGCTGCGCAGGATCGTGACACCGTCCCGGGTGTCGGCACTGGGCTTGATGAGCCAGACCTTCAAATCATTTTCTTCGTAGTTATACTTGGTGATCAGCGCCTGGGCGGTTTTGCTGGAGCCCATAGCACCGTATTTGAAATAGAGCTTTGCCATTTCTATCTACCTCCGTTTCGTATCTTTATTGTACCAAAGGGCAGAGCGATATGCAAGAGAAATTCCATCGGATTGACAAATGGTAGGGTTTGTGAGAAAATGAATCCATCAAAGAAAGGAGCGATTTACATGCGCAAAGTTATTTGTATGATCCTTGCTGCAGTGCTGATGTTCTCTCTGATCGGCTGCGCTACTTTGGGCGAGGTTGCCGGAAGTGTGGCGGATGCGGCTGTGAAGGAGCTGGAAAATCAGCTGAAAAGCCAGCTGGAGAAAAATAAGGTTGAGATCGTAGAGTTAAAAACCGCCTTCGGCAAGCTCAACGATGAGGGCGGCGAGCTGCAGCTGTTTGTTGCTGCACTGGTCAAGACCGAAAATACCGATTCTCTGGAAGCCTGCCAGAAGGCGCTGGATGCAGTGTTTGAGGTAAAGGGCTGGGCAAAGCAGGAAAGCAGCAAGGTGGCAAGCGACAAGCTGGTCCACAAGGAAGTTACCTTTAAGCACAGCGATTTTACGACCAACAATTACTACATAGTTTATGGTTACGCACCCGATGTTACCGGCGGTCTGCTGGACAAGAAGGGCTAAAAAAGAAAATCAACCCGGCTTCGTAATGAAGCCGGGTTATTTTTAGCTGTCCAGCAGCTGTTGTTTATTGAATTGCAGGGTATAAAGCTGGTAGTAGCGGCCCTTTTGGTGCAGAAGCTCCTGATGATTGCCCTGCTCGATGATCTCACCGTGGGACAGCAGGATGATATTGTCGGAGTGCTGGATGGTGGAAAGACGGTGGGCAACGATCAGCATAGTGCCGATGTTTTTCATCTTTTCCAGAGAATCCTGAATGAGAAGCTCCGTTTCTGTATCGATATTGGCGGTTGCCTCGTCGAGAATCATGACGCTGGGCTTGTGGATAATGGTGCGGGCAAAGCTTAATAGCTGCCGCTGACCGGCGGAGAAATTGTTGCCCCGCTCGCGAACCGGCTCGTCAAGACCTTTTTCCAATTTGTTGATGAAGGAGTCGGCATTGACATACCGGGCAGCCTGCATCACAGCTTCGTCGTCCATATCCTCAGAGCGCAGCACGATGTTACTGCGGATGTCGCCGGAGAAGAGGAAAACATCCTGCAGCATCTGTCCGAAGTGGCGGCGCAGAGAGGAAATTTTGATCTTCTTGATGTCGATACCGTCGATGAGGATCTGTCCCTTTTGGATATCATAATTGCGGCAGATCAGGGATAGAATGGTGGTCTTACCGGAGCCGGTAGAACCCACAAAGGCCACGGTCTGCTTGGGGTAGACATGGAAGGAGACACCTTTGAGCACCCATTCGTCGGGTTTGTAGGCAAACCAAACATCCTTAAACTCAATATCGCCCCGGATCTCGGAAAGGTCAATGGCATCCTCGTCGTCCACGATCTCGGGCACCATATCCAAAATGGTGAAGATCTTTTCCGCAGAGGCGAAGGATCGCTGCAGCATGTCAAACTGCTCGGCAAGGGTTTGGATGGGGTTAAAGAACCGGGAGATATACAGATAGAATGCAACCACGGTTTCACTGGTGATGATCTGACCCAAAAATGCGGTGTCTTCAATATAGCCCCGGGCGCCGATGTAGAATAGGAACATCTGGGACGATACGAAGAGCATATAGACCATAGGCCGGAAAATGCCGAAGACGAACATCCGGTTATATTTGGCTTTTTTCAGCTTGTTGCTGCGCACCACAAAATCCTGCAGCTTTTGCTCTTCTTGGTTGAAGATCTGGGTGATCTTAATGCCGGAGAGGTTTTCGGACAGATAGGTGTTAATGTCCGTTGTGGCATTGCTGACCTGCCGGTGAACCCGGCGGGAGAATTTACGGAAGATCACCGTAAAGAGTATCACAAAGGGGACAAAGCACAGCAGCATAATGGTCAGCGCATAGTTGAGCAGAAGCATGGCACCCAGCACACCGATGACCACCATGGAGTTCTTCGCCAATGTGACGATGATGTTGGTAAACATAAAGGAAATGGCATTGGGGTCATTGGTAACGCGGGTCACCAGCTTGCCTACGGGCTGGTTGTTCAGCTGCTCATGGCTCAGCTTTTCGATGTGGGTGAACACATCCAGCCGGATCTGAGAAAGGATCTTCTGTCCGGTTTTCTGCAGAATCATAGCCTGCAGGTAGGTGCAGACGAGGGAAACCACCAGAATTGCGGCATAAATTGCCACCATTTTGAATAGGTAGCTAAGCTCAAAATCCTGCTTGATGGCAGCCTGAATATCGCTGATGATCAGCGGGGATACCAGCTCAAAGACGATGGAGAAGAGCATGACAATAAACACCAGAATAAAGCTCTTCCAATAAGGCTTGGCATAGCCCAGCAGCCGCTTTATGATCTCGCCGTCGGCCATGTGGCGGTCGGAATCGTCATCTTTGACCTTTTTCAGTGCCAACGCTGCCAGAGAGAACACCAGCGCAAAGGCTCCGATGATGGCGCCTGCAATGACAAGAGGCAGATACTCACGCATTATGCTCGCCTCCTTCCTCTTCCAGCCGCTGCAGGTCTACCATCTTGCGGTAGTCTGCATTGGTTTCGTACAGCTCCTCATGCGTGCCCACGGCGGCAAGACAGCCGTCGTCAATAAAGAGGATCTTGTCCATTCTTTCAATGGTGGAGATCCGGTGGGCAATGAGAATGGTGGTTTTACCGGCGCGGGTAGTGCGCAGGTTTTCCAAAATCGTGGTTTCTGTCTTGGTGTCAACAGCGCTGACACTGTCGTCCAGAATCAGAATGGGGGCTTCCTTCATCAGCGCCCGGGCAATGGAAATGCGCTGCTTCTGTCCGCCGGAAACGGTAACGCCCCGCTCGCCCAGCACGGTGCCGTAGCCCTGCTGGAACTCTTTGATATTGCTGTGGACATCCGCAAGGCGGGCTGCCTGAGTAATGGCTGCCATGCCATGGTCGCGGACGCCAAAGGCAATGTTATTTTCAATGGTGTCGGAGAACAGGAAATTGTCCTGGGGAACATAGGCACAGCCGGCACGCAGATCCCGGATGGCGATCTCGTTGACATCGTTGCCGTCGATAAAGAGCGTGCCGTCGGGCACATTGTAGGTGCGCAGGATCAGATCCACCAGGGTGGTCTTACCGGAGCCGGTCTTACCCACAAGACCTACATTTTCGCCTGCGTTGATGGTAAAGGAAATGTTCTTCAGCGCGTCGAATTCGCCGTCGGGATACCGGAAGGTAAGATCCCGGAATTCAATATCGCCGCGGATCTCGGGCAGGGGACGAACATTCTCCCGGTCTTTTACGTCAATCTCGGCATCCAAAAGCTGACCGATACGCTTTAGGGAAGCTTTGCCGCGAGAAGACATATCGATGAGCTCAGAAACTGCCATAATGGGCCAGATAACAGCGTTGAAATAGCCGATGAATTCCAGCAGCTGACCGGCATTGAAGATACCCTTATATACCAGATAGCCACCGTAACCCAGAATGATGCAGATGACGCTTTCCACAAACATGGTCACCAGCACACGGAACAGAACGGAGGATTTGGTATGGTTGACATTGGCTTCCTCGTTTTCCACATTCAGCTTTTTAAATGCCCAAAGCTCCTTACCTTCCTTGACAAAGGCTTTGATCACGGCGATGCCGGAAAAGCTTTCCTGAGAAAAGTCGGAAAGGCGGGAAAAGGCTTCCTGCCGCAGCTCCCACTTGTCCATCAGCCGCTTGCCGACGATGGTGGCAGATGCCAGCAAAAATGCCATGGGGATCATGGAAAGAACTGTCAGCAGGTGATCCATATTCCACATATTCCACATCGCCAGAATACCCAGCAGCAAAGCGTCAAAGAACATCATGACGCCCCAGCCAAAGCACTCTTGCACAGTGTCTAGGTCGTTGGTGAAAAGGCTCATCAGATCGCCAACCTTGTTGATCTGATAATACTGGCGGCTTAAGTCCTTTGCATGGTCGAACATCCGGTTACGAAGGTCGGCTTCCAGCCGCACCGCGCTGCCGAAGAAACACACGCGCCACAAAAAACGACCGCAGATCATGGCGATGATCACCTTGATCATGGGCATGCAGATCTCATCCAGCAGAAAATCCATGCTGAAAACCACATTGGCACCGTCGTGTTCGACAATGCCGGTGTTCATGCCGTTAATGACCATACGGTAGAATTTAGGGATCTCCAGCTGCAGATAATCCACCATCACCAGCGAGGCAAGACCAAAAAGCAACCAGCCAAGGTATTTTAAGTAATACCGGTTTATATGCTTACCGAATATCATATGCTTGTCCCTTCTTTGTAGTAAAAGTCGTTACGGGGAATTATAGCACAGTTTTTCGGTTTTGGCAATAGCAGGCGCTCACTTAGGAATGGTGATTGTAAGTACAATTTGACTGTCGGTTTCTTTGCGCTCGGAGATGGCGCTGATGCCGGAAAGCTGGATGCGCTGCAAAGACTGGTGCAGGTTATTTAAGAAGCTGCTGACATTGACTTTGGGGCTTTTTCCGTTTTTTTCGGCAAGGAGGTCTTCTATGTACTTTTCCGTCCGGGCAACGCTCATGCCAAGCCGGGAAATTACGGCAATGGCTGCCATTTTCTCCGGCTCGGTGGGAATTTTCAAAAGGGCGCGGGCATGGCGCTCGGTAAGCTCAGCTTGGCGAAGGGCATTCAAAACCGGCTGGGAATGGCGCAAAATGCGCAGCTTATTGGCGATGGCGCTTTGGCTTTTTCCCAAAAGCCGCGCCACCTGCTCCTGGCTCATGGACCATTCGTTCATCAGCCGGGCGATTCCGTCTGCTTCCTCAATGAAATCCAAATCCTGCCGCTGCAGATTCTCCAACATGGCGGCAAGACCGGATTCTTTATCATCCATGCGCATGACAATGCAGGGAATCTCCGTAAGACCTGCCATCTGCGCTGCCCGCAGCCGTCGCTCTCCGGCTACCAGTTCGTAGCGGCTGCCCACCCGTCTGACAGACAAAGGCTGCAAAATTCCATGCTGGCGAATGGATTCAGCAAGGTCTGTCAGCGCGTCCTCCCGGAAAATCTTTCGGGGTTGGGCGGGATTGGGGAGAATGGCACTTGCGGGCACGAATACCACCCGTCCGGTTTCCATGTATGTTTTCAGTTTTTGGCACTGCATATGGTTTCCTCCTTGGTAAAAGTGTGTGACCATTGTACTTTCCGGGAAATGGGAAAATACACGAATCACGCACCGGCAAAAAGAAAACCGCACGACAGCTTTCGTATGGGAAAAGAAAAACCGGGTTGACTTTTGTCAACCCGGTTTGTTTAGATGTCCAGTATTTTGACTACTTGTGTTGGTCCTTCCAGATAAAGGGCAGAAACACAGCCGTTTTTGCCTTCGACGGTAACGGTCAAATCGCCGCCTTTATTTTTGACGGTGAGTGTTCCGCCGGGTAATTTTTCCCGCGCCCACAAGGTAACGGCGGTGGAAGCTGAGCCGGTGCCGCAGGCAAGAGTATAATCCTCCACACCCCGCTCAAAGGTCAAAATCCGGATGGTGGTATCGTCCAGCCATGTGTAAAGATTGGCGTTTGCTCCCTTGGGAAAGGCGGGGTCGTGGCGCAAAGCCTTTGCCATGGGCTTGAGCTGGTCGGCTTGCTCCCAGCTAAGTCCGGGGACTTCTTTGACCGCGTGGGGGACACCGGGGCTGCCCAGCTCCACATAGGCGCAGTCCGGCTTTCGGTTTAAGTCCAGAATGCCGGGGTTATTCAGCTTGACCCGGTACTGATTCTCTGAAATCCGCCAACCATGAACGATGCCGGCATCGGTTTCCACAGTCATGGTGCTGCCTGCGATACCGTTTTCATAAGCGAACCGGCAGATGCACCGGCTGCCGTTGCCGCACATCTCACCGCGGGAGCCGTCGGAATTATAAAAATGCAGCTTGAAATCCGCGATTTCAGAATTGTCCACTGCCATAAATCCGTCGGCGCCGGTAAGCTTACAAAGTTTTAAAGCCAATGCGGAAAAATCGGGGTTCTGATTCCGGGCATCTATGACCATAAAGTCATTTCCCGCGCCGTTCATATACCATACTTTCATAAGCTGCTCCTGTAAATGAAGTGACCCGTTATCTTTCCAGAATGTTGTTCATGTTATAAAGTCCTGCGCTTTTGCCTTCCATGAAGCGGGCGGCATCCACCGCACCGTCTGCCAGCATGCCGCGGGTAATGGCATCGTGGCGTAGGGTCAGGCTCTGAGTGGGGGTGCAGATGTGAATTTCATGAACACCTACCACATTGCCCATACGAAGGGAAGAAATGCCAATCTCCTCTTTGGTACGCTTGCCCTCGCCGGCTCTGCCGCAGTGGGCGGTTGCCTCGGGGCGGATTTCCTTGATGGCATTGAAAAGCATGAGGGCTGTGCCGCTGGGGGCATCAACCTTGCGGATATGGTGGGTCTCCACAATTTCGATGTCTGCATCCGGGAAAAAGGCAGCTGCCTGCTTGGCAAGGCGGCAAAGCACCGCGATACCAAGGCTCATGTTGCCGGAGTAGAACACGGGAATCCGCTCTGCAGCGGCATAGATGAGGGCTTTTTCCTCCTCCGTATGACCGGTGGTGCCGATGACGGCTGCACAGCCGTTTTCCTCTGCGTAACGCAGCACATCGGCAATGGCAGTATGGTGAGAAAAGTCGATGAGCATATCGCCGCCCACAGCGCCCAATTCCGCAAAGGTCTTGGGCACACCGTTTTCACCGTCGATACTGACCCGACCTACCACATCGTTTCCCAAAATGCCGTCGATCAGCTTGCCCATGGCGCCGTTGGCGCCGCACAAAATGGCTCTCATACCTCGATACCCAGCTTTCTCATTTCTTCAAAGAGCTTTGCCCGGGTGGCATCTTCCATAGGAGTCAGAGGCAGGCGCAGATTCTCTTCGCCGAAGCCCATAGCGGAAACCGCTGCCTTAGCGGGGATGGGATTGACCTCGCTGAAGAGGCAATCGATCAGCGGCAGCAGCTTACACTGCAAGGCGGCTGCGGTCTTGAAATCGCCAGCCAAAGCTGCGTCCGTCATGGCAACGGACTCCTTGGGGGCTACATTGCTCAGCACGCTGATGGTACCGGCGCCGCCCATGGAGATCATGGGAACGGTGAGTGCATCTTCGCCGGAGTAGACATCGATCTTGTCGCCGCAAAGGTGCATAATTTCCACCATCTGTGCCATGTTGCCGGTGGCTTCCTTGATGGCGACGATGTTGGGATGCTCGGCAAGCTTTGCCACGGTCTTGGGCAGCAGGTTGCAGCCGGTTCTGCCGGGCACATTGTAAAGGATCATGGGAACGGTGGATGCGTCTGCAACAGCGGTAAAGTGGGCGATCAGACCGTTCTGGGTGGCTTTATTATAGTAAGGAGTGACCACCAAAATGGCATCTGCCCCGGCGGCGCAGGCGTTGCGGGTATTGTGCAAAACATGCTCGGTGTTATTGGTGCCGGTGCCGGCAATGACGGGAACGCGCTTTGCGACCTTTTCTACGGCAAAGCGGATAACTGCGGTCTGATCCTCGGGCTCAATGGTGGCGTTTTCGCCGGTGGTGCCCATGACAACAATGGCATTGATGCCGTTTTCAATCTGGAATTCGATAAAGCGACCTAAGGCATCGTAGTCAATGCCGTCCTTGGTCATGGGAGTGACGATGGCGGTTGCCATACCCTTAAAAATTGTGTTTTTCATATGTTTCTCTCCTTATCACACTTTGAACTGGTTGAAAAAGTCGTACAAAGGGGTTAACTTTTCAAAGAAATCGGCAACCCGCTGCGCAAGTGCAGGACCGAAAACTTCCTCACTGAAATCCTCATGGACGGTACAGCCGATCTGACCTTTCCATGCGAAGAACCGCTCCAGCCGCGGATCCTCGGTGGGCTTGGGGCGCTTGTAGCATTCGGCGGAAATGGGTTTTCCAACCGCTTTTTCCACCTTTTTGATCATTTTCAAAAATGCGTCCGGCTTGGCGCTGATGGCATCCCGGAACTCTTTCAGCGTGCTGACCCGGGGGCGCCAGATAAAGAAGCCATAGTGAATCCCGTCGGGATTGATCTCAAAATAAAGGCAGGGATTTTCTGCCCACCACTCCACATCCTGCCGGATGCAGATCCAAAGGCTTTCCTTATAGGGAAGGGGGTGGTGCATTCTGGCATCCCGGTAGATGCGGCTGACCTTCAAAAGCTCGCCGGGCTTATCAATAAAGGGGGTGAAAAGCTCTGCCCCCAGCGCCTTGGTTGGCTCGTAAAGATAGTCGATATAATTCTGCTTGTTGGCTAAAAACCACTCGCGGTTATTATTTAACCGAATGCCCCAGAGAAAATCCACGGTTTCCGGGGAATAGCCTGTGAACATAGCATTTTCCTTCTTTCTTAGTCGGCTAGTTTTGGCGCGCCGTTTTTCCAGATAAGCTGTCCACGCTGCTTTTCCGGGAAAGACTTGTCCGGCAATTCTAAAACATAGCGCTCGGAGGTGTTAATGACGGTTGTTTCGCCATGGGTACGCAGGCGGGTCCGGTCATGGCTGTAGTTTAAATGGACATGTCCGTGGAGCAGATATTGGGGATGATACTTATCCAGAAGCTCCAGAAGAGCCTCAAACCCTCTGTGTGCAGGATCGTCGCTGTCACCGATGCCTTTTGGAGGGGCATGGGTCACGACGATATCCACTCCGCCGCTGCGCCACAAATGGAACCGCAGCCGCCGGATCCTTCTACGCATTTCCTTTTCGGAATACTGGTAAGCACCGGGGTGATATCGTCGGCAGCCGCCCAGACCGAGGATCCGAAGTCCATGATAGACCACTAATTTGTCGTCAATGCAATCGCAGCCCTCAGGGGGGCGGCGATCATAGCCCGTATCGTGATTTCCGTGAACATAGAGAAGGGGGCAACGGGCCATAGTGACCAGAAAAGACAGATAGTCTGCCTTCAGATCGCCACAGGAGATAATGAGGTCATAGTCTTTCAGCCGTTCGGGGGTGCAATAGTCCCACAGGGCAGGGCATTCTTCATCAGAAACAGTGAGAATCTTCACAGCGTGCCCTCCTTTACCAAGGGGATCCGATCCCGATGCACGCCCAGCTCCCGCACCATAGGCTGAGAGAAAGGCTCGATCTCATCAAACTCAGGGATATTGCCTTCGATATTCTCGCACAGCCAATCCATATGCAGAAGCTCTTCGGCAGTAAAGCCCCGGCTGCCATCGTTTTTGACAGAGCCGTCCTGGGCTACGATCCTTCGGCAGAAGGGGTCCAGCGTGCCGTTTTGCAGCTGGCGGCGCAAAAGCTGCGCCAGCGCCTCAACACCCGGAGGCAGCAGATCGGAAAGCTTGACATCGATGACACCGCTGTCCATGCCCCACCAATAGTTGACGGCACGGGGGGAGTTTTTATCCCTATCCCAAGTGCCTGCAAGAATGGACCGGATGACCTTTTCGTAAAAGGTGCCCCAGACCCAAACCGGCGAAGCAAGAGGCTCCAGCGTGTCCTGGTCATTAAGCTGGTAGGTGCCGTAGTTGCAGAAATTCAGGTATGCCTTGTCCTGGGTGGGGATGTCCCGATTGGATACCACCCGGATGCCGCTGCTGAAAAAGTCTGCCTGATGCGCGCCCTTTTGGCAGGACCAACGCAAAACGATTTTTGCCCGGGGGTTTGTCATTTGCGCGCCCAAAGCAAAGGCATTGATAGAAGCGGGAACACCGAAAATGGGATAAGAGCCGATATAGCCGATGCAGTCGTCATTTGCCATGGCACCGGCAATGGCACCGGTAATGAATTTTGCCTCGTAGATCCGACTGTAATAAGTACGGATGCTGGAGTAAGGTGTGTCAACCGAACAATTCAGAAAACGCACACGCGGATGCTTGACAGCTACGCGCAGCGTGGGTCGGCTGAGCTGAGGTGTGGTGGTAAAGACCACATCGGCACCCTCTTCTACAGCCTGCTCCAACAGCTTTTCCGCAAGCTGGGGGGAGTCGGCATGGAAATAGCTACGGATAGTCAGGTGATCGCCCAACACATTTTGCAAATGCAGCCGTCCCTCGTCGTGACCGGTGATCCAGGTGCTGATCTGCGGATCCAAAGGATGGACAAAAGCCACATTAAGATGGTCCGGAGCACCGGAGATGATCCGGCTGAGGATATTAGCCTTTTCTGTTGACACAGGCTCGGTGTGCACAGCCACAGGCTCCGACTGGAAAATGGCAAGAAAATTTTCTTCCATGCCCACAAGGGTCTTTTTTAGCTCGGCTGTGGTAAGCGCACCAAGGTCGTGGAAGGGGTAGACCTGAAGCCACACCAGCAAGGCTTCTTCAGCAGGCAGGTCGGCAAACTGGCTGCCGAGAGAACGGAAGGCCTCCACAAAATAGTGAAAATAGGCAGAAAATGTGCGCTTTTCCCGGTCAGTCCAGGGATCCTGCCGGCTTTTTCCCAAAAAAGCCAAAAGCTCATCATATTTGCCGGGCTGGCGGAATTGGATCTGATAAAGACCGGAGGTTTTATAGAAATCCAAAAATTCATAATAAGCCACAATGCGCGGGTCATCGGAAAGGGCAGGAATGATGCGGCGAACATTTGCGGTGATCTTTGCTGCACCGAAATGGCGCAGGACACTGACCCGCTTGTTGCCCTCCTGCACATAGAAGTTGCCCAAATACTCGAAACACAAAATGGGATCCTGAATGCCGTCGGACAAATGGGCGGCGCAAAGCTCGATCCATTTGGTGGCAAATTCGGTTTCGTCAGGCAACAGCGGCAGGAAGCCTGCCGTAAAGGCGGTAATGCGGCCTGCGGATTTTACGCCGACGATACGCTCGATGGGGATATCCACGACGCCGACATCCAGCACGGTTTCCGTGCCGTTAGCGTCCAGGATTTCGTCCAAAACAGCAGGATGAGGGTCTTTGCCGGCGGCAAGGAGCGCTTTGTATTCCCGGGCACCCGATTTGACTGCCAGCAGGTATTCTTCACGTGCTTCCTGACGATTCATAAATCCGACCCTTTCTAATGCATTTTTTCACATCTATATCATAGCCCTTTTTTCTTGATTTTGCAACACAAATATAAGGAAAGAGCCAGTGTTTTTTAAGACGGGTATGGGGATTCGACTTGATTTATGCAGGATTGTTGTCTATAATGTAAGCACAATTATGTTAACAGCGGAGGACAACACCATGGAAAATAAGGTAACAGGCTATGCCCAGCAGGTGCTATCCCAAGTGCGCCACGCGGTTGTTGGCAAGGATCAGCAACTGCTTTGGGTGCTGGCGGCAATTTTAGCCAAAGGTCATATTTTGCTGGAGGATATTCCCGGCGTGGGTAAGACCACCATGGCTGTGGCTTTTTCCAAGGTTTTGGACCTTTCTTACAACCGGGTGCAGTTTACGCCGGATGTGCTGCCGTCGGATGTGACAGGCTACAGCGTTCCCAATCCTGCAACCGGTGAGATGGTTTATAAGCCCGGCGCGATACTGTGCAATCTGTTTTTGGCAGACGAATTGAACCGCGCCACCTCCCGGACCCAGTCTGCTTTGCTGGAGGCTATGGAGGAAGGGCAGGTAACGGTGGACGGTGTTGCCCACAAGTTGCCCCAGCCCTTTGTGGTGATCGCTACTCAGAATCCCACCGGCGCAGCCGGTACGCAGCTGCTGCCGGACAGTCAGATGGACCGGTTTGCCATTCGCATGAGCTTAGGATACCCCGCACCGGAGGATGAGTGCACCATGGTGCGCAGTCGGCAGGGAATCAATCCGCTTACCGAGCTGCAGCCACTGCTTGACAAGCAGGTGCTGCTTAAGATGCAGGAGGAGGTTGCGGGTACCCATATCAGCGATGAGATCGTTGCTTATGCGGTGCGCCTGATCACCGCTACCCGGCACAACGAAAATCTGCGGCAAGGCGCTTCTCCCCGGGCTACCCTTTGCGTGGTGGCTATGGCTAAGGCAGTTGCTCAGCTGCGGGGCAGAGATTATGTGGTACCTAAGGACATTCAGGAGGTCTTTTTGAAAGCTGTGGCACACCGGCTGCTGCTGACTACCCATGCAGAAAACAGTGGCATGACGGCACAGGAAATACTAAAAGCCATTCTGGAGCAGACACCTGCGCCTGCACTGCGCTGAAAGCTATGGTTAGACGCTGGTGTTTATACCTGGCCATGGTGCTGGGGTGCTTCATACTGCTGCTTTGCTATCAGGGCTGGCTTGCGTGGATGCTGCTATTGATGGTGCTGCTTGCGCCGCTTTTCTCACTGGCAGTAAGCCTTCCTGCTATGCTGACAGCACGGGTAAAGGTGGATTGTGCAGGCACAGTACCGCTGTTTGCCACCGTTGACGCACAGCTGCGGAGCAGCTGCCTGCTGCCTATGCCCCTATTACAAAGTAAAATCCGGGTAGAGCGCACTCCTACCGGTGAAAGCTGGCGCTTAAAACAGGCGGATACACTGCCTACGGAGCATTGCGGACAGCTGCTGTGCTGCCCGGAAAAATGCTATATTTATGATTATCTGCTGCTGTTTCGGATGAAAGTGCGCCATCAGGAGAAAGCCTCTTTGGTGGTACTGCCGAAGCCGGTGCAGACATTTGTGCCAGCCAAGATAGAGCGCTTTATGTCCCAAAGTTGGAAGCCCAAGCCCGGCGGAGGATTTGCGGAAAACCACGAAATGCGGCAATATCGCCCCGGTGACAGCATGAATCAGATCCACTGGAAGCTAACCGCAAAAACCGGAAAGCTGATGGTACGCGAGGCCATGGAGCCGGTGCGCCGCAGACTGCTGCTGACGTTGGAAGTGGGCGGAAGCGGCTTGGAGCTGGACACAAAAATGGGCAAGCTTTTGTGGCTGGGACAGTACTTTTTGGATCGGGGGCTTCCCTTCGACATCCGGGCGCTGACCGGTGACGGGGTCGTTTCTTACAGCGTGCAGACCTGGCAGGAGCTTGAAAAAGCTACGCAAAATCTGCTTTGCCAAAGACCTGCGCCGGAGGGGGAGAATTACAACCCGGGTGGACGGTGGAGCTTTCATATCGGAGGTGGGACAGATGAAGCGTGAGAAACTACTGTCCTGCCTTGCGGGGACTATACTGGCATTTGCGCTGGCGATGGCGGGAATCGGCTGCCTGGTAACGGCATTTGATCTGCAGCCGGTCAATATGGCGAAAATAACGGCGGTGTGCGGCATATGGGCGCTGATTTGTGCTGTATGCGTCACTGTCCGGCATGGCGGGCTTGTTTTGGCAGCAGGCGGTGCACTGATAATCGGATATTTGCTGCGCGAAGGCACTTTTTTGCTGCAGGTAGAAGCTTTTCTGAATAACCTCAGCTGGTTTTATGATTCTGCCTACGGCTGGGGCAGGATTTCCTGGTCCGGTGAGGATTTGACGCAAGTGCCCATGGACGGCGCACTGCTGCTGATAGGCGCGGTGGTGATTCTGCTTACCGTTTTGGCGGTTTGTCGAAGGAAAACTGCTTTTTTTGCAGTAGTTTTCGGCTTTTTGCCGTTGGCGATATGCTTCTTGGTGACGGATACCATACCGGATACGGCTTATGTATGGCTGATGGCGGTAAGCATGGTATTGTTGCTGATACCCCAATCGGTACGCAAAAAGGATGCAAAAGCCGGGCTGCGACTGACAGCCATGCTATTGATCCCCGTGATGCTGGCAACCATGCTGCTGTTTTGGTTGAATCCTCAAAAGAATTACACATACAAAATGGAAAGCCTGCACAATACGCTGATGGATTGGATCGGTGAATTGCCTTTTGTGCAGATCACACCCGGAGGGAATCTGACCATTGGCGCAGGCTCTGCTCCAAGGGAAGATTTATCCAGTGTTGGACCAAAAACGCTGCGCAGCTATGCTGTGATGGATGTGGTGGCGCCCAAAAGCGAGCTGATATACCTAAGAGGTCAATCACTGGATGTTTACAGCGGCACCGATTGGAGCGCCTCTCAGGTGAGCACCGGCAAGGATATGTTCTTCCCAACCCAGAATATGATGCGTATCGGACGACTGACAGTGTCCATGCGGATGCCAATCGGCAGAAGATATGTTCCGTATTACATGGATGATAGCTATGAACTGGTAGCCGGCGCCATCGACAATGAGGGCAGCTTGCGGGAGTACGGCTATTGGCTCGAGGAGCCGATGGGCGGGTACAATCATTTGTCTGATTTGGCGGATAGAAACGGTCCGATTTTGACTCAGTGTTTGGAGCTGCCGATTGAAACCAGAACTGCGGCGGAGGAAATTCTGCAGGAGATATTTGCTGCGATTCCGATGCCGAGGGATCTGCTTGTCTACGACACCACCGAAAGAGTCGAGAAGATTCGGGATTATGTGCGCGCATCGGCAAACTACAGCCTAAATACGCCGGCAATGCCGGAAAATGAAAAGGATTTTGCCATTTGGTTTTTGAATCAAAGCGAAACCGGCTACTGCGTGCATTTTGCTACAGCACTTACGGTGCTGCTGCGGGCGGAAGGGATTCCTGCCCGGTATGTGACGGGATATGCCTTTGAAGCCACCGGCGCTACGGCCACGGTGGTGCGGGCATCAGATGCCCATGCATGGGTAGAGTATTTTGCTCCGGCTACGGGGTGGACGGTACTGGATGCCACACCGGCTGTCTGGATGGAGCAGGAAGAAACCGAACCCACGCAGCCGACCCAGACCGAGCCGGAACAAACACAGCCGGAACAAACAAAGCCTGTGGAGCAGGGAACCACCTTGCCTACTCAGGAAAGCACAAAGCCGGATTTCACAAAA
Organism: Faecousia sp.; assembly: GCA_045540575.1. Taxonomy (GTDB): domain Bacteria; phylum Bacillota; class Clostridia; order Oscillospirales; family Oscillospiraceae; genus Faecousia. The sequence goes on along the minus strand of JAZQHM010000019.1, from coordinate 41,355 downwards.
CCTGAGGCGACCATACAGCCCACATCGCCGGTTGGCGGAGAAGAGCCGGGAGATACGGCCAAAACAGATATAAGCTGGCTTTGGACAGCAGGGTCGATTTTGCTGTGGGTTGCCATTCCGGTGGCGGTTTTGTTTGGACAGTACGGCATAAGAAGAGCGATTCGCATACGCAAGATGCGGTCCGGCCGCCGCAACAAACGGGCGCTGTATTTGTGGCTGGAAGTAAAGCGCATGGCGCGCATTACAGAAAAAACACCGCCGGAAGAACTTAAGGAACTGGCGGAAAAAGCAAAATTCAGCCAGCACACCTTAACGGCAGCGGAGCTGCAGGAATTTGCGCTTTGGCTGGAGCAGGCAAGAAACGATCTGCAGGAAAAACCGTGGATCGTAAGGCTTGCAATCCGGCTTATATGGGCGGTTGAATAAGAAAACCCGGGGATGGGGCAGCATCCCGGCGATATTTTTAAAGAAAAGCGGGGCAGCTTATGCTGCCCCGTTTTTAAATTTGCAATTAGCCTTCTGCACGCATCTGAGCGAAGCACTCGCTGCAGTATACGGGACGGTCGGACTTGGGCTCAAAGGGAACCTTGGCCTCGCCGCCGCAACGGGCGCAGGTAGCGGTGAAGAACTCACGGGGACCGCGGGCAGCATTCTTGCGGGCATCACGGCAGGCCTTGCAGCGCTGGGGCTCGTTCTGGAAGCCGCGCTCTGCGTAGAACTCCTGCTCACCGGCAGTGAATACGAACTCGTTGCCGCACTCTTTGCAAACTAAAGTCTTGTCTTCGTACATTGGAATTACCTCTCTTCGGTTGTTTGCCCCGTGAAACCCACAATTTCTGGTCGTAACGCGGAGTCAAAAATATTATTGTGGGTACACCACAAGTTGCATTATACACAAGCAAAAATGCCTTGTCAATCCTTGATTCATAATTTTTTTACAATTTTTTTCGAAAATTCCAAAAAATTATGCAAAAAAGTTATAAATCGAAATGGGTCTGTCCTTCATAGGGAATATGCAGGTGATCATATGCCAATGCGGTGACACAGCGACCCCGGGGTGTACGGGTCAAAAAGCCCAGCTGCATCAAATATGGCTCGTACACATCTTCCAGCGTGATCGCCTCTTCGCCGATGGTGGCGGCTAGGGTCTCAAGTCCCACAGGACCGCCGTTGTAATTCTTTATGATGGCGGTGAGCATGCGCCGGTCGATCATATCAAGACCCAGCTTGTCCACCTCCAGACGGGAAAGGGCAAGGTCGGCAGCTTCTTTGGTAATGGTGCCGTCGCCCATGATCTGGGCAAAGTCCCGGACACGGCGCAAAAAGCGGTTGGCAATGCGGGGTGTGCCGCGGCTGCGGGAGGCAATCTCCATTGCGCCCTTAGGGTCGATGTCCATGCCAAGAATTGTGGCAGAGCGGGTGACGATCCGGGCAAGCTCCTCGGGAGTATACAGCTCCAGACGAAGAGAAACACCAAAACGGTCACGCAGAGGTGCGCTGAGCTGACCGGCACGGGTAGTTGCACCTACGAGGGTGAATTTGGGCAGATCAAGGCGAATGGAGTTGGCACTGGGTCCCTTGCCGACGATGATATCGATGGCAAAGTCCTCCATTGCGGGGTAGAGGATCTCTTCGACCACACGGTTAAGGCGGTGGATCTCATCGATGAAGAGAATATCGCCGGGATTTAAATTGGTCAGAAGCGCCGCAAGGTCACCGGGCTTTTCGATGGCAGGACCGGAGGTGATGCGGATGTTTACACCCATTTCGTTGGCAATGACACCGGCAAGTGTGGTTTTGCCCAGACCGGGAGGTCCGTAAAGTAAGGTATGATCCAGCGGCTCATTGCGCCGGCGGGCAGCTTCAATATAAACTGACAGATTTCCCTTGGCTTTCTCCTGACCGGTATAATCGCTGAGCAGCTTGGGTCGCAAACCAATCTCACCGGCATCCTGGGGGGCAAAGGTGGGGGAGATGATAGGCGCGGTATTCAGTTCTTCAGAAAATTCGATACTCATACGGCTACCTTATCCTTTCATAACCATGGCGCGAAGGGCGAAGCGGACCAGCTCCTCAGTGGAGGCATTGGGGTCTGCACCCTTGAGGGCGTTTTGAATTTCGGCGGGGCTGTAGCCCAGCTCCTGCAAGGCTGCCCGAGCCATGGCGGTATTGCCTTGGGGCACGGATGCGGTAACGGCAGGTCCGGCAGAGAAATCCAGCTCTGCGCTGCCGCCACCGATCTTATCCTTCAGCTCCAGAATGATGCGCTGGGCGATCTTCTTGCCGATGCCCTGGGCCGCGGTAAGCAGTTTTTCGTCGCCGGTCATAACCGCAAGTGTGAAGTTCTGCGGTCCGGCGGACAAGATAGACATAGCAGCCTTGGGACCCACACCGTTGACGGTTGTCAGCAGCTCATAGCAATGCTGCTCCTCTTTGGAAATGAAGCCGTAAAGATCAAAGGCATCCTCACGGATGGATTCGGTGATATAAAGCCGGGCTGTGCTGTTCAGCTTCAGTTGGGCAGCGGTATAAGCGGTGACACGGCAGCCGTAGCCAACACCGCCGCAATCAATAACGGCAAGACCTGGCTCTAAAACGGTCACCGGACCGGAAACATAGTAAAGCATGGAGATACCTCCTTATTTGTTCTGAACTTGGGCAAGCAGGGATGTGGAAGAACGGGCATGGCACAGAGCAATAGCAATGGCATCGGCAGCGTCGTCGGGCTTGGGCATTGCGGAAAGTCCCAAAAGCCGTTTGGTCATATCCTGCACCTGATGCTTGGTTGCATTGCCGTAGCCAACCACAGCCTGCTTGACCTGCATAGGCTTATAGGATGTAACCGTGAGACCTGCCTGACGGATCGCCAAAAGCACAACGCCCCGGGCTTGGGCAACACCAATGCCGGTGGTGACATTTTGACCGAAAAACAGCTCCTCAATGGCAACCGCATCCGGCTTTGCCACGGCAAGAAGCTCTTTCATATCCTCGTAAATGATCTCCAGCCGGGCGGAAAAATCCATGCCGGCGGGGGTGGTGATGGCGCCGCACTGCAAAAGCTTGCTTTGTCCGCGGGTTGCCTCGATAAGTCCGAAACCGGTGATGCCGTAGCCCGGGTCGATTCCCAGGATCTTCATTATAGACCACCTCTGAAAATATGCAGATAATACAAAATCACGCACAAAATCATGATTACAAGACCGATTCTGGCAGCCCAAACCTGCCACACGGGGCGGGGCTTATAGCCTTCTTCTTCGGTTTGTGGGAGCACTTCGCGGTTTTCTTCCATGATTTTCACCTCTAAAGATTATCATAACACATTTGTTCTGGTTTTCCTAGAAAAATTTTTGTTACATGAATTTCTCATCTTGGGGAATACTGGTTTTGAAAAGGCGGTGGGAATTTGAAGGAGTTTTCTTGCGGTACAAAGATCATTGTCGGCACCGGCACGGTGGCGACGCTGAAAAGCTTAGGCGCGAAGCGGCTTTTATTGGTGACAGACCCGTTTTTTGCGAAAAACGGCACGGCGCAGCGCATTGCGGCGGCATCCGGTGCGCTGCAGACGGAAATTTTCGACAAAGTAGCGTCGGATCCCAGCGTTCAACTGGCTGCTGAGGGTACGGCGAAGGTAAAAGAATTTGATCCGGATGCGGTTGTGGCGTTGGGGGGCGGCAGTGCCATGGATCTTGCCAAGGCAATGGTGTATTTCAGTGCGTCCAAGGCAAAACTGGTGGCGATCCCCACCACATCCGGCTCCGGTTCCGAGGTGACGGATTTCGCGATTTTGACCCACGGGAATGTGAAGCACCCGCTGGTGGACAAGCGATTACGACCGGACATGGCGATTCTGGATGACGAGCTGCTTCAGGAGCTGCCGGCATCTTTAGTGGCGGACACAGGCTTTGATGTGCTGACCCATGCGCTGGAGGGTTATGTGGGGAAAAATGCCACACCCATCACAGATGCGCTGGCGAAAGATGCCTTTTGCGCTGCCTTTGCTGCGCTGCCGGCTTCCTTTGCAGGAAAAAAGGATGTCCGCCTTAAAGTGCATACGGCAGCAACCATGGCGGGAATGGCATTTACGCAAGCGGGCTTGGGGCTGTGTCATGCCATGGCGCATTGCCTGGGTGGGATGTTTCATGTGCCCCACGGGCGGCTCAATGCGGTACTGCTGCCGGCGATCATCAGCTGCAATAGCTATGGGGCAATGGAAAAGTATGCTGTCCTCGCACGGGCTGCCGGGATCAGCGGCAGCGCCGATACTGTGGCGGTACGGAATCTGAAAAACGGACTGATCCGGCTGCGACGGGAACTGAAAATGCCGGCAACGCTGCAGCAGGCGGGGATAGATCCGGTGAAAGTATGGCGCGGTATGAGTGACATTGTGACAGCTACGCTGCAAGACCCTTGCTGCCAGACGAACCCCGTGAAAGTGGAGGATTTTATGGTACGAAAGGTCCTGGAAGAGGTGACCGGGCGTGTCTGATTGGCTTTTAAGCGTAGGGCTGGATGTGGGAACGACTTCTACCCAGGTGATCGTATCCCAGCTGCTGGTGGAAAACAATGCGTCGGGGTTTACCGTGCCGGAAATGGTGATCGCCCAGCGCAATGTCCGCTACAAAGGCGCGGTGCATTTTACCCCGCTTTTGGGAGAGAATTTAGTGGACGGCGAGGGAATTCGCAAACTCGTGGAAGCCGAATATGCCCGGGCGGGAATTCAGCGGCAGGATGTGGACACCGGCGCGGTGATCATTACGGGAGAAACCTCCCGCAGGGAAAATGCACGGGCGGTTTTGGCAGCGCTTTCCGACTTTGCCGGGGATTTTGTGGTGGCGACGGCGGGGCCGGATTTGGAAAGCGTACTGGCAGCCAAGGGCGCGGGAGCGGTGCGGTATTCAGAAGAAACCGGGAAAGCGGTGCTGCACATGGATATTGGCGGCGGCACGGCAAATCTGGCGCTGATTGAAAGTGGAAAAATCACTGCCACCACTTGCCTGAATGTAGGTGGGCGGCTGATCAAAATGGATGAAAGCGGGCGCGTTTGCTATGTTTCGCCGGTGCTGGAGGGGCTGACTTCCTTGGGGGTTGGCGACAAAGCGGACAAAGAGCAGCTGCGTTCTGTTGCCGAAACACTTGTGCAGGCGCTGGAGATGGCGGCGGGGCTGCGGGAGCCGACGGGTCTGCTGCAAAAGCTGACGACAAAAGAAAACGAATCCGTGTGGACACCACCTGCTACAGCACCGGTGATTTCTTTTTCCGGTGGGGTGGCGGACTGCATCGAAAAAGAGATAGACTGGCTGGAATTTGGAGATATGGGTCCAATTTTAGGGCAGGCGATTCGGCAAAGCAGGCTGTGCAGCGGGGCGTATCGCTTAGGAGATGAGACCATTCGGGCAACCGTCATTGGTGCCGGATGTCACAGCGCGCAGCTGTCCGGCAGCACGGTGTTTTATCAAAATGTTGCTTTTCCTATGAAAAATCTGCCGGTAGTGCGGCTGGGGCAGCATGAACTGTCGGCTGGGCGGATACGGGACGCCTTATGCCGCTTGGATACGGACGGGATATTGGCGATCCCCGGGATTTTTGCACCGGATTACGCTGCGGTGAAAGCGATGGCAAAAGAAATCGCAGCCGGCTTTGGCGAAAAGCAGGTGCTGGTGGCGGTGCAGACGGATATTGCCAAAGCGCTGGGGCAGGCGATCGCTCTGGAAATACCGAGAGAAAACGGCTGTCTGTGCATCGATTCTGTAAAGCTGGAAGACGGCAGCTTTCTGGATGTGGGCGCGCCGGTGGCATATGCGCTGCCGGTGGTGGTGAAGACCCTTATTTTGTCACATTGAGAGGATAGTTTATGATTCTGAAAACGACCTTACTTGGAAAAACATATGCCTTCCGGGATGTGAAGGATGTTCTTGCCAAGGCAAACGAAGAAAAAACCGGCGACAAATTGGCAGGACTGGCGGCGGAAAGCGCCCAGGAGCGAGTGGCGGCAAAGGTAGTGCTGTCTGCACTGACATTGGGGGATTTGAGAGAGAATCCTGCCGTGCCCTACGAACTAGACGAGGTGACCCGGATCATTCAGGACGATGTGAATGAGACGGTGTATGACAGAATCCGGGGTTGGACAGTGGCGGAGCTACGGGAGTGGATCTTAAGCGAAACCACAACCGGCGATGATATTCGAAAGCTGAGCCGGGGGCTTACCTCGGAAATGGTGGCGGCGGTTTGTAAGCTGATGAGCAATCTTGACCTCATTTACGCAGCAAACAAGATTACCATCACCGCACATTGCAATACGACCATCGGCTTGCCGGGAACACTTAGCTGCCGGTTACAGCCTAACCACACCACCGACGATCCGGAGGGCATCACCGCATCGGTACTGGAGGGGCTTTCCTTTGGCGCAGGTGACGCTGTGATCGGCTTGAACCCGGTGACGGACAGCCCGGAGCAGGTGGGAAAAGTGCTGCGCAGGTTTCAGGAAATCAAGGAGCATTGGCAGATCCCTACCCAAATTTGCGTGCTTGCTCATGTGACAGCCCAGATGAAGGCAGTTCGTGCCGGTGCGCCCTGCGATCTGATTTTCCAATCCATCGCAGGCTCGGAAGCAGGCAACGCAGCATTTGGCTTCAACGCGGAAACCATTGCGGAGGCGAGAGATTTGCTGCTTCGCGACGGCACGGCGGAAGGACCAAATGTGATGTACTTTGAGACGGGGCAGGGTTCGGAATTAAGCTCCAATGCCCATCACGGCACCGACCAGGTGACCATGGAAGCCCGGTGCTACGGCTTTGCCAAGCGGTTTCAGCCCTTCCTCGTGAATACGGTGGTGGGCTTTATCGGTCCGGAGTATCTGTACGATGCCCGGCAGGTAACAAGAGCCGGCTTGGAAGACCATTTTATGGGCAAGCTGACCGGCATTTCCATGGGCTGCGACTGCTGCTACACCAATCACATGAAGGCAGATCAGAATGACATTGAAAATTTGGCAGCGCTGCTGACCATGGCGGGGTGCAACTATTTTATGGGCATTCCCCACGGCGATGACATCATGCTCAACTATCAGACCACCGGTTTCCGGGAAACCGCAACGCTACGGGAATTGACGGGGAAAACTGCTATTCCGGAATTTAACCGTTGGCTGGAGAAAATGGGCTTTATAGAAAACGGCAAGCTGACAGCCAAGGCAGGCGACGGCTCCAGCTTGCTGTTTTAAGGAGGTGCGGATATGAACAAGCAGGAACTTGCCAGTATGGTGGCGGAGATCCTCAGCCAAATGAATGGGGAGCAGCCCCAAGTGAAGTCCAGTGACTACAAAACCGTAGTTTACAACGAGGACCGGCCGGAAAAGGAGCATCATGCCGGGGACTTTGTGCCGGATGTGACGCAGCTGGATTTGCGGAAGCTTTATTTGGTGGAGAATCCGGAAAATGGCGAAAAATATAAGAAAATGAAGGAAAAGACCCCTGCCCGCCTGGGAAGCGGCAGAGCAGGTCCAAGGTACAAGACTCTGACCATGCTGCGCTTTCGCGCCGACCATGCGGCGGCGCAGGATGCGGTGTTTTCCCAGGTAAATGAGGATTTTGCGGAAAAGAACGGGCTTATTCCGGTGCAGACCTGCTGCAAGGATAAGGACGAATATCTGACAAGACCGGATCACGGGCGGCGGTTTGATGAAGAGAATCAGAGACTCATTCGAAATGCGGTAACCGGTGCGCCGCGGGTGCAGGTGGTAGTAGGTGACGGGCTTTCTTCTGCCGCCATCACAGCCAACGCAATGGACTGCCTTGCGGCAATGAAGGACGGATTGAAGGCAAGAGGCATTGAGCTTGGGAAGAGCTTGTTTGTTCGCTACTGCCGCGTGGGTGCCGGCGACGCGGTGGGGGATGTGACAGGCTGCGAGCTGGTATGCGTATTGGTAGGCGAGCGTCCGGGTCTTGTGACGGACAAGAGTATGTCTGCCTATATCACCTACAAGCCCCATACGGGGGTGTCGGAGTCGGCTAGAACGGTTGTATCTAACATTCATGCCCAGGGTACGCCGGCGGTGGAAGCAGGCGCCTATATTGCAGAGCTTATCGATACGATTCTTAAGAAAAAGGTTTCCGGCGTGGGACTTTATGCGGAGGCGAAAAATTGATTCCGGTGAATATTCTGGCGGTCAGGTATATCGCCAACGCGGAGCCGGGACTTGCCCGGTCTTTGGGTGCGCCGGAGGGGTATCCGAGCCTTGCGATGCTGACAACAGATTGCGACGATGCTACCTATATTGCGCTGGATGAGGCTACGAAGGCGGCGGATGTAAAGGTTTGCTACGCAAGAAGCTTTTACGCCGGCGCGGCAAACGCGTCTACTCCAAATGCAGGAGAAGTAATCGGCATTTTGGCAGGTCCTACCCCCGGGGCGGTACGCAGCGGCATGGATGCGGCGCTGGGGGCACTGAAGCGTTTGGGCTTCCGGGATATGGGCGGTGTGCCTTGTCTTGCTCACACGGTTGCCAGCGCAGGCAGCCATTTGGCAAAAGAGGCGGGTGTGCGGGAAGGGTCTGCACTTGCGTATTTGATCGCGCCGCCGCTGGAGAGTATGTATGCCATGGACGCGGCGCTGAAAGCGGCAGATGTAGAGTTATGTAAACTATATAGCCCACCCAGCGAAACGAATTTCGGCGGTGGACTTTTAAGCGGCAGTCAATCTGCCTGCAATGCCGCCTGCGAGGCATTTGCCTCAGCTGTTGCCGAGGTAGCGGCAAGACCCATGGAGTGAATAAGGAGTGAAAGCATGGAGTTAGATAAGGACTTAGCTGCCCGGCAGGAAGCAAGGCTACTGTGCCGGCAGGCGGAAAAAGCCCAGGGGATTCTTGCGGGTATGCCTCAGGAAAAACTGGATGCCATCGTCGAGGCGGTGGCAAAGGCATTTTCTTCCGCTGCCGTAGAGCTGGCAGCGCTGGCGGCAAAGGAGACCGGCTTCGGCAATGCCGAGGATAAGACCACCAAAAACCGCTTTGCATCGGATACGGTGGCGGCAGCCATCCGGGGCATGAAATGCGTAGGTGTATTAAAAGAGCCTGCCGGGGAAAAGCTATGGGAGGTAGGTGTTCCCGTTGGTGTGATCGCTGCCATCGTACCCAGCACCAATCCCACATCCACGGTTTGCTACAAGGCGCTGATCGCGCTGAAAAGTGGAAATGCCATCGTATTTTCTCCCCACCCCAAGGCGCTGCAATGCACACTGCGGGCGGCGCGGATCGTGGCGGCGGCAGCGGAAAAAGCCGGTGCGCCGGCAGGCTGCGTGGGGTGCTTGAGTATGGGGACTATGTCCGGCTGTCAGGAGCTGATGGGGGCGCAGGAGGTAAGGTTGATCCTTGCCACCGGTGGACCGGCAATGGTCCATGCTGCCTATTCATCCGGCAAGCCTGCCATCGGTGTGGGGGCGGGCAACGGTCCTGCCTATATCCACCACAGCGCGGATGTGAAAAAGGCGATTGAGCGCATTGCAAGGTCGAAAAGCTTCGATTATGGCACGGTTTGTGCATCGGAGCAGAGCATCATCGTGGAAAAAAGCATGGAAGATGCGGTGCGGCAGGAGGCAAAACGGCAGGGTTTTTACTTTATGGACACCGGTGAGGCTGGACAGCTGGCAAAGCTGCTGTTTAAGCCCAACGGAGCGCTGAATCCTGCCATTGTGGGAAAACCTGCTGCGCAGCTTGCGGAAATGGCGGGCTTCTGCGTGCCCCGGGATACAAAAGTCCTGGTGGCGCGGGAGCAGGAGGCGGGTCCGACGAGACCTTACTCCATGGAAAAGCTATGCCCCGTGTTGGCGTTTTTCGTGATGGACAGCGAAGACGCGGTACTGGAAAAAGCCATTGAGGTACTGACCCATGAGGGCAGCGGACACACCTTTGCCATCCATGCAGAGGACGAGAAAGTGGTGCGCAAATTTGCTTTAAAAATCCCCGTTTCCCGCTTTTTGGTGAATACACCGGCGGCACTGGGGGGCATTGGGGCGACTACGAAGCTGTTTCCGGCGCTGACGCTGGGTTGCGGCGCGGTAGGCGGCAGCTCCTCGTCCAACAACATTTCTCCTATGGACTTGATCAACATTCGCAGAGTTGCGTGGGATATTGGGGAGAAGGTTGCGGAAAAGTCCTGCGTGGACAGCGATTTGGTTGAGATTTTAACAGCAAAAATCCTGGAAAGATTGAAGTAATAAAGGAGTAAACAATATGGATACGAATTCTTTGGGTATGATCGAAACAAAGGGTCTCATCGGTGCCATTGAGGCGGCGGATGCCATGGTCAAGTCTGCCAATGTGCAGCTGGTGGGCAAAGAGCAGGTAGGCGGCGGGCTGGTAACCGTTATGGTTCGGGGAGACGTGGGCGCAGTAAAGGCGGCAACCGACGCAGGCGCTGCGGCTGCAGAAAAAGTTGGTGAGCTGATTTCTGTGCATGTGATCGCAAGACCGCACACCGAAGTGGATGCCATTCTGCCCAAATCCGGCAGACCCGGTCCTGCACCTAAGGCTTAATGCTCTACACGGAGCGTTCTGTCCGGGATAATGTCAGAAACCGGGCAGGAAAACGGGTTTTTTACTTGGGAAAAGGGGATCAGCTGACCTCGGGGGCAAGGGATTTTTTGACTCGGGAACGGATCGAGATCCTATCCGCGGAGCAGGCAAGACCGGCGCAGTTTCAGCTGCTGGGCGGTGGCTTCGTAACGGAAAAGCCGGAGCATATGACCCACCTGAACGGGGATGTGCTGGTCCACAAGACTCATCCGCGGATCGCCTTTCGGGGCGCGATGGATACGCTGGAAACGGAAATAATGTTATGTCAGCTTGTGGTAGAAGCGGATATCCGCAAGGACTTGGGAGAGATTCTTGCTCTGGCAAGGCGGCTGATCCGCTGCGATGTTTTGGATGAGCCGGTACCGGAAGAGCCGCTTTGCGGTCTTACGGAAGCGGAGCAGCGAAAGCGCAGTCACCGCCCTCAGGACTACTACGGGCAGCCCCATTTTATGCCGGAATATGCCGACGGGGCGGCAATGTTGCAGCTCAGCCGCGCCCGGTGTGCTGCCCGGGATGCGGAATTAAAGGCGGTGGCGGCTTTTTCTGATCGGGAGGGAAATCCCACAAGATTGGACATTTTAAAAGCCATGAACCGTATGAGCAGTATGCTGTATATTTTGATGATACGGTTGAAAAAACAACTTTAAGGCGTGGTTTTATGGATAACAAAGATTTGCAGGCGGTGGCGGAGGCGGTAATGAAACGGCTTTTCGTGCCGCTGGAGGCTTCCGGACGGCATGTGCATGTGACCAAGGAGCAGGCACAGCGGCTTTTCGGGCATGCATTGACGCCGAAGCGCCCGCTTTCTCAGCCGGGGCAATATCTTGCAAACGAAAGAGTCAGCATCATTGGTCCAAAGGGAAAATTCGAAAATGTGGCAGTATTGGGTCCGGAGCGAGACGAGGGGCAGGTGGAGATTTCCCTGACCGACGGCAGAAGCTTGGGCATTGCACCGCCGGTACGGCTTTCCGGAAAAGTAGAGGGTACACCGGGCATTTTACTGCAAGGACCCAGAGGACAGATAGAGCTGAAGCAGGGTGTGATTGCCGCCCAGCGGCACATCCACATGCTGCCGGAGGACGCAAGCGCCATGGGTGTGCAGGACAAGCAGGTGGTCAAGCTGCAGGTGTTTACCAAGCGACCGGTGGTTTTTGATGAGGTGGTCGTGCGGGTGAGCCCGGACTTTGCGACCTTCGTGCATCTAGACTATGACGAGGCGAATGCCTGCGGCTTTGAAAACGGCGATCTGGGGAGGATCTTATCATGAAGGCGCTGCTGATCGGCAAGGAGCCGCCGGTGTCGCTGGGAGTCAGCTTCGTCACAGAGCCGCCCTACGATGCGGTGGTGATTGGCGCATTGAGTCTTTCCCAGCTTTTGCGGTTTCGGGAAGAAAGGGTACTTTCGGCGCTGGCGGAGGGCAAAACGGTGCTGCTTTACACACCGGGACTGCCGGAAAGCCCGAAAAACCGGGCATTGGCGGCGGCTTTGGCATCCAGCCAGCGGGAGCTGAAAAACTGGGGCGTGATCTTCACCGACGGGGGAAGAAAGCGGCTGATTACGGCGCAGGAGGCCCGGATTTTGCGGCAGCAGGGGCAGCGTCCGGGAATGGATGCGGTGATGACGCCTCTGGCAAAGGAAATATTGGAGGAATTGGATTGAAGATCGGAACAGTTACCGGCTCGGTATGGGCCACGCGAAAGGCAGAGTGTCTTCAGGGGCAGACCTTCCTTGTGATAGATTTGGGTGACAAGCTGCTGGTGGCGGCAGACCAGGTTGGCGCGGGAATCGGTGACAGGGTGCTGCTTGCCACGGGAACGGTGGCATCCCGCTACTGCATGGATGCGCCGGTAGATGCGGCAGTGGTGGCGATTTTAGACCCGAAAGGATTGCAGAAATAATAAAGGAGGGGTCGTATGTCGGCACATGAATGGCTCATTGCGATCATGGCGGTTTTTGCGGTGCTGGGCGCGCTGGACCGGATATTCGGCAATCGGTTTGGTTTGGGCAAGGAATTTGAAGACGGCATTCTTGCTATGGGATCCCTTGCCATGGCAATGGTGGGTATTATCTGCCTTGCACCGGTGCTGGCAGGGCTGCTAAAGCCTGTGGTAGTACCGATCTACGGGTTTTTGGGCGCGGATCCTGCCATGTTTGCCGGCACGATCCTTGCCTGCGATATGGGTGGCGGTGCGCTGGCTTTGGAAATGACACAGGATCAGCAGGCGGCGCTTTTGGGCGGCGTGATCACCGGATCTATGCTGGGGGCGACCATCGTGTTTACCATCCCGGTTTCGCTGGGGATTTTGCGGCAGGAGGACAGACCTGCGCTGGCGAAGGGGATTCTATGCGGCATTGTGACGATCCCCGTGGGGATACTGGTTGGCGGTTTGGTGGCGGGATTTTCCGGTACCATGGTACTGAAAAACCTCATTCCCATTGTCATCATTGGCGCGCTGATCGCCCTGGGGCTGTGGAAAGCAGAAGGCTTGATGATCAAGGGCTTTGGCATCTTTGGCAAGGCTATCGTGGCAGTGATCACAGTGGGGCTGGCGGCGGCAATCGTGGAAAGCTTGACCGGCTGGACTTTGATCCCGGGGTTGGCACCCATTGAAGAGGGATTTCAGACGGTAGGAGCCATTGCCATTGTGTTGGCAGGTGCGTTTCCGCTGGTTTATGTGGTGACAAAGGTGCTGAAAAAGCCTCTTTTAAAGCTGGGCGGGCTATTGGGGATCAATGACACGGCAGCAGCCGGGCTCATCGCCAGCCTCGCCAACTCCATTGCCACATTCGGCATGGTCAAAGATATGGATGAGCGGGGAAAAGTGGTGAATATCGCCTTCGCGGTATCGGCAGCTTTCGTCTTCGGCGACCATTTGGGCTTTACTGCCGGGTTTGCACCTGAAATGCTGCCGGCGATGATCGCAGGCAAGCTGGCGGGCGGTATCAGCGCAGTTGCCGTGGCGCTTTGGCTTACAAAAAATAAAAAGGAAAAGAAAAATGAAACAAGATGAGAAAAAACCCATAACATGGGAAGTGGCAGATCCAAAACCGCCGGTTGTACAGTCCGGACACATGGAAAACAGAAAAGAGAACTAGGTATTGACAAAGTTATGTAACCTGGGGTATAATGGCAAAAGTAAAATGGCTGTGAAGAGAAGAGTACCGAAAGGAAGCCGTTCAGAGAGTCCCTATTTTTGGTGAGAGGGGATACGGGGGAGCATCGGGAACATGGTCTCGGAGCCGGACGGTCGATAGGTAGGCCGTCTCGGGTGCGCCCGTTATCGCGCGTTCGAGGTATTGGCAAAGGGATATCCCGGTTGTTTCTGGGTTCTGCTTTGCGATACAAATCAAGGTGGTACCGCGGTAAAATTATCGCCCTTGGAGTGCGTCCAAGGGCGGTTTTTCTTTTGGAAGGAGCGTTTATTATGTGTCAAAACTGTAAGGGGAATTACTACATTACGACCCCTATTTACTACCCCAGCGCCAATCTGCACATCGGTCATGCCTACTGCACAGTGGCTACCGATGCCATGGCTCGCTACAAGCGGCTGCAGGGCTACAATGTCAAGTTCCTCACCGGCACCGATGAGCACGGTCAGAAAATCGAGGATAAGGCAAAGGAAGCCGGTGTAACGCCGCAGCAGTTCGTGGACAATATCGTGCTGGGCGAAAAGGGTGTTATCGATCTGTGGAAGCTGATGAATATCAGCTACGACCGGTTCATCCGCACCACCGATGATTACCATGTGGCTGCCATTCAGAAGATCTTTAAGAAGATGTATGACAATGGTGACATCTACAAGGGCACCTACAAGGGTAAGTACTGCAAGCCCTGTGAAAGCTTCTGGACAGAAAGCCAGCTGGTGGACGGCAAGTGCCCCGACTGCGGCCGTGATGTGCAGGACGCAGAGGAGGAGGCTTACTTCTTCAAGCTGAGCAAATATGCCGATCGGATCCAGGATCTGCTGGAAAACACCGATTTCCTGGAGCCCAGATCCCGGGTCAATGAGATGGTCAACAACTTCATCAAGCCCGGTCTTGAGGATCTGTGCGTTTCCCGCACCAGCTTTACCTGGGGCGTACCTGTGGACTTCGATCCCGGTCATGTGGTTTATGTGTGGATCGACGCGCTGAACAACTACATCACTGCCCTTGGCTACGAAAATGACAAGTATGACGATTTCGACGCTTTCTGGCCGGCAGATGTCCACTTTGTTGGCAAGGAGATCGTGCGTTTTCATGCCATTATCTGGCCTGCGATTTTGATGAGCCAGGGTCTGCCGCTGCCTAAGAAGGTTTACGGTCACGGCTGGCTGAACTTTAATGGCGAAAAGATGTCCAAATCCCGGGGCAATGTGGTGGATCCTTATCTGCTTTCGGAGCGCTTTGGCGTGGATGCTCTGCGATTCTTCCTGCTGCGGACATTCCCCTTCGGTTCTGATGGCAACTTTACCAACGAGCTGCTGATCAACACCATCAATGTGGATCTTGCCAATGTATTGGGCAATCTGGTTTCCCGTACCACTGCCATGGCACAGAAGTACTTTGAAAGCGATCTGGTTGCCGGCGGTGAGGCAGCAGAGCTGGACGAGGAGCTGAAGACGCTGGCTGCCGAAGTGGTGGCAAACTACGAAAAGAGCATGGATGCATTCCAGTTCTCTGTGGGCTTGAATGAGGCATTTAAGCTGATCGGTCGCGCCAACAAGTATATTGACGAGACCGCACCCTGGATCCTTGCCAAGAGCGAGGAGACCAAGCCCAGACTGCTGGCGGTGCTGAAGAATCTGTGCGAGTGCATCCGCATTGCGGCGATTCTGATCACTCCCATTATGCCGGACACCGCTGAGGCAATCTTCAATCAGCTGAATGTGGCGGCTGAGGGCAGAGTCTGGGATGCAAGAGGCTACTGCGACATGGCGGACAAGGCATGGAAGACCTTTGTTGGCACTGCGCTGTTCCCCAGAATCGACATGGAAAAGGAACTGGCGGCGCTGGAAGAGCTGAAGGCGCAGGCTGCCAAGGCGGCGATGCCGGCGCTGGAAATTGAGCCTTACGCAGAAGAGACGGTGGATTTTGACACTTTCTGCAAGAGTGATTTCCGGGCAGTGAAGGTCAAGGATTGCCAGCCCGTAAAGAAGAGCGACAAGTTGCTGCAGTTTACTTTGGACGACGGTACGGGTACCGACCGGCAGATCCTTTCCGGCATTGCAAAGTTCTACAAGCCGGAGCAGCTCATTGGCAAGACGCTGGTGGCGATCACCAATCTGCCTCCCAGAAAGATGATGGGAAGAGAAAGTTGCGGTATGCTGCTGAGCGCTGTGCATACGGAAAAGGGTGAGGAAAAGCTGAATCTGATTATGGTAGATGATGCGATCCCCGCCGGCGCAAAGCTGTGCTAAGGAAATAAGAAAAGCCCTGCGGTGAAAACCGCAGGGCTTAGATTATTTTTTGGGGTAAGGACGTTTTTCGTTAGTACGGCAGAGAAGATAATCAATGCTGACTTTATAAAAATCAGCAAGCGCATGCAGGGCGCTGATCGGTATGTTCAAACGTCCCAGTTCATAGTCAGAATATGTGGTTTGGTGTACGCGTAGAAGTGTTGCCAATTCTTTTTGTGGCAGGTCATGATCCTCGCGTAAGTCGCGCAAACGATTGTAGTTCATAAATATCACCCAACTACATTATGCGCTAAGGGAATAACCCTTATTTACAATTAAGGGTATTTCCCTTAAAATAATGAAAAACGGCAAGCGGGTGAGTATATGGAACATTCATTGGAAGCGTATTTGGGACGGCTGTCTACGCAGGTTTTAGAGTCGGCACTACGCGGGTATCTTGAAACAAAAGAAAAACTGATCGCGAACTCGGATGCGGTTTGTCTGATTCTAAAAGAATTGGGGAAACGGTGGAATCCCTCGGATGAAGAGATGTCTGAACACATGAAGCAGGCATGGGAACGGTATTTAGAGCACATGGAGCAGGCGGGAGATTTTGAATAAAAGGGTGCGTTGTAAAACGCACCCTTTTATTATTGGGGAAACGGATTGCCACGCCAGTGTGTTCACTGGCTCGCAATGACATACATAGTCGGCGGATTATTCCAGTTCGAAGGCGCCGGTGTAGAGCTGATAATAAGTGCCCTTTTGGGCAATCAGATCTTCGTGGGTGCCGCGTTCGATGATTCGTCCATGGTCTAAGACCATGATGCAATCGGAATTCATGACCGTAGACAGCCGGTGGGCAATAACAAAGGTGGTTCTGCCCTTCATCAGCTGATCCATACCCTTTTGCACCAAGGCTTCGGTACGGGTATCGATGGAGGAGGTGGCTTCGTCAAGGATCATGACGGGAGGATCGGCTACCGCTGCCCGGGCAATGGCGATCAGCTGCCGCTGTCCCTGGGAAAGGCTGGCACCGTTGGCAGTCAGCTCCGTAGCGTAGCCCTCCGGCAGGCGGGTGATGAAATCGTGGGCATTGGCAAGCTTTGCTGCCTGAATACATTCTTCATCGGTTGCGTCTAACTTGCCATAGCGGATATTGTCCATAACCGTGCCGGTAAAGAGATTGGTTTCCTGCAAAACGATACCAAGACTGCGCCGCAGGTCGGATTTTTTGATCTTATTGATATTGATGCCGTCGTAACGGATCTTACCGTCGGCGATGTCATAGAAGCGGTTGATCAGGTTCGTTATGGTGGTCTTGCCTGCGCCGGTTGCACCCACAAAGGCAATTTTCTGACCCGGGTGGGCATAAAGCGTAACATTATGCAGGACGGTCTTTTCCGGGACATAGGCAAAGTCCACATCGTCCATGGTAATGTCGCCTTTCAGCTCCGTATAGGTTACGGTGCCGTCTGCCTGGTGGGGATGGCGCCACGCCCAGCGACCGGTACGCTTATCGCTTTCAGTGATATTGCCGTTTTCATCGATATTGGCATTGACCAGGGTGACATAGCCCTCGTCCACCTCCGGCTCTTCGTCCATCAGCTCAAAGACACGCTCCGCGCCTGCCATTGCCATAATAATGGAATTGAACTGCATGGAGACCTGGTTGATGGGCTGATTGAAGTTTCGGGACAGGGTCATAAATGCCATGAGACTGCCAAGACTCAAAAGGCTTCCTTCGGAAAGCACCACGATGATGCCGCCGGTGATTGCCAAAATGGCATACTGGACATAGCCCAGGTTATTATTGATGGGACCCATCATATTGGAGAACTTACCGGCAGAGAAGGCATTTTCGCAAAGCACGGTATTGAGCTTATCAAATTCGTCCTTGCTGGCGTCTTCGTGGTTGAAGACCTTGACCACCTTTTGTCCGGTGATCATTTCCTCAATATAACCGTTGACTGCGCCCAGAGATTTTTGCTGACCGATAAAGTATTTACTGGATCTGCCTGCCAAAAACTTGGTGACAAAGAAGACACCCACAACGGTGGTCATGGATACGATGGTCAGCATCCAGGAGGTCTTCAGCATGGCGATGAACACCACGATCAAGGTAATGACAGAAGAAACGGTTTGGGGAATGGACTGGGAGATCATCTGCCGGAGGGTATCGATGTCGCTGGTGTAGCGGGACATGATATTGCCGGCGGTATTGGTGTCAAAATAGCGGATGGGAAGGGTCTGCATTTTGGTGAAGGTCTCGTCGCGGATCAGCTTCTGGATGCCTTGGGTGACACCGACCATGAGGTAGCTTTGGAAAAAGCTGGCGGTAAGACCGACCACAAAAATACAGGCGATCTGAATAATAAAGTTACGCAGAGGGGTAAAGTCTGTTGCGCCTTCCTCCACCATGGGCAAAATGAAATCGTCCACGATCCTGCCAAGGGCGGTTGAACCCGTTGTCTGGGATATGGCAACGGCGATGATACACAAAAATACCACGATCAAGGTGCCGGTGTACTTTTTCAGATAGCTGAGAAGCCGGAGAAAGGTCTTTTTGGGGTCTTTCGCCATGCGGCCGTCGCCGCGCATTCTGGGTGGGGGCATTACTCGAGACCTCCTTTCTGCTGAGAATAAAAGACTTCCTGGTAAATTTGGGAGGTCTGCATTAAGGTTTCGTGGTCGCCTACGGCGCTGATCTGCCCGTTATCCAGCACAACGATCATGTCCGCGTCCTGGACGGATGCCACGCGCTGGGCGATGATCAGCTTGGTAGTGCCGGGGATCTCTTCCCGGAAAGCGGTGCGGATAGAGGCGTCGGTTTTGGTATCGACGGCAGAGGTGGAATCGTCCAAAATCAGGATCTTGGGCTTTTTCAGCAACGCTCTTGCAATACAAAGGCGCTGCTTCTGACCGCCGGAAACATTGGTGCCGCCTTGCTCGATATGGGTATCGTAGCCGTCGGGGAAGGATGTAATGAAATCATGGGCACAAGCCAGCTTACATGCGTGGATCAGCTCTTCATCGGTGGCGTTGGGGTCGCCCCAGCGCAGATTTTCTTTGATCGTGCCGGAGAACAGCTCGTTTTTCTGCAGCACCATGGCTACATTGTCACGCAGGACTTCCAAATCGTATTCCCGGACATCAATGCCGCCGACATTCAAGGTGCCTTCACTGATATCGTAAAGCCGGGGAATCAGCTGCACCAAAGAGGTTTTGCCGGAGCCGGTACCGCCTAAGATACCGACAGTAGCACCGGAGGGAATGTGCAGGTCGATCTGCTTGAGCGTCCGGTGCAGGGCTTCCGGGCTATAGCGGAAGGACACATTTTCAAAGTCGATAGAGCCGTCTTTTACAGTAGTAACGGCATTTTCAGGAGAGGTAAGGTCCGGCTCCTCTGTCAAAAGCTCGTAGCAGCGGCGAAGCGGTGTGCGGCTCATGGTCATCATGACAAATACCATGGACAGCATCATAAGACCGGAAAGAATTTGGGTGGTATAGGTGAACATGGAGCTTAAGCCGCCGGTGGTCAGACCGAAAAGCGGGTCGTTGCCGGATGCCACAACCATCCGGGCGCCCACCCAGGAAATGGTGAGCATACAGACATAGACGCAGAACATCATAATGGGGCTGTTAAGCGCCAGGATCTTTTCCGCTCTGGAAAATTGGGTGGCAAGGTCGGTGGAAATGTCGGTAAATTTCTGGGTCTCCTTATCCTGCCGGACAAAGCTTTTGACAACCCGGACACCATGGACATTTTCCTGCACTACACGGTTCATGCCGTCCAGCATTTTAAAGCCCTTATCGAAAATTTTAAAGACCTTGGGCACCAAAAGGATCAGCGCTGCTGCCAGTATGGGCATGGTCATCAGGTAGATCCGGCTCAGCTCCGGGCTGATCTGCCACGCAGAGATCAGCGCCAGCACCAGCATGACAGGGCAGCGGATCGCCATGCGGATGGACATCTGGAAGGTCATCTGCAAATTGGCTACATCACTGGTCAGACGGGTGACGATAGAGGCGCTGGAGAATTTGTCGATATTGCGGAAACTGAATTGCTGCACCTTATAGAACATATCGTGGCGCAGATTCTTGGCAAAGCCGGTGGCGGCTCTGGATGCGAAAATCGCCGATGCCACGCCAAACATCAACGAACACAGGGCGCAAAATACCAGCAAAAGCGATTTGGTGGCAATCACGCTCATATCCTGCAGCTTAATGCCCAAATCATACAGGTCCTTCATCACCAACGGGATGATGACCTCCATGGTGACTTCGCCAACCATGCACAGCGGGCTGAGTAAGGCTGCCCATTTATACTCCCGGACACACCGGATAAGTCGCCTGATCATTATTTTGGCTTCCTCCTTGCTGAGAAAATGAAACAATACGAAGTTATTCTAGCATGGAAAAAAATGACTTGCAAGAGATACGAAAAAAGTTTACAAATTGCGGTTTGTCGGACACCAGGTCCCCTTGCCTATAGGGGGCTGTCAGCCGAACAGGCTGACTGGGGGATATTTATGCCGCATAGCGGCATATCGCCCTGCGGGCGATGAATCCCTCCGTCCAAAATCAGAGATTTTGGACACCTCCCTTTAGACAAGGGAGGCTCGCGCTTCGCGCTCCAGCTGCACGGCAAACTGAAATTTGACAAATAAGGGGGATTTGGTATACTGGGGGAAGAAAGGATGTGAGGGCGATGGTGGATTGCCACATGCACATGATCCTCGATGGCATAGAATGGAAAAGTGCCATCGCGCGGCACGAGGAAAAGCCGGATATGGCTTTTATCCGGAAGGTTTTGGGTATTTACAAGGACCTGGGTGTGACCTATCTGCGCGACGGCGGTGATCGCTGGGGTGCGGGCAAGGCGGCAAGAGAAATTGCCGGAGAATTCGGAATCTGCTACCGGACACCCCTGGCGCCTCTATGCAAAAAGGGACATTACGGGGCGTTCATTGGTGCTGCTTATGCGGATTTTAAGGAATACGCGGCACTGGTACGCAAAGCCCGCCATGAGGGGGCGGATTTTATAAAAATTATGATCTCGGGGCTCATGGATTTTGACCGGTTTGGTGTGCTGACAGAAGATGGATTACCGGCAGAAGAAATCCGGGAACTGATACACATTGCCCACGAAGAGGGCTTTGCCGTAATGGCGCACGCCAACGGGGCAAGAACGGTAGAAGCGGCAGCAGAGGCGGGGGTAGATTCCATCGAGCATGGCGCGTATTTAGACGGCGCTGCGCTGGCTGCCATGAAGGAAAACGGCTGCGTTTGGGTGCCGACCCTTTCCACTGTAGGAAATTTGAGAGGAAAAGGTCGGTTTGACGAAAAGGCGGTGTGCGCCATATTGGAAAGCGCTATGGAAAATGTGGCTGCGTTTGCGGGTGTGGGAGGTTTCCTTGCGCCGGGCACCGATGCCGGAGCATGGGCAGTGCCACATGGGAGTGTTACGGAGCAGGATTTACTGAGGCAGGCTATTGGTGAAGATGCGGATGCTGTTTTGGAAAAGGGCATTCGGGTGATTATAGAAAAGTTTTAATAGGGATATTTTTGGGAAGTTGCACAGTTTTGTGCAACTTCTTTTTTGTTTGCAGGTGGGGTTGAAAGGGAGGGGTGTCATGGGACACAAAAAGGAAGGCGCGGATCTGAAGCAACGCATCCGCTCCGGACAGCTGACTAAGGAGGACGTGGCTCGGCGGTTGGCAGAGCTTGCCTTTGGGAAAGCCAACGATTGCGTCAAGCTGGTACTGGCAGACGATACGGTGCTGGAAAAGCTGGACTTAAGCTTACTTACGGAAGTCAAACGCAATGACAAAGGTACGGTAGAGGTGCGGCTGGTGGATCGGCTCAAAGCCTTGGAGCAGTTGGCGCTGCTGGCGCAGGAACAGGGCGAGGATTTGGAATCCTTCCTTAAAGCGCTCCAGGGGGATGCTTAATGGGCTACACCAGTTTTTCCCCAAAACAGCGCAGAGTGTTGACCTGGTGGATGCCGGGAGGCAAAGACGCAAAAATGGAGGCGATCGTTTGCGACGGGGCGGTCAGGTCGGGAAAGACCCTTGCTATGGGGCTTTCGTTTTTCCTATGGGCAATGACCTGTTTCGACGGAGCACGGTTTGGTGTGTGCGGAAAGACCATCGCGTCGCTACGCAGAAATGTTTTGTCGGAAATTTTGCCGCGGTTGAAGGCTTTGGGGGCGGATTGGAAGGAAAAACGGACGGAAAATTTGGTGACGGTTACTTTTAAAGGGCACGCAAATCAGTTTTACATTTTCGGCGGTCGGGACGAAAGCTCCGCAAGCTTGATCCAAGGCATTACCTTTGCCGGTATCCTGCTGGATGAGGTGGCGCTGATGCCCAGGTCCTTTGTGGATCAGGCTTGTGCGCGGTGCTCTGTGGCGGGGAGCAGGCTGTGGTTTAACTGCAATCCAGCAGGACCCAGCCACTGGTTTTACAAGACATGGATTTTAGAGGCTGAGCAAAGAAACTGCCTGAGGCTACACTTTACCATGGAGGACAACCCTTCGCTGACGGAGGCGATTCGGCAGCGGTATCAAAGGTTATACACCGGGGTATTTTACCGGCGGTTTATTTTGGGTCAATGGGCGCAGGCGGAAGGAAGAGTTTACGATTTCTTCGGACCGGACATGGTACAGGCTGCGCCGGAAGGGGCATTTGAAAAATGGTACGTTTCCTGCGACTACGGAACGGTCAATCCCACATCCATGGGGCTGTGGGGACTGCAAAAGGGAACTTGGTACCGGGTGAAGGAATTCTATTTTAACTCCCGGGTGCAGATGCGGCAGATGACCGATGAAGAATATGCTGAGGCACTTAAAGCCTTGGCGGGGGAGAAGAAAATTACGGCGGTGATCGTAGACCCGTCGGCTGCCAGCTTTATGGAGGTGCTGCGCAGGCGGGGCTGGCGCGTTCAAAAGGCGGACAATGATGTGTTGGGCGGCATAAGGCTGACATCGGATCTATTAAAGGCGGGGAAAATGGTGATCTGCGAAGGTTGTCACGACTGCCTGCGGGAGATGGATGAGTATGTTTGGGATTTAAGCAGCGGCGCCAAAGACCGGGTGAAAAAAGAACACGATCACGCCATGGACGATATGCGCTATTTTGCGTCTACGGTGCTGGGCAGGCGGGATGGCGGATTTGTGGCTTGTACGGTAGAGCGGCGCAGGTAGGTTTGATTTAGGGAGGGTCAAGACCCTCCCCTACAATAGATTGCTTTTGAAAGGAGCGGTTATTTTGAGAAAAAAGAAAAAAGAGCAGGTGGCGGGGGCTGCGGCATGTCAGCTGCGGACGGGCAGCTGGAGCGAGCCTTTGGGCTTTACGGTGACGCTGGCAGGAAAGGCATTGGGAAGCGTTACGGCATTTACTGCATGGCGAAGTGTGGACGAAACATCCACCGTTTTTACCAACACCACATGGTATTTCCGGCTGGAGGAATTTTTCCTGCCGGGCACAGCGGAAGAAGCCAGTCCAGAAGAACCCTTTTCCGTTGTGCTGAAAAGACCGGGACAGACGGAAACTTACACCGGCTGCACCTGGACAAGCCAAAAGCGGGAGACTCTCGTTTCCGGAACGAAGCAGATTCGGGAAGGAATCGTGGGAAGCAGAAGTGTAAGTGCATAAAAGAAAGCCTCCCGTTTGGGAGGCTTTTTCTTACTGTTCTTTTTTGGATTCATTTAAGAGCCTTGCTAACTCAAGAGCGCAGCTTTCGCCGGTGCCCGGTACATAGTCACACTGGAAAACCTCGTATTCCCCGTGGGGGAATGCCTGCGCTGAGGGCATATAGCTGTAGGAGCCGTTGGTATAGGCACAGGAGAAGGTCATCTTAAAAGGCGATGCGGCGCGAAGCTGCATGCCGTTGGTATCAAACATTTCCTGGGGGGTAAAGGCGATGCCCACATCTCCGAAACAGACGGTGGAAAGGGGGATCTCATTGGTTTGTGCGAGATCCTGCCGGCGGATAATGGCACTGGCTTCATAGACGGAATGGATACCATTTTGGTCAAGTAGCTCTTGCCGTTTATCGGGATCCTTTTCTTCATGGATCTGCATGGCGGCATCGAAAAGATAACTGCGGCCATGGTCAACAGTTGCCTCATAGCCGGTGTTTTTTACCTGCACCTTGCCGGCTTTGACGGGCTTCATTTGCAGTAGAAGTTCATTGACGGTACGGCTTAAGGAGGCACCGATCTCGGCGTGCTCCATATAGCGAAGCCGTCCGGGAATTCGGGTGACGAAATTTACATTGCCCGCAGCACCCTGGAAATAGGCGAAAAGCACATCCTGCTCTTTTTCTACTTCGGAGCGGCAAGCGCCGATATAGTCGGCAGAGATAGCAAGTCTATCCATGCTGGCAGTACGGGTGGCATGGGCTTGCCAGTTCGCCATGAGGATATCCTTGCCGCCCTGGCGGACAAAGCGGATCAGCCGCAGCTCGTGGTCTGCCTCGGATTCGTGGCGGACACGCTCGGCTGTCGATTTATTGGCGGTGTTGACGCCTTTCCATGTACCGTCGGCAAGCAGTATGCGGCGGACATGGTTCATTGGCTCGGTTTCGCCCTGGGCAACGGCAAGGGTTGCAGGCTTTAAATCAGCAACGGCAAGCTGTGCACACGCGGTCAGCTGGGGAAAAAGAATGTCCTTCATATAACGCCGGATACTCTCGTCTTCCACATTGCTGACATCGGGGGCGGAGTGGTTATGGGTGGCGGTGAGGAAAATATGATCTGCAGGCACACCGGTGGCTTCGGAAATTGCCGCAAAGCCGGGCTGTGTGATATGGTCATACACATTACGCAGATCCACGGTGATCATAAGGGCAGTATCCTTTCCGTCGGATACGGCGATAGCGGTGATATACAGAGGATCTAAAATATGGTCGCTGACCCGGGAAGAGTTGATCCGGGTGGGACCCTCCGGGGTGATATCACACCGACCGAAGCCGGCTAAGAATTTGTCCATAATAAACTCCTTATCGGACAGTTTCCTTTACAACTACGAAACCGTCCACCAGATTGGCGCTGACCAGCTCGCCTTCAATGGCGACGCTGCGCTCCATCAGATCGGTCAAAATGACGCAGCCATCCTTAAAATCGATGCGCTGGACATTTTTCATCACCACAGTTTCGGGGCTCATGGTGTTTTTATAAACAGTGGAAAGGCACATAAGAATTCTCCTTACTGCAGGCTGGCAAGGACTACCTGCAAACGCATGTTGCCCTTTTCAAAATCGGAAACAGCTGCCATGACTTGCTCATAAGCAGCATGATTGCCGGCTTTTTCCAGCTGGATAGCCAGGTCTGCCAGCTCCTTGGCATGGGCGGCATTGTGACCTGCCATATACTTCATCAAAGCGGTCAGCTCCTCCATGGGGGTGTGCTCGCAATGACCTGCGCAGCCGTGGCAATCGCCACCGCACTCGTGGGAGTGGGTATGCTCTGCGCCCTCGGCATGCAGATGCTCGTGGTCGTGGGGATGTGCGTGGTCATGCTCGTGGGCATGGGTGTGGGGATGGGAATGGGCAACACCGTCGTGGGTGTGCTCATGAGTATGGGTATGCTCGTGGTCGTGGCTGTGGCCACCGACATGATCGTGATGAATGTGCATAGAATTTGCTCCTTTGCGTTTTTTCTTCTATTATATCCGGGGAAGCGGGGGTTGTCAATTTTAAAACAGGGGACGGCAGTGCCGTCCCCTTAAAATTTATTCTGCTTTCTGCAATTCGAAGGAAAGAATCTCACCGGTCTTTTCGTTTTTGCAGATGCTGACGCTGGCAACTTTGATCAAAGACTGGTACTTATCCTTCTTAGGACCACTCTTGGAGTAGAGCCAAAGTGTGTCCATATCGTACTTCTTATCGGCAGCCTGACCGGCAGCAAAGGCCTCCTCGTCCAGAACATAAACGGCAACTGTATAGTCCGTTTCATCTTCAAACATAGGGCGGAAAGCACTGTCGACAATGCAGACAACTGTTTCATCGTCCCAATCATCGGTCTTATCCAGCACCAGCTGGGTCATGCCTTTGTTGGCCTCTACACGCTGATCGTCAGTATAGTCGGCACTGCGGGAAGTGTCTTGATAGCGGTAGGTCAGATAACCTACGGCACTGCCAATACCTACCAGCACCAGCAGCACCAGCGTTGCGATCTGCTTGCCGCTGAAGCGGAGATCTGCGCTGCTGTCGTAGGTCAGCTTTGCACGGGCTGCCACGGGAATAAGCACCCGCAGGAACAAAGTGATGACCACGGCTTCAATGGGGAAGAAGAACAGATTCTTGAAAATACGGGCAACGGTCATAATGCCCATGATGGATTCTTTTGCCTTGTCGGGGTTTCCGAGATATGTATACTGCCATGCGAAAATCAGCTGCTGCAGCACCACATTCACCACGAAGCAGATTAGGAATCTTGCGATAATCACCCGGGTGGTGGTGGGCTTTGCCCGGTAAAGGCACAGAGCGTAGATCATGGTGCTGGCGATTTCTGTCAGCATGAAGGGCAGGAAATAATCGCCGGTTGGGAAAATGATAAAGCCGACGGTATCCGAAATGATCGCTGCCGGAATTGCTACCACAGGTCCAAAGATCATAGCGCCAAGGGCGGTTGCCAAAGTGGCGGTCTGGATGGCCATCTGAGGTCCAATGTAGATCGCTGCGGGCTTCAAGGCGATTCGCAGAGCAATCATCAGAGCGGTGATGACCAACATTTTGATGTCCTTAAGCTCTGCTGCCGCATCGCGCCAGTAGGCTTTGGAGAAGGGGTGGGGGTAAAGTGCTGTGCTTTTCGGTGTTCTTGACATAAAAATTTCCTCCTTTTTTATGGGCGATTAACGGCTTCCCGCAAACAAAAAACCCCTACGCATAGCGTAAGGGAGTTGGCAAGGATACAGTTAGGCAGGTAAGCGAAACAGCCGACCTTATCGCCCGACCGAGTATCGCCTCTCATAAAGGAGGGTTAATTCCTATATGGGCAGCGGGTGCGGTGACCTCATCGTGGAATGATCCTTCGTCCTCCGGGCAACTCCCCGTCCCGGTGGCACTTAACGCGAGGCCTCCTACTCTGTTCGCCGTTATCATACACGAAAGTCGCCCGTTTGTAAATACCTTTTTAGGAAAAATCGAGAAATTTTTATCGAAAAAAACGCTGCCCTTATGGCAGCGTTTTTTACAGCGTATTTTCTTTTAAGAGGTCTGCAATGGTGATGCCTTCAAAAAAGTCGTCGATCATCTTGTCCAGCTTATCCCACATGGGCTTGGTCTGACAGCACTCGCTGCGCTGGCAAGCGGCAGGACCCTGGCTGGTACAGCTCACCGCTGCCAAGGAGCCTTCCGTCAGCTTCAGAATAGAGCCGATGGTATAGCCCTCAGGGCTGCGGTTTAAGCGGTAGCCGCCGCCTTTTCCGTGGAGCGCGTCTACGAAACCGGCTTTGCTGAGCACCGTCATAATGGATTCCAGATACTTTTGGGATATATTTTCCGCTTCGGCGATCTCTTTCAGGGGAACATATTCCTCCTGCCTTCGTTGAGCCAGACAGACCATAACCCGCAGGGCATAGCGCCCTTTTGTCGATACGATCATAGGCGCTTACTCGCAGTGGTGGCAGTGCTCACAATCGGGGAACTGCTTCTTATCGTAAGGAATATTGTTCTTGTCGAAGTAGTCTTTGAGTGCATTTTTGATGGCTTCTTCGGCAAGTACGGAGCAGTGCAGCTTATGTGCAGGCAGACCGTCCAATGCTTCTGCAACTGCTTTGTTGGTCAGCTCCATAGCCTCATGGATGGACTTACCCATGATCATTTCCGTTGCCATGGAAGAAGAGGCGATGGCGCTGCCGCAGCCGAAGGTCTCAAACTTTACATCCACGATAATTTCATTTTCGATCTTCAGATAGATCTTCATGATGTCGCCGCACTTGGCATTGCCCACTTCGCCGACACCGTCGGCATTCTCGATCACACCCACATTTCTCGGGTGCATGAAATGGTCCATAACTTTTTCACTGTAAAGCGCCATAGTTTATTCTCCTAATTAATAATTGTTGGTAATCGGGTAATGAATGCAAAATGCAAAATGCTAAATGCAGAATGATTGTGTCGGCTTCGCCGACTATTTCAATCATTTGCGCAGCAAATACCTTCATTTTGCATTCTGAATTCTGCATTCTGCATTTGACGCGGCAGAATTACAAAATGTAGTTTCGTTTTCCGGTCTGCAGGTCACGCCAAACCGGACTCATATTCCGCAGGTAAGAAACCACCTGGGGCACAACGGAAAGAATGTGATCCACATCTTCTTCCGTATTATATTCGCAAAGGGAAAGCCGCAGGCTGCCGTGGGCTACATCGTGGGCTCTGCCGATAGCCAGCAGCACATGGCTGGGATCCAAAGAGCCGGAGGTGCAGGCAGAGCCGGAGGATGCGGCGATGCCTTGCATATCCAGCATCAGAAGCAGGCTTTCACCCTCAATGCCCTCAAAGCAGAAGCTGACATTGCCGGGAAGACGGTTTACACTGTCACCGTTGAGGGCGCAGTGGGGAATTTCGGAAAGACCGGCGATGAGCTTGTTGCGCAGAGCCGTTACCTTGGCGGTGTTGGCTTCCAGGTTTGCGACGGACTCTTCCAGCGCAGCCACCATGCCGCAAATGCCGGGCAGATTCTCCGTACCGGCACGCTTGCCACGCTCCTGAGCACCGCCGTCGATGACATTGGTCAGCGGGAAACCCCGGCGGCAGTACAGTGCACCTACGCCTTTAGGTCCGTGGAACTTGTGGGCAGAAAGACTCAGCATATCGATGTTTTCTGCTTTTACATCAATTTTCAGATGACCAACTGCCTGCACTGCGTCAGTGTGGAAGGGAACACCGGCTTCCTTGCAGATCGCGCCCATTTCAGCAATGGGCAGGATAGAGCCAATCTCGTTGTTGGCATACATACAGGTCACAAGGCAGGTGTCCTCGCGGATCGCATCTTTGACCTGCCGGGCGGTGATGTTGTGATTGTTTTTTACATCCAAAAGGGTAACTTCAAAGCCTTCTTTTTCCAGCTTATTGAGGGTGTGCAGCACGGCGTGATGCTCAAAAGCTGTGGAAATGATGTGCTTTTTGCCCTTGCGCTCGCCCAAGCGGGCAGCGGAAAGGATCGCCTGATTGTCGGCTTCGCTGCCGCCGGAAGTGAAATAGATCTCTCTTGCCTCGCAGCCCAAAATGGCAGCCATCCGGCTGCGGCAGTCCTCCAGTACTTCCTTGGCTTCCTGACCGACGGAGTGCAAAGAAGAGGGATTGCCGTAAAATTTTTCAAAACAGGGCACCATTGCGTTAACAGCTGCCGCGCTCATTTTTGTGGTGGCAGCATTATCAGCGTAAACGTACATGTATAAAAACCTCCTGAAAGGATCAACCTAGTATTTCTGTGGGTAATGTTACCATTACTTACCTACTTTGTCAATGGGTAAATAGAGCGCGAGCGTGACTTTGTTACATTTAAATAATATAAAAGCGCTTTCCAATGCTTCCCTTAATTTTCGACTTTTACTTGGGTTACGAAATCGCTGCCGCAGGCATATTAAGAAGGCAGACGAAAAGGAGGGAGAAGGAATGAAAATTTTGACAAAAATCAGCGCTTTGGTGCTGTGTCTATGGATATTGCCCCTAAGCGCTTTTGGTAAGGAATTGATTCCCGTGGGGCAGGTTGTGGGGCTTGAACTGAAGGACGATTCCGTTACAGTTGCGGGTGTGGATGAAATCATCGGTGCGAAAACAAAAGCAACAGATCTTGAAGTGGGGGATCGCATTTTGTCCATTGACGGAAATGTGATCCGCTGTGCCGACGATGTGCGCAATGCGCTGCAGAGGTCTGATGGAATGGTGACTGTTTGCGTCGAGCGAAGCGGAAAATCCCGGGAATATGCCTTAACGCCGGAGGTAGCTTCCGACGGACCGAAGCTGGGTTTATATTTGCGGCAGGGTGTTACCGGCATTGGCACGGTGACCTATTACGACCCGGACACAAAAGCCTTCGGCACATTGGGGCATGGGGTCAATAACAGCAACGGGCAGCTTTTAAAGCTCACCGGCGGCAATGCATACCGCGCCCGAGTGATCTCGGTGCGAAAGGGCTTGCCCGGAGAGCCGGGACAGCTGATGGGCACCATCGAATCGAAAATGCCTATCGGATCTCTTACGAAAAATACGCAGCAGGGCGTATTTGGCATCAGCGAAAGCGGTTGGCAGGGCGAAACGCTGGAAGTGGCGGATGCGGATGAGATTAAAACCGGAAAAGCCACCATTCGCTCTGCGGTTTCCGGCGATACGGTACGGGAATATTCTGTGGAAATTCTGAAGATTTATCCAAAGGCGCGCTTAACCGGCAGGAATATGCTTTTGAAGGTCACAGACCCGGCACTGCTGGAAACTACCGGCGGTATCGTCCAGGGCATGAGCGGCAGTCCGATCATTCAAGACGGCAAACTGGTGGGCGCCGTGACACATGTCCTGGTAAACGATCCTCAAACTGGATATGGCATTTTTATTGAAAATATGCTGGACGCCGCTGCATAAATGAAAGGAGAATCATTATGGATTTCTACAACATCCCTATCGGGGTTGGCTTAGCGCTTTCCGGCAACACCGCCGCCATGAATCGCTACGCCCACCTGAGCGAATCTCAGAAGCAGGAGATCCTAAACAAGGCTCACAATGTCCGCTCCGAAACGGAGATGTACGCTCTGGTCGCCGACCTTGCCAACGGCACAATACGATAAACAAAAGAGCAAATCCGTTCAATCACGCGGATTTGCTCTTTTATAATTCTCCTTGACAAACTTACCTGCCTACGATAGAATTTATTTCTAGTGCATTGCTTATGTCTAGAACTTAATTCTATGGGGGGTTGCACTATGCTTTCAGAAATTCACAATCGTTATGATCGGTTAACAGACGTAGAAAAAAAGATTGCTGCTGCTGTATTGACCGCACCGCAGGATGTAATAAAAATGACCGTGAAGGAACTGGCAGAGCGCTCCGGCACAGTCCCGTCAGCAGTGGTACGCTTTTGCAAAAGCATTGGTGCGACAGGTTTTTCTGATTTCAAAATCTGTCTCTCTGCCGAGCTGGGCAGCAAGGTGTCTGCCGCCGGTATGTTGCCCGTGGGTGAGGGGGATGACCCCCAACAGGTTTTCAGAAAGGTGTTCGCCTCGGGGATCAACACGCTGGAGGACACCCTGTCTCTGATCGACTTTTCACAGGCAGAAGCCATTGTCCAGCTTTTACAGCAAGCAACCCGGGTCGTATTCTTTGGCGTAGGAACCTCCTCTGTTATCGCAACAGATGCCCAATACCGTTTCGCACAGCTGGGTATCGCAACATCTGCCTGCACAGACATTCTATTTATGAATGTTGCTGCAGCAAATTTAAAAGCCGGAGACATAGCCGTTTGCATTTCCCACAGCGGAAACACCAAAGCAACTGTGGATGCTTTGCAACGAGCAAAAAAAGCCGGTGCTGCCACCGTTGCCGTCAGCAGCTTTGCTCACAGCAGGCTTGCAAAAGAAAGCGATTACAGGCTGATTGCTTTTTCCGATGACAAAAATTACCCCGTGGAAGCAGTTTCTGCAAGAATCGCGCATATCTGCATTTTGGATGCGGTGATGATGTCCTTTGCTTCCAAAAACTATGAGACCCTGCAAAAGCATATTAGCGAGCGGAACGAAGTGCTGCAGCAAATGCGATATAAAGGTAGGTAAGAAAATGACTGTTTTTATTGCAACCTTGAATCAAATTGCGTTTTTGTTCCTGTTCATCATATCGGGCTATATACTGTCGAAGTGGAAATTCGTGCCTGACAATGCACAAGCGGTACTATCAAAGCTGGAAAACACCATTTTTCTTCCGGCATTGGTGTTGGGAACATTTGTGGATAATTGTACTCTGCAAACCATCGCGGGGGCATGGAAATTGCTTTTGGGCAGTTTGGCTTTGGCGATCATCGCCATTGGCCTGTCTGTGCTTTGTGTCCGTTTTTGCAGCAAGGATAAATACGAAAGAAACATCTATACCTACGGTCTGTGCTTTTCTAACTTCGGATTTATGGGAAACGCGGTAGTGAGCGCCTTGTTCCCCCATATCTTTTTGGAGTATCTGATCTTTACCCTGCCCCTTTGGACACTGATTTATCTTTGGGGAGTACCGGTGCTTTTGATGGGCGGCAGTGCAGAAAAGCAGACCTTGGCGCAGCGTGCCAAAAGCTTTGTGAATCCTATGTTTGCAGGCATGCTTTTGGGTGTGCTGATTGGTCTGACGAATATGCCCGTCCCTCAGTTTGTCAGCTCCGCAGTTTCTGCGGCAGGCAGCTGTATGTCACCTGTGGCGATGCTACTGACCGGTATGACAATTGCGCAGTTTAATCTACGGGAAGTCCTGAGGATCAAAGGTGTTTATTTGGTGTCGGCTCTGCGATTGCTGGTTTTTCCATTGCTTTTTCTTGGTGTAATGTTGGTGTTTCCCATGCCGGAAACATTTTCCGTCTGTGCCACTTGCTCCCTTGCTATGCCCTTGGGATTAAATACCATCATTGTCCCCAGCGCCTTGGGGAAGGACACAAAGGTAGCATCCGGTATGGCGCTGGTTTCCCATGTTCTCTCCTGCTTGACAATCCCCGCAATTTTTATGCTCTTTCAATATGTGCTAATGTGATTGGACTGTAAAGCCTCCGGACAACCGGAGGCTTTGGATTTATGGGGAGTAAAAACCGACGGTCCGGCAAATATCAGAATTTGTCGAAAATGCGAGAAGTCTTAAAATACGGTATTTTCGACATTTGATCTATGTCAAGTTAAGGATCGCGGGTAAGGTGTGCCAAAACCTGCTTTTTACCTGCAAAAACGCATAAAAATCGCAGAAAAACACAAAATTCTTTTGTCCCCTACTTGACATCAGCGTGTCCGGCTCGCCGATTATTCAAGACGGGGAGCGATGCGACTGCCGCCGGCGGCGGAGTAAGGGAGCTGAGCGAGTGGCAGCGGTCGGCAGATGACGCAGGCTTTTCAAAGCCAAGGAAAATGCCGGGCACCGCAACAGGAAAACTGGTAGGCGCCGTGACCCATGTCCTCGTCAACGACCCCACCACCGGCTACGGAATATTTATTGAAAATATGTTAGATGCAGCGGCATAGCGGGCGAACACAGTTCGCCCCTACGAGAGATATCAGGTTTGTTCGTAGGGGCGATCTGCGATCGCCCGTTTTTTGTTGCCAAACTTCCCGCCCTGTGATACAATAAAAGAAAAGGCGGTGAACACATGAAAAAGCAAGATAAGCTGAATTTGATTCAAAGCGCAATTGAAAATCCGCAATTATGCCGTTGTTATTTCACCTATGATGATAACTTTTACTATTATTATCCCAATGCTGTGAATGAAAAGTTTCTGCTGGGACAGGAAGAAAACGATTTTCTTTTAGACGGTTACTGTATTCGAAAAATCTCCCAATTAAAAAAGGTTGAAATCAAGAATGACCTTTGCAACACCATCAATCAACATATTGGCTTGCACCAGCAAATCAAGCTCCCACCTGTGGATATTTCCAATTGGAAGAATATTTTCGATTCTTTGATGGAACTCGATTGCTTTGTGATCATTGAAAATGAACTGAGCGGAGAATATGGCATCGGTATCATTGAAAAGACATTCAATTCTAAGCTTTATTTTAAGCCTTTTGATGCTGATGGCATTTGGGATGATGCAGGACTTGAAATACCCTATTCTCAAATCACTACTGTGAAGTGGGCAACCCGGTATGCCGAAGTTTGGCAAAAATACTTGCGTAACGAATAATTCATCACATCAATACATAAAGAGTGCAGGCTGCTGCTGGCAGCCTGCACTTTTCTACCATTGCAAAAAGACGCTTGCGCTCCCCACAAGATTAGAATTTGCCGAAAAGCCCATTTATCTATGTTAGCGCAAGGATCGCGATGAAAGACGGTAAAGATACGAACATGCACCTGTCTGGCGGACGGAAAACGGATAGGGTTTTATGGGGGGATGTATATTTTTTGTGCATGAAAGAAAGGGCAAAAGAGGTTTTACATGAAAAACGGAATAAATAGTTAACTTTTTTGTGAATGTTCCATAAAAAACACCAAAAAAGCCAGGGCATGTGTTGACACGGATGCGTTCATGTAGTAAAATCTATGCATGAGTTTTTGCCTTAAAAGTGATTTGGGGGTAAAATACTCAAAAAAGTCCCCGAGGGGAGGACGAGTGCCTTTTATGCATGGAATTGGCACAGGTTCTCCCTTATAAAAGAGGGTACTTAATAAAAGAAGTAAAAATAGGAGGAAAATGAACATGAAGAAGATTCTTGCAATCGCTCTGGCCTGTGTCATGGTTCTTAGTGTTTTCGCCGGTTGTGGCACCAGCAAGCCCACCGAGACCACCGGTGCAACTCAAGGCGCGACCAATGCTCCTGCTGATCAGGTTAGCCTTAAGCAGGCAGAGTACAACACCACTACTTCCGTAATGCCCAGCAACTGGAATGAGTTCACTTATGCGGACAACAACGATACGCAGATTATGAACTACATTGCTTCTTCTTTCTTTGAATAAGACTACAAGTTCGAAGATGACAAGAAGTTTAACGAAGATGGCTCCATCAATAAGGATGGCCTCGTTGCCGGTGCTTACACCACCAACTACTCCGCAGCAACCAAGCTCGAGGATATCACCTCCTCTGTGGATGCCAAGTGGGGCTACACCGATGCTCAGAAGGCTGAGGGCGGCTATGCTTGGAAGATCACCCTGCGTGATGACCTCAAGTGGGATGATGGCACTGCCATCACCGCAGCTGATTTCGTTTATTCCATGCAGCAGCTGCTCGATCCCGCTTTCATGAACTTCCGCGCTAACACCTACTACGACACGCTGATGATCAAGAACTCTAAGGTATACTTCTTCCAGAATCAGGAAGGCACCTATGAGACCATCGGTAGCCAGGGCTATGCTTCCGTTCAGGACGCTATTGACGCAGGCGAGAAAGTCTACGCCAACATCTGGAACATGTGGGGCACTGAGGGTTACGTCGATGCCGAAGGCAACGAGTGCCCTGAGTACGTCGAAATCACTGACGAGACCGTTTACGACACCGCTGACGCTTGGACTTCCGGCGCTGCTGTAGATGCTATTTCCGGTAAGGCACTGTATGAAGGCTATGCCGCATACCTGGAGCCCGGCACCGGCTATGACGCTTGTGTTTATGTTGAGAACACCGTTCGCGACGTTAAGTGGGAAGACGTTGGTATCTACCAGCCCGAAGGCGAGAACGCTATCGTTTTGTGCCTCGACAAGGCTTACTCCTTCCTGAAGGAAGACGGCAGCCTGTCCGTTTGGGCTCCCTACTACTTCTCCAGCCTGCCCATCGTTCACAAGGCTAAGTACGAGGCTTCCAAGATTGCTCCCGCTGACGGCGCAACTCTGTGGACCTCCAACTACAACTCCTCCCTCGAGACCACCGCTAGCTGGGGTCCCTACAAGCTCGTTGAGTTTGAGGCTGGCTCTCACTACAAGCTCGTCAAGAACGAGAACTGGTACGGCTGGAACCTGGAGCAGTACAAGAATCAGTACAACATCACCGCTATCAACTGCCGTAAGGTCGAAGAATTCGCCACCAAGTGGATGGGCTTCCTGAACGGTTCTTACGATGATGCTACTCTGCAGACTGAGAACGTTGCTGATTACCTGGATTCCAAGTACGTTTACTTCACCTCTACTGCTACCGGCACCTTTGGTATGCAGCTGTACTCCAACCTGGCTACTCTGAAGGCCAGCGAGAACAACAACGGCATCCTGGCTATCCAGGAGTTCCGTCATGCATTCAACCTCGCTCTGAACAGAAGCGACATCGTTGAGAAGATTTGGCCCGGCTCCGCAGTTCCCTGCTTCGGCCTGATCAATGTTGCATACTACTACGACATCGAGAACTCTCCTGAGCTGGAAGACGGCGGCCAGTACCGTAACGCTACCATCGCTAAGGAAGGCATCCTCCGTGCTTACGGCTTCACTCAGGACGCTAACGGCAAGTGGTCCGGCGGCGATCTGAAGGATCTGTCCACCGAGGACGCATACGATGCTCTGACCGGCTACAACCCCACTCTGGCAAAGCAGAAGATGCAGGAAGCTATCGACATCCTCACCGCTAACGCTGAGGAGTATGGCTACGATGCATCCAAGAACATCACTCTGGTTTACGGTTCCTCTTCCGATACCGACAAGCAGAGATTCAGAGCTAACTACCTGCAGGAAGTCCTGGACAACCTGACCAAGGGCACCGCTCTGGAAGACAAGATCGACGTTGTGTTTGATGCATCCGCTGGTGCTCAGTGGGCAGAAGCTTTCCGTACCGGTGCAACTCAGATCGGCTTCGGCTATGGCTTCTCCGGCAATGCATTTAACCCCTTCGACATCATCGGCGCATTCGTTAACCCCGATGACGATCTGAACTACCATATGTACTGGGATACCTCCGCTATCGACATGACTCTGACCATGCCCGCTGGCGACTATGCCGGTGCTGGTGAGACCATCACCATGAGCATCCAGAACTGGTACTACTGCCTCAACGGTCTGGCAGAGACCGAGGGCCAGGCTAAGACCTACAACTGGGGCGAAGGCTTTGCTCCTGTTGAAGCTCGTCTGATGATCCTGTCCGCTCTTGAGGAAGTTACCATCAAGGAGTCTCGCAGCGTTATGCTGATCGCTGACGGCGGCGGTTCCTTCCTGGGCGCTAAGTTCTCTTACTTCTCCGAAGACGAGCACACCTTCATGGGCTTCGGTGGCATCCGTTACATGGAAGTTAACTACACCGATGCAGAGTGGGCTGACTATGTTGCTCAGAACAACAACGACCTCTCCGCAGAGTACAAGAAGTCCGAGTAATTTTCGGTAACGAGTTACCTAGACTAAACTAACGCAAACGGCGGTGAGCCACTGTGCTCACCGCTACTTTGCGATTTATGCGTATTTCTAAAAAAGCGAATTTTGCAACCCAATATGATACAACAGTCGAATTTTAGACTGTTATGAAGATGAATAATAGCAAGCGGCCGGTTTTATAATAGCTGAAAAGAAAGCTATTCGTTGTTAGAATCAGATGGTTTTATCGTCAGTTTGGACGGTGCGCAGCTTTTATGCGCACGGATTCCATCAGAAAACTGCTTATTGATACAAGCACTTATGAATTGGAAAATAACAAGACAGAGGGGAATAACCTATGTATATGTTTAAATATGTAACAAAGCGCTTGGGTTTGATGTTGTTTACATTCTTCATCATTTTCACGATGTGCTTTGTGCTTATCAAGCTTCTTCCCATCCCGACAAATGCGCTTCCGGGTCAGGATCCCGAAATCGTTATGAAGACCCTTGAAGGAAGAGGTTGGATCACCAACATCAAAGAGGGAGAAAACGGTGTCTGGACCTATGACCGGGTGCCGATTTTGCTCCAGTTCGGGCTCTATATCAAGAGAATAGTGACACAGGGCGACTTTGGTATTGTTACCACCTATGGCGAATACCTGAACATGAATATCTGGAAGGTATTTGTCAGCCATCTCCCGCCCACGATCTTGATTAACATTTATTCCACCCTGATCGGTGTGCCCATCGGTCTTGGTCTGGGTATTCTGGCTGCGCTCAAAAAGAATAAGTGGCAGGATCAGCTGATCAATATCTTCATTATTCTGTTGATATCGGTTCCCTCCATCGTATTGGCACTGATGCTGCAGTACGTATTCTGCTTTAAGCTTGGCTGGTTCCCGTTGACAATGTCAACGAGTAATGATTACTTCACTTGGGAAGTATTCCGTTCCATGCTTCCTGCTGTGTTTGCTCTGTGCCTGGGCTCTATCGCAGGCTATGCACGTTATACCCGTGCTGAGCTGTCTGAGGTTCTTACCGGCGAATTTATGCTTTTGGCAAGAACCAAGGGTCTTACGAAAAGACAGGCTATCTATCGTCATGCAATGCGTAACTCCATGGTCGTAATCTTCCCCTCGATCCTCAGTGAGTACATCTTCGTGCTTTCCGGCTCTCTGATCATCGAGAAGATGTTTGGTGTTAACGGCGTTGGTGGACTTTACCTCAACTCCATTACCTTCCAGGATTATGACTTCTTTATGCTGTTGTCCGGCTTCTACACCTTGGTAAGCCTTACGGCAGGTATCGTTATCGATATCAGTTACGGTTTCATTGACCCGAGAATTAGAATGGGGGCAAAGTGATTATGGATAACAATATAAAGAACATTCCAATCGAAAAGTTTCGGTTTGCGTCAAGAAACGATCTGTATCATGACAGCAAATTCGAAACCAAGCCCGTAAGCTATTTCCAGGGCGCTTTCCAGCGTTTTTGCAAGAATAAGGGCGCTGTTGTTGGCGGCATAGTGATTGCCTGTTTGGTGCTTTTCGCCATCTTTGCCCCGCTTTTCACCCCTTTCCAGCCCGCATACTACGATATGGTGTATGCATATGTAACGCCTAAGTCCAACCTGTTTGCAAACAGCGGTCTTGACTTCTGGGATGGCGGCAGACAGAAGGACACCAACTATGTCGGCTATCTCAAGGACTATGCACTTGCTGCTGAAACAGGCAGAGAAGTCATCAAAAACAACGAGTATGTTGTAAGCGAAGACGGTTCCACGTATTCTTACCGTTTTGATACCTACTACGGCGTGGGCTTCGGTAAGTATAAGATCATCTCTATGGAAGAGTATAAGGACATCCAGAGATATCAGAAAGAAACCGGCAGACAGGTGCTTTATCCCATTGTTAAGCCCGCTGACAGACCGACTCTTGAGAAGAATAAGTATGACGCAAACATCTACTACAAGGTAGAAAACCCCAAGGCATCCATTCTGCGTCCCAAGCTGGATAAAGAAGGCAACATCATCGCCAATTACTGGAAGCATGAGGTGGGTGAGACCAGCGGTCTGATTGCCGAGTATGACTCCCTCAGAATTGAAGGCGAAGAGGGCATCAACGAGAAGGGTAAGCAGTACCACTATGCTTACGGTCGTAATGTGGACGGCGGTGTTGAAATCAGAGCGGAGTACTACGAGTACTATATCTATCAGCATAACGAAGTGGAGAAGGACGGTATTACAGAGCCGCTGTTCCTGTTTGGCACAACCCAGACAGGTAAGGATATCTTCGCTTGTCTGGCTTACGGCGCAAGATTCTCCTTCATTTTTGCAACCATCGTTGCAATTGCAAACTTCGTTGTCGGTGTTATCTGGGGTTCCATTTCCGGTTACTTCGGCGGTAAGATCGACCTTGCTATGGAAAGATTCGCTGAGATCTTGGGCTCCGTACCTACTATGATCGTCATTACGCTTTTGAAATACCATATGGGTACGTCAAGTCAGGCGTTGGTCTTGTTTATAGCATTCTTTGCTACGGGCTGGATCGGCATGGCGGGAAGAACCCGTATGCAGTTTTACCGTTTCAAGAATCAGGAATACGTCCTGGCAGCAAGAACTCTGGGCGCCCGGGATACCAGAATTATGTTTAAGCATATTTTCCCCAACGGTCTGGGTACCATCGTTACCAGCGTCGCATTGGTAATTCCTTCGATGATTTATTCAGAGACAAGCCTTTCTTATCTGGGTATTATCAACCTGGAAGCCGGTAACACCACCAGTGTCGGTACGCTCATTGCTGCAGGACAGCAGTCCATCATGGCAAATGCCGGATATGTGGCATTGTTCCCCTGCGCATTCTTAGTTCTTTTGATGCTCAGCTTCAATTTGTTCGGCAACGGATTGCGCGATGCGTTTAATCCATCTCTCAGAGGAACGGAGGATTAAGTCATGAATAAAGAAGTTAAATTATCGGTAAATGATCTTAAGGTCTCCTTCCGTACAGATGCCGGCAAGGTCCAGGCTGTGCGCAACATTTCTTTCGATCTTTACAAGGGTGAGACCCTTGCTATCGTCGGCGAATCCGGTTCCGGTAAGTCCGTCACCTCCAAGGCAATCATGGGTATTTCCGCAGTCAACTCTATTTATGAGGGCGGCGAGATCCTTTATGACGGACAGGACTTGATGCGTATTCCCGAAGAGGAGATGCATAAGCTTCGTGGTGATAAGATCGCAATGATCTTCCAGGATCCTCTGTCTTCTCTTAACCCCATTATGCGAATCGGCAAGCAGATCACTGAGGCTATGCTTCTGAAGAACAAGGCAAACCGCAAAGAAGGTCGCGTGACCTTTAATAAGACCCTTGCAGAGCTTTCCGGCATGATCAAAAAGGCCCTTGCCGAGGCCCCCAATGCCACTGTTTCCGCGGCAGATGTTGATAAATACATCAAAACCTTTGATGATTTCAACATTCAGGCAATCAAGCTTGAAAACAGCTACAACGCAGCACGCACGGCTGCAGAAGAAATGATCGCAGTGATCGAGGATCTCCTGTTTATGACGGAGAACAAGCAGAAGGTCGATGTCGTGTCCATGCTGGGTCTTATCAGCCGCAGCCTGAAGGATATCAACGACAAGTATTTCGCTTCGAAATATGAAGAGACTCTGAAGGCACACGCTGCTGCCGTTAAGGGAATCCTGCGTGCGGAGCGGAAGAAGGTATCCTTTGCTGCTTCCATGAAGAAGCTGGCAGGTGCAGGTGTATCCAAGAATGAGGCATCTCCTGAGACCATCAAAGTACTCAAGGCTCTGGAGAAAACCGCAAAGGAAATGCTTGAGCAGCCCCAATACAATTTCTTCAGAATCGGCTACTATATTTATAAGAACCCCGAGACCGACTTGAGCCGGATGTCTGCTGACGAGGCAAATGAGATGACTGTAAAGTTCCTCAATGAGAACTTTATGGATTCCTTTATTGACCTGGTGAAGATCGCGGTGCAGTATTCCTTTAACAAGACCATTGAGAACAAGAAGGTCGCTATTGAGGCCCTGGAGAATGCCATCGCTTTCTTCAAGGCAGGTGCATTTACTGCACAGCAGGCTGATGAGGTCTGCAAGAACGTCAATAAGAGCGTCCTGGCTGCCATTGACCCCCTTGCCATTGTTAAGGACAATGTGGCGTATACCTTTGGCGGCGCGTTCCAGAGAGAAGTCGAGAAGTACTTCTTCTATATTAAGAACAACCCCAAGGAAGAGGCTCGCTTCGAGCGTCAGACTGCTAAGAGAGATGCACTCCTGGCAAAGGGTAAATATGTGGAGTGGAAGGTCGTTCCTAAATCCATCGTTCTGCCTGAGAAGCAGATCGAGACCATTTGCAACGTTCTTACCCGTGTGATGAACAAGTTCAAGGCTGATATCGCTGCTGCAGAGAGCTTCGATTCCGAAAAGCGCTGCAAGTCGGAGGCCAAGCGGTCTTA
>JAZQHM010000018.1:0-10433 GCA_045540575.1 Faecousia sp. | reverse complement strand
CTGACGAGCAAATTGACAGTTGACAATTGACAATTGTCAATTAGAGGTATTTGCATACGCAAATGATTGAAATAAGTCCGCAAAGCGGACACCATAATTGTCCATTGTCCATTTTCAATTGTCCATTCGCCAGCGCAAGCTGCCCGATAAACCGCAATTTACCGGCATAAAAGCAGGGGCGACCTTTGCGGTCGCCCCAAGCAGTTAGTTTTCCTGATTTCTTTTTTTCATGAGCTCCCGCATACGGATGCCGTGATCCAGCTCCCGCTTGCGGATGCGAAGACTCTTGGGCGTGCACTCAAGGAGCTCGTCGTCAGCCAGGAACTCCAGACACTGCTCCAGACTAAAAACCCGGGGCG
The DNA here is from genome assembly GCA_045540575.1 of Faecousia sp. GTDB lineage: Bacteria > Bacillota > Clostridia > Oscillospirales > Oscillospiraceae > Faecousia. Next base: position 10,074 of record JAZQHM010000018.1, on the reverse strand, counting down.
TAATGAGCCGAATGGCATCGTCAGAGCCGGAGGCACGCATATTGGTCAGCTGCTTGCGCTTGCAGACATTGACGGTCATATCCTCGTTGCGGCTGCAAATACCAACCACCATGCCGGCATACACCGGTGTGCCCGGTCCGATGAACAGCGCGCCACGCTCCTGAGCAGCGCCCAAGCCGTAGGCAACGGCTTCGCCGCTTTCGTGGGCGATGAGAGAGCCAACCAGACGGCGCTCGATCTCGCCCTTCATGGGTGCATAGCTGTCCAAAACGCTACTCATAATACCCTCGCCCTTGGTGTCGGTGAGAAATTCGCTGCGGTAACCGAAAAGACCACGGGAGGGAACGGCAAATTCCAAACGGTAGCGGCTGCCCATGGGGGTCATGGACAGAAGATCACCCTTGCGCCGACCCATTTTCTCAATAACAGCGCCCATGCACTCTTCCGGCACATCGGCAACCATTCGCTCGATGGGCTCGCACATTTTGCCGTCAATTTCCTTTGTCAGCACGCGGGGGGTGGAGACGGAGAACTCAAAGCCCTCGCGGCGCATGGTCTCCATCAGAATGGAAAGGTGCATTTCGCCGCGACCTGCCACATTGAAAGAATCGGTGCTTGCCTCAGTCACATGCAAGGATACATCCTTCAAAAGCTCTCTTTCCAGCCGATCCCGGAGATTCCGGGAGGTTACATACTTACCTTCCTTGCCGGCGAAGGGAGAATCGTTGACGGCGAAGGTCATTTCGATGGTGGGGTCGGAAATTTTCACAAAGGGCAGCGCCTCTACCGCATCGGGAGCGCAGAGGGTGCGTCCGATGGTGATGTCCGCCATGCCGGAAAGGGCAACGATCTCACCGGCAGATGCCTGCTGGATGGGGGCTTTGCCCAAGCCGTCAAAGGCATAAAGGGCAACCACCTTGCCTTTTTGGCGAAGCTCGCTGTTGTGGTAATCGCAAATGGTCACTTCCTGACCGACCTTGATGGTGCCGCGCTCCACGCGACCGACAGCGATACGACCCACATATTCATTATAATCAATAGAAGAGACCAGCAGCTGCAGCGGCGCAGCTTCGTCACCTTCAGGAGCGTCGATATACTTGACGATGGTTTCAAACAGCGGGGTAAGGTCTGTGCCCATTTCGTCGGGGCTGTAGCTGGCAGTACCCTGACGACCGGAGCAGAAGACGGTGGGGGAGTTGAACTGATCGTCGGTAGCGTCCAGATCCAGTAGCAGCTCCAAAACCTCGTCCATGACCTCATGAACACGGGCGTCGGGCTTGTCCACCTTATTGACAGCCACGATGACCTTATGACCCAGCTCCAGCGCCTTTTGCAGCACGAAACGGGTCTGGGGCATGGGACCCTCTGCCGCGTCCACCAGCAGAATAACACCGTTGACCATCTTCAAGATGCGCTCCACCTCGCCGCCGAAGTCGGCGTGACCGGGGGTGTCGACGATGTTGATCTTGGTATCCTTATAATATACGGAAGTGTTCTTTGCCAAAATGGTAATGCCGCGCTCCCGCTCCAGATCGCCGGAGTCCATAACCCGATCCACCGTGGCTTGATTTTCCCGGTAGATGCCGCCCTGCTTCAGCATTTCGTCAACCAGGGTCGTTTTGCCGTGGTCAACGTGGGCGATGATGGCGATATTGCGAATGTTTTCTTTTGCAGCCATATTCCAAAGCTCCTTTGCTCTAAAAATCTCTCTCAACCTTAAAAATATAACACACGTATATACAAAATGCAATATTTGTAATGCAGAATGCAAAATGCAAAATGAAGGTATTTGCTACGCAAATGATTGAAATGGTTGGCAAAGCCGCGAAAGCTTCCCCCTCTGGGGGAAGCTGGCAAAAATCTTTGATTTTTGACTGATGAGGGGAAATAGCTTTGTTTTTCATCCCCTCATCCGGCGCTACGCGCCACCTTCCCCCCAAGGGGAAGGTTTTGGAACTACTCGCCAGGCTGAAATTTGACGGAAACGGGCGGGTTTGGGTGCTTTCTTTTTTGCGCTTTGCCTACTTGACCAAACCGCAGATTTATTGTATATTGTTAGATAATCAAAACTATATACTTTTTTCAAACAGGAGGAGCTACCGATGGCCCATTACATGTCCGAGCCCAGCCGCACTTTCAGCGAATATCTGCTGATCCCCGGCTATACTTCCGAGGATTGCATCCCCGCCAATGTTTCTCTGCGCACCCCGCTGACCAAGTACCGCAAGGGTGAAGAAGAGCCTGCTATTTCTCTGAATATTCCGCTGGTTTCTGCTGTTATGCAGTCCGTTTCCAACGATTCCCTCGCCATCGCATTGGCAAAAGAGGGCGGCATCAGCTTCATTTTCGGCTCTCAGTCCATTGCGTCCCAGGCGGCTATGGTCGCCAAGGTCAAGGGCTATAAGGCTGGCTTTGTTACCTCGGCTTCCAACCTGACTCCCGATGCAACGCTGGCAGATGTGCTGGCTCTGAAGGAGAAAAACGGTTTCTCCACCGTTGCCATCACCGAAGACGGCACCCCCAACGGAAAGCTTTTGGGCATCGTCACCGGTCGTGACTACCGCGTGAGCCGTATGGAGACCACGGAAAAGGTTTCCTCTTTCATGACGCCTCTGGAAAAGCTGATCACCGCCCCTGCGGAGACCACATTGAAGGAAGCCAATGACATCATTTGGGAGCACAAGCTCAACTCCCTTCCTATTGTGGACAAGGACGGCAAGCTGATGTACTTTGTATTCCGCAAGGACTACGCCTCCCACAAGGCAAACCCCCTGGAGCTGCTGGACGACAAGAAGCGTTACCTGGTAGGCGCAGGTATCAATACCCGCGACTATGCCGAGCGTATTCCCGCACTGCTGGCTGCCGGTGTTGACTGCCTGGTCATCGACTCTTCTGAGGGCTATACCTGCTGGCAGGCAAAGACCATCAAGTGGGTTCGCGACAATTATGGCGACAGCGTGAAGATCGGCGCCGGCAACGTGGTCGACCGGGAAGGCTTCCGCTTCCTTGCCGAGGCAGGTGCTGACTTTGTTAAGATCGGTATCGGCGGCGGCTCCATCTGCATCACCCGCGAGACCAAGGGCATCGGTCGCGGACAGGCTACCGCAGTTATCGAGGTTGCTGCAGCCCGTGACGAATATTTCAAGGAAACCGGCATTTATGTGCCCATCTGCTCCGATGGCGGCATCGTCCACGATTACCACATGACTCTGGCGCTGGCAATGGGCGCAGACTTTTTGATGCTGGGTCGCTATTTTGCCCGTTTCGACGAGTCTCCCACACCCAAGGTTATGGTAAACGGCGCTTACATGAAGGAGTACTGGGGCGAAGGCTCTAACCGCGCCCGGAACTGGCAGCGCTACGACTTGGGCGGCAGCGCAAAGCTGACCTTCGAAGAAGGCGTTGACAGCTATGTTACCTACGCAGGCAGCCTCCACGACAATGTGGAAAGCTCTCTTTATAAGGTCAAGTCCACCATGTGCAATGTTGGCGTGACCAATATTCCCGACCTGCAGCGCGACGCCAAGCTGACGCTGGTTTCCGCCACCTCCATTGTTGAGGGCGGCGCCCACGATGTCACCCTGCGTTCCACCAGCCAGGTTAAGTAAGAAATAAGGAAAAAGAACCCGCTTTGGCGGGTGCTTTTTGTTTGCAAAAATTTCAGTTTTGCGGGGCGTCCCCGCGGACAATTCGTGCACGGTGCGGCAAGTGTCGCTACCCGTTCACTCGGCTCGGTGTCGTTCCTGCTGTACAAATTCGGAGTCTACCATGTTGTCATCCCGACCAAGGTGAAGCCGCGTGGAGGGAGCTTCGCACTGATTATCTGCTTAGCAGAGACGATAATGCGTGGATCTTTCGACTCGCTGCGCTCGCTCAGGATGACATCCTAAGGGTGGAAGACATCCCGATAAACCGCAATTTGGCGAATCAGAAGAGGACGAAACATCGGTTAACATAAAGCGTAGCGGTTGCCGTTATGGATACAACCGGTAAACATAAGTTTTCCACACTTTCCACAGGTTTTTCCACAAGCAGATCCGGAAAAACCCCTGCATATCCAAGGACATGCAGGGGCGAGAGGGAAAAGTTATCCAAAATCGGCGCAACCGAAAAATGACAAAATGGTTTACAGAACACCGGATTCAAACAGCATTCGCACAGAGAACACCCGACAGTGTCCGGTGGACGCAGCGGCATCCTCCCGCAAGCCGTCTACGGACAAGGTCGGTCCGTCGGAAAGTGCCCAGGTCAGCTTCAGCTGCTGTCCTTCCCGTGCTTCGCTGTGATAGCAGATGGTAAATTCCTTTGCCCGGTTGCCCGCATGGAAGGCGCTGGGCAAAAGGTCGGATACCCATTGCAGATACCGGCAGTTATTCATGTGACCGTTGCGGTCCAGATCGGAAAATACCACCGTTCTGCTGCATGCGTTGGGGGCGGGGGTCAGCGACATCGAGCCGGGAACCGCCAGCTCGCTGCCCAGCAGCACGCCGTTGACCTCCACGCCGCTTTTGCCCGGCAGGATCATAGCCCGGGTGGACATATCCATCAGCACCCAAAGGCTGATGGCACGAAACAGCTCGTTGCCCTTTTCGTCATAGGCAACTGTGGAACGGGGATAGGCGCTGCGGGTTGTGGGCGTGGGCCAGGTCTGCACGGTGATTTTTTCACCCTGCCTGGGATACCGACTTACCTGCACCCGATGGCGGACCACCGCCCAGAAAAGCTGCTTTTTCGCCAGGGCATCATAGTCCACGGAAAGGGCGGTGCAATGGTCGCCGGCAACATCCTGGGCAAAGAACAAAGTCCGCGCCGGAGTCAAATAGCCGTAGCGATCCACATCGCAATCCCGAATGGTATAGGATTTTTCAAAAATCGGTTTCATATGTTACCTCTTTTTTAATTTCAGTTTATCGGGCAGCTTCAAAACCTTCCCCTTGGGGGGAAGGTGGCGCGTAGCGCCGGATGAGGGGATGAAAAACAAAGATATTTCCCCTCATCAGTCAAAAATCAGAGATTTTTGCCAGCTTCCCCCGGAGGGGGAAGCTTTCGCGGCTTTGCCGCGAACTGCCCGCTAAACTGCAAATTAGCCGTCTGCTTCGTCCAAAGTGAGGGCAACGCTGTACTGCTTACCGCCGCGGTAAAGAATAACCGTAACGGTATCGCCGGCTTGATAGCCATAAAGCAGGCTTTCTAAGGTTTGGGTATTGGTTACCCGGGTCTCATCCACGCTTAAAAGCACATCGCCTTCGGTAATGCCGGCTTTTTCTGCCGCGCTGTCCTCTTTCACCTGGGTGATCAGCACACCGGCGGGCAGCCGGTACCATGCCTGCTCAATGTTGGAAATGGTCTGACCGGAAAAGCCGGGGTCGGGTCTGCCGGAAACATAGCCCTGGGCGATCAGCTGATCCACGATTTCCTTGACAGTGGTGCTGGGAATGGCAAAGCCCAAGCCTTCCACACCGGCAGAATCCGTAAACGCGCCGATCTTCATGGTGTTGATGCCCACCACCTGTCCGTAGCAATTTAGCAGCGGTCCGCCGGAATTGCCGGAATTTAAAGCAGCATTGGTTTGGATCAAGGTCATGGTGCGACCTTCGGTGGTCACATCCCGGTTGATGGCAGAAACGATGCCGTCGGTCATGGTGCCCCGGAATTCCAGACCCAGGGGATCGCCGATGGCGGCAACCGCGTCGCCGACCCGCAGGCTGTCGGAATTGCCGAATTCTGCCGCAGAAAGGTCATTTGCCTGCACATGCAGCACCGCAAGATCGGAAACCGCGTCGGCACCGATGACGGTGGCATTCAGGATCCGTCCGTCGGTGAAAACCGCCTGAATGGCTTTTGCGCCCTCCACAACATGGCAGTTGGTGACGATATAGCCATCCTTGGACAGCACCACGCCGGTGCCGGAGCCGGTATCGCAGCTGATGGAAACCACAGAGGGGATGGTTTTGTCATAAATCTGCTGATAGGAAAGCCCGCCCTCCTGAGGGATATTGTCAACGGAAGTGGGGGTTTTGTTCAGCTCCACGGTGACATCAGAGGAAGAAGAGGCAGCTTCCGTGGCACTTTGGGTGTCGATTTCGGTATCCTCTGTGGCAGAGGTCTCAAAGAAGGACATATCCGAGCCTTCGTTTTTGTTCAGCTGCCGGAACAGCTTGATATTCATAACGCTCAGCACGCTGGAGATGCCGCCGAGGAAAATCACGGCGATCAGCAGCACAGCGATTAAGCCGCCCCGACTTTTGGGGGGCTTGGTGGAGCCGGTTTCGTAGGAATCCCGCTCCCAGGGATCGTGAGGATAGTTGTTTTCCATAGGGTTACCTCGTTTATTAGTTCACCAAAGGCATGGTGAAGGTGAAAGTGGTTTTGCCGTCGCGGCTGGTGACGGAGATATCTTCTCCGTGGGAGCAGACGATGGTTTTTACAATGTAAAGACCCAGCCCCCAGCTGTCCCGGTTCTGGCTGCGGCTTTTGTCGATCTTGTGGAATCGGTCGAAAACAAGGGACAGCTCCTCCGGCGGGATGGTCTCGCCGTCGTTGGAAATGCTGACATAAGCTTTGCCCTTGCCCTCCCGGATCTGCAGCGCCAAAGTGCCGCCCTCGGGGCAGAATTTTACGGCATTGTCGATCAGATTATAAATCACCTGGGTCACATAGTCGGCATTGGCGAGGGTGAAAACCGGATGCTCCGGCATATCCACATCTACGGAAATTGCTTTGTCGGTGATCTTTTGCTCAAAGGTGATCAGCACCTGCCCGGCGCACTCTTCCAGATCAAACCGGGATTTCTGCTCTTCGGGGATACCGCCTTGATCCTGCAGCCGGGAAATGTCCAGCATGCTGCGTACCAGCCGGTTTAGCCGCTTGGTCTCCTCGGAAACGATATGCAGATAGTGCCCGCGTTTTTCTTCCGGGATGGTGCCGTCAAGAATGCCGTCGATATAGCCGGAGATGGTGGTCATGGGAGTTTTCAGCTCGTGGGATACGTTGGCAACAAACTCCTGCCGCTGATACTCACTTTTTTGCAAAGAGGAAGCCATATTATTAAAGGAAAGGGCAAGCTCTTCCACCTCTGCCGGATAATTGCCGGCGGCTTCCACCCGGGTAGAAAAATCCCCATGGGCGAAAGCGTTGGCAGCCCGCGCCATCTGCTGCAGGGGCTTGCTTTGGTGGCGGGTCAGGACGATCATCAGCAGCACCGAGATCAAAATGACCAGCACGGAGACAAACAGAAAGATCTCCGAGATCCGATCCATGACGGCGGTGGTGTCCTCCGTAGGAGAAGACACGATAACGATGCCGATCCGCGACCCGTTTTCAGCCAAAATGGGCACGCCCACAATAAAACGGTTATCCGGATACAGCTGGGAGATCACACCGGTGTCGGTACTGCCACCGTTTTCAAAAACACGCTGCAGATACCGGGCATCCAGTATCAATCCCCTGTGCTCACAGCCCAAAGGTGCGCTGGCGCACATCAAAAGCTTGCCCCGGGCATCGCAGACCACTGCGTCCGATCCGGAAACGGATGCAGCAACGCTCAGCGCGATATTAAAATCCCTTCCGGAGAAGGAATTTTCCGTGTAAGCAGAGCGCACCAGCTGGGCAATGACCTGCCCGTCGGTACGCAGATCCTCCACCACGGTATCCGTCAAATACTTTTTTACCAGCAGGGAAAAAGAGGTGCCGATGACCAGAAAAGCCACCAGCAGCGTTATGACGATGGTGGAGAAGGTGCGGCTGAATGTACTTTTCATCCGCCGAGCACCTCAAATTTATAGCCCACGCCCCAAACGGTTTTCACGCTCCAGTTTTCGGAAATGCCTTCCAGCTTTTCCCGCAGGCGCTTGACATGGACATCCACGGTTCGGGAGTCACCGAAATAGTCAAAGCCCCAAACCTCGTCCAAAAGCTGATTGCGGGTGTAGACTCGGTTGGGAGAGGAAGCCAGATAGAAAAGCAGCTCCATTTCCTTGGGCGGGGTGTCTACCTTCTTACCGTCAAGGATAAGCTCAAAGGCATCCATGTCGATGATCAGCTTGTCGAAGGTCAGCTTTCTGAGCTTGGTTTCGGCATTGCCGCCGCTGGTGCGGCGCAGCACAGCCTCCACGCGGGCAAGAACCTCCCGCATTTCAAAGGGCTTGGTGATATAATCGTCAGCGCCGGACTTTAAGCCGGCTACTTTATCATCGGTTTCGCCCTTGGCGGTGAGCATAATGATGGGGGTCTGCGCTTCGGCACGAATGGCTTTGCACACGCCCCAGCCGTCCATAACGGGCATCATCACATCCAGCAGCACCAGATCCGGCTTGATTGCCCGGAATTTGGCAAGACCCTGACCGCCATCAAAGGCGGTGGTAACGGCATAACCCTCTTTTTCCAGATACATTTGCAGAAGCTCCGCGATGTTGCGGTCGTCCTCCACGATCAAAACAGATACAGCCATAATACTACCTCCAAAATTCGATAATTTCCTTTTTAGACTATTATAGTACATTTTTCCCGATTTGTATGAATATTTTTTAAAGAGTTTCCCCCAAAAATGTGAACACGTAGATTTCTCTTGCCTTTTTTCTTTGGCTGGGTTATGATGGATATGATGTAGGGGCGACTATTAGTCGCCCGCGGGCGGCAGATTGCCGCCCCTACAATGAAAGGAGCTTTTCCATGCTTGAATTTTTAAAGGCGGTGTTGTTTGGCATCGTGGAGGGCATTACCGAGTGGCTGCCCGTTTCCTCCACCGGACATTTGATCCTGCTGGATGAATTTGTGGAGCTGCAGGTCAGCGAAGCCTTTTATGAGATGTTCCAGGTGGTGATCCAGCTGGGCGCGATTTTGGCAGTTATCGTCCTGTTTTTTCACAAGCTGAATCCCTTCTCCCCGAAAAAGGACAGCCTGCAGAAAAAAGACACCTGGCAGCTGTGGTTTAAGGTGGTTGTGGCGGTGATCCCCTCGGCAGTGATCGGACTGCTGCTGGACGACTGGATGGATGCCCATTTTTATAACTACATCGTGGTTGCCGTCACCTTGATCCTTTACGGTATTGCGTTCCTGTTTGTAGAAAAGTGGAACAGCAGCCGCAGCTTTAAGATCACCGATGTGAATCAGATTGACTACCGCACCGCACTTTTGATGGGTGCATTCCAGTGCCTGAGTTTGATTCCCGGCACATCCCGCAGCGGCTCTACGATCCTGGGCGCGATCATCTTAGGTGTCAGCCGCAGCGCAGGTGCAGAATTCTCATTTTTCATGGCGATTCCCACCATGCTGGGCGCCAGCGCGCTGAAGCTCTTAAAATTCCTGCTGGAGGGCGCACAAGCCGGCGGCACAGAGATCATGGTGCTGATTACAGGCTGCGTGGTCAGCTTTGTCGTGAGCCTCGTGGTCATTAAGGGTCTGATGGAATATGTGCGCAAGCACTCCTTCAGCGTCTTCGGCATTTACCGCATCGTTCTTGGTGTTGCGGTGGTTGGATATTTCCTCATAAAGACATTGGCATAAGAAAAAGCCCGCTGCTTTTGCAGCGGGCTTTTGAATTAGCAATAAAAGTCCTTGATCTTCTTTGCACGGCTGGGATGGCGCAGCTTGCGGATGGCTTTGTTCTCGATCTGGCGGATACGCTCACGGGTAACACCGAAGATCTGACCCACCTCTTCCAAAGTATGGGTGCGTCCGTCGTACATGCCGAAACGCATGCGCAGCACATCTGCTTCCCGCTCCGTCAGGGTGTCCAGGATCTCCTTCAGCGCTTCTGCCAAAAGGGCATTGGAAGTAGCGTCGGCAGGACCGGGGGTCCGCTCGTCTTCCACGAAAGAGCCGATGGAGGTGTCTTCTTCATCACCAACGGGGGTATCCAGAGAAAGGGTATCGGCAGCGGTACGGTTTGCCTCGATGATCTTTTCAACAGGCAGATTCAGCTCTGCTGCGATCTCTTCCACAGTAGGTTCACGGCCCAACTCCTGAACCAGTTTCCGATTGCAGCGGGTCGCCTTGTTAATGACCTCCACCATATGCACCGGCACACGGATGGTTCGTGCCTGATCGGCGATGGCGCGGGTAATAGCCTGCCGG
>JAZQHM010000017.1:0-4940 GCA_045540575.1 Faecousia sp. | reverse complement strand
TTGGAGCTGCAATGTACAAAGCAGCAATGATACCGGTCTTATTAACATTATGTATTTGGATATGACCGGTGGCAGAAACGCTTTTACAAAGGAATTATTGGCAGAGGACTACAATGTGGTGCTTCGGCTAAAATTCCGTCTGCGGGGCAGTGTGCGTCCCGGCGATGTCCTTGATTTGATTGTGGAGGATGCCGTATTTGCCGCATCCGACGAAGCCCAAAGTCTTGCTATGACCACTGATACACTTAAGGTTAAGAACGGCAGACTTGTGATTGGAGAATAATGATGAAGAAAATACTGAGCCTACTATTGGCTTTTACAATAATGGTTTCTTTGTGCGCCTGCCAAGGTAACTTTGGCAACGTGAACTTGAATGATTCTATTGAGATCCCCGAAAATGGCATTATCAAAGAAAGCCTTATCCAGCAAATTCAGAGTGAAAATGCCATTGGTGTTTTTACCGGAAAATCCGGCGATTACAAATATGAATGGACTATCTTTGGCAGTGATATTACGCAAGCCCAGGAGATTAATCTCGGCGTAGAGATTCGTAAGACTACTGAAGGTAATATCCATGTTGATCTGACTCAGGCAGAAGCCTTTGGCTTTTCTGCGCTGCTTTCTATTTATTTGGGCGAGCAATGGAATGCCCAGAGCGCAACTGCGTATGTCGGTGACGAGGTATTTGCATCGGTGTCCATTACCGGTAGTAAGACTACCATACTGAATTTCACCTTGGATGGCTCTGTGGATAGTTTTGAGATTCGTCCGGATGCCCTCCCTGAGGACGAGAAGGAAACACAGGCAACGGAAACGATAACACCCAACCAGACACCCTCGCTACCTGCAGGCGGACAGGATGACTATCTTTCAACACCAGGACAAAGCGACAATAAGGTCCAAAACGGTGGCAAGGACAAATATAACACCGACCCAGTTCCGGAAGGTAAACCCCAACCGGTAGAACCTGAGGATCAGGAAGTGGACAAAGGAAAAACTTTCACCTGCACCTTCTCTATTGAGTGCTCCACCATTTTGAATAATTTGGATATGCTTGACCCCGACAAGCTGGAAATGGTTCCCTCCGGCGGTAGGATTCTTTCCAAGACCACTGTGACTTTCTATGAGGGTGAGTCCGTATTCGATGTGTTGCAGCGGGTTTGTAAGGAAAAGGGCATCCACATGGAAGCTTCCTGGACGCCCATTTATAACAGCGCTTATGTGGAAGGCATCCACAATCTCTATGAATTTGATTGCGGCGCGCTGTCCGGCTGGATGTACAAGGTCAATGGGTGGTATCCCAACTACGGCAGTTCCCGTTATCAGCTGAAGGACGGCGATGTAGTCGAGTGGCGGTTCACCTGCGACCTGGGTAACGATATCGGTGGCGGTTATGCCGTCGGAGGATAACATGCAGGATAGATTCGCTAAATATCATCCCTTAGTGAACTTCTTATATTTCACCCTGGTGATCGGCTTTTCCATGGCGCTGAATCACCCCCTGGCACAAGGGATATCCCTTGCTTGCACGATTACCTATGCGGTGCAGGCAGAGGGGAAGAAGGCAGTGCTGTTTACGCTCAAATGGTGTCTGCCTATTATGCTGCTGACGGCATTTATGAACCCTGCTTTCAGCCACGAGGGTATAACCATTCTGCTGTATTTTCCCACGGGAAATCCGCTGACATTGGAGAGCATCCTTTACGGTCTGTCCGCAGGAGCGATGCTGGCAACGGTGATGCTGTGGTTTCTGAACTTCAACCGGGTCATTACCTCCGACAAGTTCATCTATCTGTTCGGTCGCATTATCCCGGCAATGTCACTGGTACTGAGTATGACCCTGCGGTTTATCCCCAAGTTTAAGGCACAGATGGATGCAGTAGTGGACGCGCAGAAAAGCATCGGCAGAGATATTTCGGAAGGCAGTCTTTGGCATCGTACCAAAATCGCCATTACAGTGCTGTCCATTATGGTCACCTGGGCACTGGAAAATGCCATTGAAACTGCCGACAGTATGAAAAGCCGTGGCTATGGCCTAAAGGGGCGTACCGCCTTTTCTATCTACCGCTTTGATGATCGGGATAAGATGGCGCTGCTTTACTTGGGTTTCTGCGGTTTCTACCTGCTTTCGGGCGTGATCGTTTCTGCCTTTGGATTCCGGTATTTCCCCAGCATCCGCTATATCGGTCTGAATGCCATAACCCTTTCTTTTCAGTTTGTTTATTTGATTTTGTGTTTGATGCCCGTGGTGCTGAACTACTTAGAGGAGAGAAAATGGAAAGCTATTCATTCAAAAATGTAGATTTTACATACCCGGAGGGTGAGAAAAAGGCCCTTCGCGGAATCTGCTTCACCGTTCAGCAAGGTGAGTTTGTGATCCTATGCGGCCCTTCCGGCTGTGGAAAGTCTACACTGCTGCGGCATTTGAAATCCTGTCTGACACCTCATGGACTATTCTCCGGTGAGATTCGGTATCAAGGCACACTGTTGTCTGAACTGTCCCAGAGGGAGCAGGCGCAGCAAATTGGCTATGTGCTGCAATCCCCGGAAAACCAGGTAGTCACCGACAAGGTGTGGCATGAACTGGCCTTTGGTCTAGAGAGTTTGGGATATGACACCCCCACCATTCGCCGCCGTGTGGCTGAAATCGCTGCCTTCTTCGGCATTGAGAATTGGTTTTATAAAAATGTCACCGAGTTATCCGGTGGTCAGAAGCAACTGTTGAGCCTTGCATCCGTTATGGCGATGCAGCCGGGTGTGCTGGTGCTGGACGAGCCGACCGCACAGCTTGACCCCATCGCCGCCGCTGATTTCCTGGCGCTGCTTGGCAAGATCAACCGGGAGCTAGGTACTACCATTATCCTGACGGAGCATCGTTTGGAGGAAGCTTTCCCCTTTGCTACCCGTGTTATCGTAATGAATGAGGGCGCGATTCTCTGCGATGACAAGCCGGAGAATGTAGGCTTGCAGTTAAAGGACAAAGGCAGCGGCATGTTCCTTGCTATGCCCACCGCTATGCGTGTTTGGGCGGCAGTGGAAACGAAGCTGGATTGCCCCATGACTGTCCGTGACGGCAGCAATTTCCTTTCGCAGCGAGTAGAAGAACAAGCGCTCTTGCCCTTGGCAGAAAAAGATCCCCCGGTATATCCGGAGGAAGTAACTTTGGAATGTGAAGATCTGTGGTTCCGCTATGAGAAAGACAGCCCGGATGTGGTGAAAGGCTTTTCCTTAAAACTTCACAAGGGTGAGTTCTATGCCATCCTGGGCGGCAACGGTGCAGGTAAGTCCACCACGCTGAAAGTGATCTCCGGTCTGCGGTCTGCTTATCGCGGTGATGTTCGTATGCAAGGCAAGCTGGGTCATCTGCCGCAGAATCCTCAAACCCTCTTCGTAAAACGCACCGTCCGGGAAGATCTGTACGAAGTCTTCCGGGGCGAGAAGAACCCCAAGGAAAAGCAGGACGCAGAAGTTGCACGGATCACAGAGCTTTGCGGTCTGCGGGACTTCCTAGACCGTCATCCCTATGACATTTCCGGTGGAGAGCAGCAGCGCACCGCCTTGGCGAAGGTGCTGTTGACCCAGCCGGACATTCTGCTACTGGACGAGCCTACCAAGGGATTTGACGCAGAGTTCAAGGTGACCTTTGCGCTGATTCTTCGCCGCCTTGTTGCCGCAGGCACCACCATTTTGATGGTGAGCCACGATGTGCCTTTCTGTGCCGAGTATGCCCACAAGTGCGGTCTGTTCTTTGATGGTAGCATTGTGGCAGAGGGTACACCCAGAGAGTTCTTCTCCGGCAACAGCTTCTATACCACCCCGGCTAACCGTATGGCTCGGCACTTGATTCCCAAGGCGGTAACAGTTGCTGATATTATCGGCTGTTGCGGTGGTGAATTGCCTACTGAGCCGGAGATTCCCGAAACTACAGGCTTGCCCGAATCCAAGGAAACTGCGGCGAATTTCAAACCCAAGCCACTGCCCCTATGGAGAAAGCTCCTTGCCGGTGTATCCCTGGTGATTGCGATGCTGGTGTTCTTCTATGCCACCAGTATCACCGATCTGTCCGCCCTTATTGGCAAAGAAGGTATCAGCGCTACCGGTGAAAATCAGCTTCTTCTGTACTTGGTGCTGATTGCTGCGCTGGGTGTGTTCATCGCCGCTATTGGTCGCAGAAGTGCTCCTTCTGCTATGCTGCAGATCCCCACCAAGCAGAGAAAACTCAGCAAGCGCACAATTGTTGCCGCTGTGCTGGTCGTGCTTTGTATTCCGATGACCATCTTCACCGGTGTGATGTACCTGGGCAATCAACATTACAATGTGACCGCTATGCTGGTGCTGATCGAATGTATGGTGCCTTTCTTCCTAGTGTTTGAAAGCAGAAAACCAAAGGCAAGAGAATTAGTGACCATTGCGGTGCTGTGTGCGATTGCGATCGCTGGCCGGTCTGCATTCATTATGCTGCCCCAGTTCAAACCGGTGCTGGCGCTGGTGATCATCTCCGGTGTGGCCTTTGGTGGTGAGACCGGCTCCCTGGTGGGCGCTGTGACCATGATGGTGTCCAATGTGCTGTTCTCCCAAGGCCCCTGGATGCCCTGGCAAATGTTCAGCATGGGCATTATCGGCTTCCTGGCAGGTGTGCTGTTCCGCAAGGGTCTCCTGCGCCGCAGTCGGGGCAGCTTGGCCACCTTTGGCGCATTTGCAGCAGTGATCATCTACGGCGGCATTATGAACCCCGCCGCTGCGCTGATGTACAATTCCCAAACGCTCAATTGGGAAATGCTGAAGGCCTACTATGTGTCCGGTCTCCCTATGGACCTGATCCACGCCGCCGCAACTGTAATCTTCATCCTCATCGCCGCCGAACCCATGCTGGAAAAGCTAGACCGCATCAAAGTCAAATACGGCTTAGTTGAATAATTATATTTTGTGTACCTGCTATG
>JAZQHM010000016.1:0-4846 GCA_045540575.1 Faecousia sp. | reverse complement strand
GGGCCGTAACGGCGAGTGCTACATCCTGGCCAACGAGCCTGTCACTCTGAAGGAAATGTGCGATATGATCCAGAAGGAGTGTACTGCCAAGAAGATCAGCATTTTCCTGCCTCTGGGTTTGGCTGATAAGATCGCGCAGATACTGGAGAAGCAGGCCGAAAGGACCGGCAAGAAGCCACTGATGACCACCTTCTCTGTCTACAACCTGGCAAGAAACAATGTCTTCGACTACTCCAAGGCACAGCGGGAGCTGGGATATACTACCCGTCCCTACCAGGAAACTATTCACGATGAGGTGCAATGGATGATCGAAGAGGGTCTGATTGAAGGCAATTAAATCCAATACTGACAAAAAAATGGTGCTGTTTTTGAAAAACAGCACCATTTTTCGCTAAACGCAAACAAAACTTTAACATTTCGGTGCTATGATGTATAATACGAGATGATAATTTGCGGAGGTATCACCATGTTTCAGATTTTGGTTGTGGAAGATGATAAGGATTTAAACCGCACTGTCTGCGCTTTTCTCAATGCCAGTGGCTACCAGGCCACCGGCTGTTTGGATGCAAACGACGCTTATGACGCCATGTATGGCACGATGTTCGACTTGATCGTTTCCGATATCATGATGCCCGGAATCGATGGCTTTGAATTTGCCAAGACTGTCCGTAGCTTGAATGAAAATATCCCCATTTTGTTTATGACCGCCCGGGACGACTTCGCCTCCAAGCAGCGGGGCTACCGGATCGGTGTGGACGATTATATGGTGAAACCCATCGATTTGGACGAGTTGTTTCTGCGGATCGGTGCCCTCCTGCGTCGTGCCAAGATCGCATCCTCCCGAAAGCTGGAAGTGGGTAAGTTTTCCATGGATGTGGACGAGCACATCGCTATGCTGGGCGATGAAGAAATTAACTTGACCAATCGGGAATTCAACATTCTCTACAAGTTGCTCAGCTACCCCAAGAAAACTTTCACCCGGCAGCAGCTGATGGATGAATTCTGGGATGCGGATACGGAAACTGCACCCAGAGCGGTGGATGTGTATATGACCAAACTGCGGAGCAAGCTGTCTGATTGCGAGGACTTTGAAATCAAGACCGTCCACGGACTTGGCTATAAGGCGGTGATCAAGTGAAGAAAATTACTTTTCGGCAGGTTTTGAAAACCGTCAATAATTATGTGGTCTTTTTCCTGACAGTTGGCTTTGCAGTTAGCTGCTGCATGATACTTTTTTTGAATATCCTTGCAGACTCCATGAACCTTGTGTTTGACGAGGGTAATATCGCCGTAGCGGCGAAGCTGACCTTTGGCAATGTGCTGCTGATTACATTTCTTTTTGGAACAGCCGACTATATTCGCCGTAAGATCATGGTGGATCGGCCGGTAAAAGTCATCACTGATGCTACGGAAAAGATCATGCAGGGTGATTTCTCCGTTCGTGTCAAGCCTATGCATGGTGCGGGTGTGGAAGGTTTCAATCAAATTGGTATCGCTATTAATGCCATGGCGGCGGAACTTTCCGGTACGGAAACATTGCGTACCGATTTCATTGCCAATGTGTCCCACGAACTGAAAACGCCCCTGGCGGTCATGGGCAATTACGCCACTATGCTCCAGCGCCCCGGCATTACGGAAGAAGAAAAGAACGAGTACGCTAAAGCCATTTCCGAAGCGGCAAGAAAGCTGGCCCAGCTGATCACCAATATTCTGAAATTAAATAAGCTGGAGAATCAACAGATTTTTCCCCAACCCCAGGAATTCGACTTGGGCGAGCAACTTTGCGAATGCCTTTTGGGTTTTGAAGATGCATGGGAAGCCAAAAATTTGGAAATCGAAACGGATATTGAAGATGATGTGCGGATCAAATCGGACCCGGAACTCTTAAGTCTTGTGTGGAACAATCTGATCTCCAACGCAGTGAAATTCACCCCCGATGGCGGTACCATCGGTGTCAGTTTGAAAACAGAAGATCATGCCGTGATCGTACAGGTGCGCGACACCGGCTGCGGTATGAATCCTGAGGTGGGACAGCATATCTTTGAAAAATTCTACCAGGGCGATACCTCTCACGCCACCCAAGGCAACGGCTTGGGTCTGGCCCTTGTAAAGCGGGTGATGGACATTCTGAACGGCGAGATCGGCGTACAAAGTGTCTACGGCGAGGGCAGTACCTTCACCGTGAAGTTCAAGAGGTAAGGCTATGGACTGGAAGAAGATAGGGAGAAAGTTGTTGTTTCCCCCGGTCTGGCTGATGGCTCTGATGACCATTGCCAGTGCTGTGCTGCTGACGATTATTTTCGTCAAGGGTATGGAGCAGAGCATCCCTGCCTATGTGGTGTATGTCCTGGCATTTTACACCCTCAGCACGGTAAGTATTTTCTGCGCTTTGGTGCTGCCGAAGCAATACAAGGAAATCAAACAGAAAATCTACGATAACCCCCTTGGCAACCGATTTATGACGGACCGGGTCTTCCGAACCAATATATCGCTGAGCGTGTCCTTCGTGATCAGTATGCTCTATGTGGGACTTAATGTGTGGTCTTGGCACATGCTCCGAAGCTACTGGTTTATGGTGCTGGCGGTGTACTATGTGATCATGGCAGTAATGCGCTACTTGCTGGTACGATATGTCCGTATCCAGAAAATCGGTACTAGCATCCTGGGCGAGTGGAAACGATCCCGGGTTTGTGCCTATATCCTGCTGCTTATCAATCTGTCTCTTAGTGGTGCAGTGCTGATGATCCTCTACCAAAGCAAAGGTTATGACTATCCCGGTATTATGATCTATGTGATGGCACTGTACACCTTTTACTCCACCATTCACGCTATCGTGGACATTGTAAAGTATCGCAAACTGGGAAGTCCTGTTATGTCCACAGCCAAGATCGTCAGCCTTTCTGGAGCATTGGTATCTATGCTGAACCTGGAAACAGCCATGTTTGCTCAGTTCGGCGCGGATATGTCGCCAGAAAATCAGCGAATTTTTATCATCCTCACCGGTGCCGGAGTCAGCATTACCGTGGTGACCCTTTCGGTAATCCTTATTGTAAACGCAAATAAAGAGATCAGGAGAATCAAAGATGGAGAATAAAGAAGGATTCAGCTTTACTTATTCTGCCGAACAGCAGAAGGAAATAGAAGCCATTCGCAAAAAGTATCTTCCCAAAGCAGCCGATAAGATGGAACAGCTTCGCACACTTCACGCCATCCCCACACAGAAAGCCCAGGCCTGGGCCATTGCCATCGGTGTCATCGGCGCGCTGATTATGGGAACCGGTATGAGTCTGGCTATGACAGATCTGGGTGAGATGCTGGGTTCTCACAGAGAGTTTGCCATGCTGATCGGTGTTGTGATCGGTATCGTAGGTATGGTACTGGTAGCACTGGCTTATCCGATCTACAGTCGTGTGCTGAAAAAGCAGCGGGAGAGAATTGCCCCCGAGATCCTGCGCCTTTCTGATGAACTGCTGAAATAAGGAGGTTCCTATGAACACTAAGGACAACAAACGGCACCAAGAAACCCTGCAGCGTATTTATACTGCATTTGCTGCCTTACTTCGGGATCAAGAACTGAACAAGATCTCGGTTACAGAACTGTGTGAGGTGGCAAATGTTGAGCGCGGCACCTTCTATGCCAATTTTGAGGATATTCCGGCTTTGGCGAATAGCTATGCGGCAGAGATTGAAAAGCAGGTAGCTACACAGCCTCACACAGAAGGTGAATTTGCCTGGATTTTCGAATATATTTTGGAAAACAAAGAGCTGTTCCAGATCTATTTCAAGCTGGGCGTCAGCCAAACTGCTGCTGATTATAAAACCATTTTTTTCAGAAACGGTGTATATTCGGTTGCCAAACTTTGGTTCGAAGGTGGGTGCGTGGACTCCCCGCAAAAGATGGGAAACATCATCCAAAGAGAGTTCCAGAAACTTTTGTAAATGCATTGAGCAGTAAATCAAAAATAATGATTCGTGGTCCCCAATTTGGTATGCCATGAGCCAAAATAATTGATAAATTGGGAAGAAACCACCGTTTTCAAAGCAAAAAAGAAAGCGGTGGTTTTTAGTTTGAGCGTGTTGATTCCAATCGCCAACATATTGACTCCCCAAACTTTTTTGTCAAGCAAATATCGTTTATCCTTTGTTCTTGACTTCAAATTTCATATCCGATATAATAGAACATAAGTTCTAAATTGTGAATTTTTAGGAGAAGTCAAAGTGATAAAGAAGACGATATGGGCACCAATGCCACCATCCAAACGTGCAAAACAGTTCGCTCCTTTTCAAGCGCTGAAAGGATTAAATGAGGCAATTGCGAATAAAGAAAGGGTGACTACACCACGTAGGGAATTGACCGAGGAGTCAATTGCTGAAATTAACCGTGTCTTGATTAACTTAGCATCAGGGTCTTTAGTTACGGCCGTTTACTATTGCGACTTTGAACAAGAATACCGGCAGTTAACGGGGTATGTTAAAAGGGTCGATCCTTTGTGTAAATGCCTGCAGATAGGGAATGTTTCCATAGATTTCAGAGACCTTTCTAGTTTATGGCCATATAATGATTAAGTGCGCTCCATTTTGGGGCGCACTTTTGTTATCAGGAAAAATATTAATATTACTGGCTGGTGCTAAATCACGTTCATCGGTTTTTATGATAACAGGATATTACTGATAAGACGCACTGTCAGGCTTGAGGGAAGCCATAGCAGCCAAGGAGCGCGTGATAGAGCCAAGACGATATCCGTCAGAAGATGCTATTGCTGAGATCAATGCAAAATTACTGGACCTTCAGAAAGGGCAAATTATTACGGTAGTTTACTACGGGGACTATGAGCAAAGATACCTG
>JAZQHM010000015.1:0-19427 GCA_045540575.1 Faecousia sp. | reverse complement strand
GGCAAGCCGATATTGACGAGATCCTGCCCTATAAGCCGGGTCTGATTTTGCTGCCTAAAACCGGCACAGCCGCCGATGTTTTGGCGGCTGACGCTTACATAACCGCAGTGGAAGAAAAGCTGGGCTTTGAGAAGAATACTGTGGGCTTGATGCCCCTGATCGAGACGGCATTGGGCGTTGAAAACGCCTTTGCAATCGCTTCCGCATCCAACCGCGTGAAAGCACTGTTCCTTGGCGCGGAGGATCTGACCGCCGACCTGCAGTGCAAGCGCACTAAGGAAGGCAGAGAGATCGAGTATGCCCGTACCCGTTTGGTGGTGGCAGCCCGGGCTGCCGGTGTGCAGGTTTATGACACACCCTTTACCGATGTCAATGACGATGAAGGAATCGTTAAGGATGCAGCCGTTGCCAAGGCTTTGGGCTTTACCGGAAAGGCATCCATCTCTCCCCGGCATGTGGAAGTGATCAATGCCACCTTCAGCCCCACGGAAAAGGAAATCGACTACGCCTACGAAGTGATGAGCGCCATCGCCGAAGCAGAGCGCCAGGGCAAGGGCGCGATCGCGCTCCACGGCAAGATGATCGATGCCCCCATTGTGGCACGTGCCCGGCAGACCATCGCCATGGCGCAGCAGTTGGGTCTTGGAAGGGAGGATGCGTAAATGAGTAAGCTGGTAAAATCCCTTCGGGAAGCGGTGCAGCTTTCCGGATTGAAAGACGGTATGACCGTTTCTTTCCACCATCATTTGCGTAACGGCGATTTCGTGCTGAACATGGTGATGGCAGAAATCGCAAACGCGGGGCTTAAGGATATCCGCGTCAATGCAAGCTCTTTGTTTGATGTCCATATGCCCCTTTTGGAGCACATTGAAAACGGTGTTGTCACGGGCATCGCTGCCGATTATATTTCCGGCGGCTTGGGTCGCCCCATTTCCGAGGGAATTCTCAAAAATCCCGTGCAGTTTTATACCCACGGCGGTCGTCCCAGCCAAATCGTGCAGGGCAAGACCCCCATTGATGTAGCATTTATTGCAGCTCCCACCGCTGACCCCATGGGTAACTGCTCCGGAAAGTACGGCAAATCTGCCTGCGGAAGCCTTGGCTATGCCTTTGCCGATGCCATGCATGCAAAGAAAGTGGTCGTTATCACCGATAATCTGGTAGCGTATCCGCTGCAGGATTTCTCTATTTCGGAAGATTATGTGGATTTCGTGGTGCAGGTGGATGCCATCGGCGATCCCAAGGGCATCGTTTCCGGCACGACACAAATTACCCGCGACCCCGTAGGTCTTGTGATGGCAAGCCATGCGGCGAAGGTCATTGAAGCCTCCGGACTTTTGAAAGACGGATTTTCTTTCCAGACCGGTGCAGGCGGTGCGTCGCTGGCGGCGGCAAAATTCTTAAAAGATATTATGCTCCGTGACGGCATTCAGGGCAGTTTCGGTCTTGGCGGCATCACCGGCTATATGGTGGACATGCTGCAGGCCGGTTGCTTCCGCAGCCTCATGGATGTGCAGTGCTTTGATTTGAAGGCTGTGGAATCTCTGCGCAATGACCCCCGCCATCAGGAGATTTCCGCCATGCATTACGCTTCGCCTTACAGCCGCAGCGCGGTGGTGGATAGCCTGGATGTGGTGATTTTGGGCGCTACGGAGATCGATACGGACTTTAATGTCAATGTCCACACCGACTCCAATGGCTATATCATGGGCGGCTCCGGCGGTCACAGCGATACTGCAGCCGGCGCAAAGCTTTCCATGATCATTGCGCCTATGTTCCGTGCGCGGCTTCCTATCGTGACGGATCATGTTACCTGCATTTCCACCCCCGGCAAGGATATTGATGTGCTGGTGACACAGGGCGGCATTGCCGTGAATCCGAAAAATGTCGATTTGAAGCAGCGGCTGGAAAGCGCCGGTCTGCCGGTGATCGACATTCAGCAACTCAAAGAAAAAACAGAAGCCATTACCGGCAAGCCCTGGAAGCCCATGAAAGGCGATCGGGTGGTGGCGCAGGTCATCAGCCGGGGTGGCGAGCTGCAGGACACCATTTACAATGTGCCCGGTTAATAGGAGATTTTTATGCGAAATATTAGTGCGGAAACCATCACCGAGACCGTAAAGCGACTTTGCATTGAGGCAAACTGCCACCTGCCCGGTGATATGAAAAAGCGCATCGAAGAAAGCTGCGCAGCGGAAAAATGGCCTCAGGCAAGGGAAATTCTGGAGCGCATTATCGAGAACTACAACATTGCTGACGAAAAGGATCAGCCTATCTGCCAGGATACCGGCGTTGCCTGCGTATTCCTCAAGATCGGGCAGGATGTGCATATCGAGGGCGACATTACTGCCGCCGTCAATGAGGGCGTGCGGCAGGGCTATACGGAAGGCTATCTTCGCAAAAGCGTGGTCCGGGACCCCCTGGATCGGGTCAATACCGGCGACAATACCCCCGCTATGCTCTATTTTGACATAGTTCCCGGCGATAAGCTGGAAATCACCGTTGCCCCTAAGGGCTTCGGCAGCGAGAATATGAGCGCAATCAAAATGCTGCGTCCCTCTGACGGGCTGCAGGGTGTCAAAGATTTTGTGCTGAAAGTGGTGGAAGATGCCGGTCCTAACCCCTGCCCGCCGATCGTGGTAGGTGTGGGCATTGGCGGTACTTTTGACAAGGCTGCGTTCCTTGCAAAAAAGGCGCTGATGCGCCCGGTTGATCAGCGCAACGAAAAGCCTTTCTATGCAAATCTGGAAAAGGAACTGCTGGAGGAAATCAATGCCCTTGGCATCGGTCCTCAGGGCTTTGGCGGCAAAACCACCGCGCTGGCGGTGAATATCGAAGAATTCCCCACCCACATTGCCGGTCTTCCCGTGGCAGTGAATATCAACTGCCATGTGACCCGGCACAAGACGGAGGTGCTCTAAAATGGCAAATGTAAGAGTAAAAGCACCTCTTTCCCGGGAGGATGCAAGAAACCTGAAAGCCGGCGACAGCTGCCTCATTTCCGGTGTGATCTATACCGCCCGGGATGCAGCCCATAAGCGCCTGTGTGAGCTGGTGAATCAGGGCAAGGAGCTTCCCATGGACATGAAGGATGCCATCATCTATTTCGTCGGTCCTACCCCGGCAAAGCCCGGGCAGGCAATCGGCTCTGCCGGTCCTACCACCTCTTACCGCATGGATGCCTACAGCCCTACCCTCATTGCCCAGGGTCAGACCGGCATGATCGGCAAGGGCAAGCGTGGTCCGGAGGTCGTTGCTGCCATGAAAGAGTTTGGCGCGGTGTATTTCGGCGCCATTGGCGGCTGCGGCGCTCTGCTAAGCAAGTGCATCAAAAAGGCGGAGATCGTTGCCTATGAAGACCTGGGCGCGGAAGCCATCCGCCGGCTGGAAGTGGAAGATCTTCCGGTGATCGTGATCATCGATAGCTACGGCAACAACCTTTACGAAAGCGGCAGGAAAGCCTATCTTGCTCAGGAGGATAAATAATGGATTATGCAGCATATGCCCGGTCGATCCGCCGGGAATTACATGAATATCCGGAACTTGGCTTTGATCTTCCTAAAACCTTGGCGGTGGTGCGTCGGGAGCTGGATGCTATGGGTATCCCTTACACCGAAAAGTACGGTCGTAGTGCCATTGTTGCCACAATTAACGAAGAAAAGAGTCATTTTACCATCGGTCTGCGGGCAGATATGGACGCACTTCCTGTTCAGGAAACGACAGATTTGCCCTATAAATCCAAAATTGACGGGCAGATGCATGCCTGCGGTCACGATATCCACACGGCAAATCTTTTGGCGGTTGCGAAAAAGCTGAAGGATATGGAAAAGGACATTTCCTGTCGCGTTATGCTGCTGTTTACTCCGGCGGAAGAGTACATTACCCCCGGCTGCAAGGAGCTGGCGGAAAGCGGCGTGATGGATGAGATCGATTGCATCGTTGCCTGCCATGTGAGGACGGGTCTGGAGGTAGGGTCTGTTTCTGTACTGGAAGGTCCCATCAATGCCAATTCCATGGGTTTTACCGTGGATTTTTACGGAACGACCTCCCATGCCTACCTGCAGCACAGAGGCAAGGATGCCATTTCTATGGCTGTGCAGGCATACTGCGCCATGGAAATGATGGCAGCAAAGGAAATCGATCCTGCGGAGCAGGTGATTTTGAATATCGGCGCGATCAAGGGCGGCATGACCAATAATGTGATCTGCGACCACTGCTGGATGTTCGGCAGCAGCCGTGCCCACAGCGATGAAATCAGCGAAAAGCTGATTACCCGAATTAGGGAAATCTGCGAGGGCGTTGCTGCCATGAGCGGCGGCAGAGCAGAGGTAAAGGTCACCAAATTCCTGCCCTATGTGCTCAATGAGAAGACCATGTCCAACCGTATGCGTACATGCGCGGAAAAGGTACTGGGCGCAGAAAAAGTAGGTACCCGCAAGCGCACCATGGGCGGTGAGGATTTCGGCTTCTTGTGCCGCAAAAAGCCCGGCGTGATGTTCGATTTGGGTACGCGCAATGACGATCCTGCAACAGCGCTGCCGCTGCACAATGCCGGTGTGGTCTTTGATGAGGGCTGCTTTGAAACCGGCATAAATGTGTTCGTGCAGTTCGTGTTGGACAACATGGACGGCATAGAGTTTTAAGGAGTATTATTATGATATTTACGGCTGTGGGCGATATTTTGGTGCAGCGTCGCATGCCTGAGACCTACGAGGGTTTTGACGAAATCAAGGCATGGCTTGCGCCGGCACAGGCGCGGTACTTTAATTTGGAAACCACCCTCCACCGGGAGGGAGAATGCTTTGGCTTTTCTCTCAATGGCGGCAGCTGCCTGCGCGCTGAGCCGGAGGTGCTGGATGACTGCAAGGGTTACGGCTTCAATATGACCACCTTCTGCAACAATCACACCATGGATTTTGCCTATGACGGACTGCTGAAAACCATGGAGCATGTATCTGCAAGCGGAATCGTCCATGCCGGAACGGGAAGAAATCTCGATCAGGCGGCTGCGCCTGCCTATTTGGATGCCACTGACGGTCGGGTCGCCATAATCGGCATGACATCTACCTGCAACAGCGTGTTCAATGATGTGTGCATTGCCGGTCAGCAATCCCGCCGCGTACCGGGCAGACCCGGTGTCAATCAGCTGCGGTTTAAAGAAACGCTGTATGTTACCAAGGAGCAGATGCAGCAGCTGAAGGAAATTGCGCAGCAGACCTGCGTGAATGCTCAGGAGGACATCGGCAGAGCTGAGGGTTACCGAGATCCGCTGCCGGAGGGAGAGTTCAAATTCGGTCGCCATGTGAATTTCAAAGAAGCGGATCATACATATAAAGAAGTTACCTGCAACAAAAAAGACTTGCAGCGGCTGGAAAAGGCGATTTTTGAAGCAAAGCTGCAGGCAGATTATATCCTGGTATCCATCCACAGCCACGAGGTGGGCGGTATGTCAAAGGAGCAGCCCCCTCAATTCTTGGAGGGAGCAGCCCGCTTTGCAATCGACCATGGTGCAGATGCGGTGATCGGTCACGGACCCCACCTGCTGCGACCTGTTGAGATTTATAAGGGGAAGCCCATTTTCTATTCGCTGGGCGATTTTATTCTGCAAAACGAGAATATTCCCTTTGCGCCGGAAGAGGACTATGAAAAGCAAGGTTTGACCTCCGACGCAACCATGCACGAGCTGTTTGCCAAGCGCTCCAAAGGCTTTGTCAGAGGCTTGCAGACGGACAAGCGAATGTTCGAATCGGTGATCCCCCGCTGGGAGATCGTCGACGGCAAGGTGATCAAGCTGGAGCTATTGGCGATCGAACTGGGCTTCGGTCTTCCCCGATCCCGTAGCGGAATGCCAGCGCCTGCAAAGGGTAGCGGAATTTTGCAGCGCCTGAAGGAAATGTCCGAAGCCTATGGCACCAAAATGGAGATAAACGGAAATATCGCCACCGTGGTGCTGGAGTAAGGAGAAAGTTATGGAATCTGTATTTCGCATCAATCCACAGCTGAATATTCCCATTTATCAGCAGCTGGTGGATGCGATCCGCGCAGCTGTGAAGCGGGGCGAGCTGATTTCCGGGCAGAAGCTTCCTACAGTGCAGGAACTGTCGGAAAGTCTTTCCCTTGCCCGGGGCACCATCAAGCGGGCTTACGATGAGCTGGAACGGGAAGGGCTCCTGGAAAAAGTCCAGGGACGAGGCACTTTTATCTGCTATCAGCCTATCAATTCCGGCAGCCGCAAGGAGCTTGCCATGGCAGCCATCGACAAGCTGCTGACGGAGCTGGAAGAGATGGGGCTTTCTGCTGCGGAGATCAATATTTTTCTGAATTTGAAGCTGCGGGAACGGGCGGAGGAGGAAGCTTTCGTCAAGATCGCGGTGGTGGAGTGCAATCCCGAGACGCTGACCCAGATGGCAGACCAGCTGCGGCATATCAAGGGAGTGAATCTTTATTCCTACCTTTTGGAAAGTGTGCAGCAGTATCCTTACAAGCTGGCAGAGGATTTTGATCTGATCGTCACCACAGCAGAGCACGCAGAATTTGTCGAAGGCATTTTGCCGGTGCCTAAGAAAATCGCAAGAGTGGCGCTGCGTCCGGCTACGCAAATGCTTTCTTCCGTGATCAAACTGAACCCCGGAGAAAAGGTGGGTACGCTCAGCAATTCGGAGCGATTCGGCGCGCTGCTGCAGCGGACGCTGAAGCAATATGCCGAAGAGGCGGCGGTGGAAGCGCCGGCGCTTTTGCAGAGCAATGTGGAACGCTATCTTGCAGGTCTTGATGCGGTGCTTGTGCCTAAGGATTACGAAAAATACTGCCCTGTGGAGACCGCGCGGCTGCTGGATCGGTTCCCGGGACAGCGGATCGACTGCTACTACAAGATGGACGAAGGCTCCCTTTTGTATCTGGAGGCAAAGATCAAGCGGCTGCTGGAGGAAAAGTCCATCTGAAAAATACCAAGAAAACGGAAAAATAATGTTTGACAAATGGAATAAAAGCCTATATAATATCTAAGCATGACTGCGAGAAGGGGGATAAGTATGCTTCTAGGACTGTCAAAGATCATAGACTGTCCCGGTGCGTCGGTTCCCTTTTCCACCAGCGTGGATCTTAGCGATCTTCGCTATGGCGAAAGCTTTCCGGTAACGGAGCCGGTTGAGGCTTCCGGCACGGTGCGTAACACCGCCGGTGTGCTGATGATGACCGGTTCGCTTCATACCACCATTCACGGCGTTTGCGACCGTTGTGCCGCAGATTTTGAGAGATTTGTGGAGTTTCCCATTGACGTGGTGCTGGTAACCGAGCTTTCTAACGAAGACAGCGAAGATGAGTGGGTGTTCCATCTGGAGGCAGATGCGGCAGATTTGGAGGATATCGTTCGCACGGTTTTCGTGCTGAATTTGGATTCCAAGCTGCTTTGCAGCGAGGACTGTAAGGGTCTGTGCTGCCGCTGCGGTAAGAACCTGAATGAAGGTCCTTGCACCTGTCAAAAAGAGATCGATCCCCGTTTTGCTGCTTTGAAGCAGCTTCTCAATAAGTAAACACATAAGAATGCTGCAAAAAGCAGTACTACCAAGAGGAGGTGTCATCCATGGCTGTCCCTAAGTGTAAAGTGTCCAAGGCCCGTCGCGATACTCGCCGTAACAACAACAGCAAGCTGGTTGCTCCCGGCGTTTCTGTTTGCCCCAAGTGCGGTGAAGCTGTTATGCCCCACAGAGCTTGCAAGGCTTGCGGTACCTACAATGGCCGTCAGGTTCTGGCTGCCAAGGCTGACTAAGGCAGGAAAAACACAGAGGAAGGCTTTCGCCTTCCTCTTTTTCCTTTTTGCTGGCAACCTCATAAAACCCCTCGCTGCCGGAGCAGCGGATCTTTTGTCCCGACTCTGCCCAACACAAACCTTGAAATACACAAAGTATTCCTGCGGTTTGTGTTGCTTGATTCGAAGCAAAATCTCTCGCTGTCCAACAGCGATTCGTCTTATGAGGCTGCCTGAGGCGAAGTATAAATGTAAATGTTCTTTGAATCGGCAGAAAATTCGTTGATTTTGCAGCGGATATGTGCCATAATGTAATGTAAAGAATTCCCCAGAAAGGAGTGATAAGCCATGGCAAAGCCTTTGGTTGCCATTGTTGGCAGACCCAATGTGGGCAAGTCCATGCTTTTTAATAAGCTGACCGGTCAGCGTACCTCCATCGTTGAGGATACCCC
Organism: Faecousia sp.; assembly: GCA_045540575.1. Taxonomy (GTDB): domain Bacteria; phylum Bacillota; class Clostridia; order Oscillospirales; family Oscillospiraceae; genus Faecousia. The sequence continues at coordinate 11,228 of JAZQHM010000015.1, read as the reverse complement.
TGGTGTTACCCGGGACCGGATCTACGGCGACTGTGAGTGGTGCAACCGCCATTTCTCTTTGGTGGATACCGGCGGTATTGAGCCGGGCACCGACAGCGATATGCTGAAATTTATGCGCCGGCAGGCAGAGATCGGCATCGAACTGGCAGACGCCATCATTATGGTGGTGGATGTGCGCAGCGGTGTTACCGCGGCTGACCAGGATGTTGCCACCATGCTGCGTAAAAGCCGCAAGCCTGTGGCGCTGGCGGTAAATAAGTGCGATTCTATCGGTCTTGTGAATCCGGATGTGTATGAATTCTATTCTCTGGGCATCGGCGATCTGTTTGAGACCTCTGCTGTCCACGGTCACGGTACCGGCGACCTTTTGGATTGGGTGCTGGAGAACATTCCGGAGGAGGACGAAAGCGAAGAAGAGGACGATGTGATCAAGGTTGCCATCGTGGGTAAGCCCAATGTGGGAAAATCCAGCCTCTTGAACCGCATTTTGGGTGAGGAACGGGTCATTGTTTCCAATGTTGCCGGCACGACCCGGGATGCCATCGACTCCTATTTTGAAAACGAAACCGGAAAGTACTGCTTTATCGACACCGCCGGCATGCGCCGCAAGAGCAAGGTGGACGATGTGATCGAAAAGTACTCCAATATGCGCACCGTTGCCGCCATTGAGCGCAGCGATGTTTGTCTGATTCTCATCGATGCCAATGACGGCGTCACGGAGCAGGATACCAAGATTGCAGGTCTTGTCCATGAAGCCGGCAAGGCAGCAATCATTGTTGTCAACAAGTGGGATGCGGTGGAGGACAAGGAAACCAACACCATGCGCGATAAGGAAGCAGCTGTGCGCAACGGCTTAAGCTACATGCTGTATGCGCCGGTGGTATTCCTTTCTGCGCTTACCGGTCAGCGGGTGGACAAGCTGTATCAGGTGATTCAGGATGTGCACAAGCAGAACACCAGCCGCATCACAACCGGTGCGCTGAACTCTGTTTTGGCAGATGCCACAGCCCGTGTGCAGCCGCCTACGGATAAGGGTCGCCGCCTGAAGATTTACTACATGACCCAGGCAGGCACAAAGCCGCCCCATTTCGTCATTTTCTGTAACGATGCCCGGCTGTTCCATTTCTCTTATCAGCGGTATCTGGAAAACCAGATTCGTGAGGTCTTCGGTCTGCAGGGCACACCCATTCGCATCACCATTCGCCAAAAGGGCGACAAGGAGGAGTAATCCATGTGGTTTTCCGTGTTTATCGGAATGCTGGCAAGCTATTTGCTGGGCAATCTGAACGGTGCAGTATGTATGTCTGCGCTGCAGCACGATGATGTCCGCACTCACGGCAGCGGCAATGCGGGATTGACCAATTTTATCCGCAACTATGGCGTGGGGCAGGCTGCGTATGTGATTTTGATCGACGCAGGCAAGGCTGCCGTTTCCTGCCTGTTGACGGGCATGCTGCTGGCACCTTACGGCTATTACCTGCAGGGCGCGGCACTTGGCGGTCTTGCGGTGATGTTGGGACACAATTTCCCTGCGCTGCTGGGCTTTAAGGGCGGCAAGGGCATTTTAAGCGGATTGTTCATTGCGCTGGTAGTGGATTGGCGGATCGCGCTGATCATTCTGGCGGTGTTTGCGGCTGTCTATCTTCTTACAAAGTATGTTTCCCTCGGCTCGGTGCTGGCAGCGACGGCATTTTCTGTGAGCTTTGCAGTGCTGCATTTTGGCGATTGGGTCGTGATGATTAGCGGTGTTGTGATGGGTGCTCTGGCGGTGTACATGCACCGGGGTAACATCCGGCGGCTGATAAAAGGCGAGGAAAGCAAAACAGATCTTTTCAAAAAGAAATAAAAAAACAGGCGATGATAGCATCGCCTGTTTTTTATTTATAATATTTTTCCTGTTTTCTTTTGGTAGGCATCTGCGCCTTTTTTTACGAGGAAGCTGCCCAGGAAACCGAAGCCGATGCCCATTGCCACGGAGAATAGCACATCGGTCGGATAGTGCACATAAAGGTAAAGCCGGGAGAAGGCAATGAGGCAGGCAAGAATGAGGGCAGGAATGCCCATTTTTTTGTTATGAATGGCAAGCACAGTGGCGGCTTCAAAGGAAGCCAGCGTGTGACCGGAGGGGAAGGAAAAATCATGCTGGGCATCGATCAGTAGCTTGATTTCCTTGCCGAAATGCAGCAGCTGGTAATCGTAAGGACGGGGGCGCTGGAAAAGAGGCTTCATGGTCACATTGCAGACCAAAAGACCCATGATCAGTGCCGCGCCCATGCCCAGACCGATCTTGCGGTACTTGGGAATAAACAGCAGCACCACCGCAATGGCGATCCAGAAAATGCCTGCGTCGCCCAAAAGGGTAACGATGGGCATGATAACATCTAAGAACTTACATTGCAGATTGCTTGCGATCCACTCCAGAATGGGAAGATCAAACTTTTCTGCAAAGAAACTGAACAAATCCATTATTCTCCCGTCTCCTTTGCTTCAAAGACAGCATGCAGCTCCATAGGCTCCAGAGTCTGCTGAGAGGTGATCTGCACGGTGCCGTCTTCCGCGGGAGTAAAGAGGATGGTCATGGTGACCTTTCCTTCGGTTTCCTCACGCACAGCCCAGCCCTTGAATTCCTGACCCTCCGGTGCGGTGATCTGAGGCAGGGTTAGCGTGCGCGCATTGCTGGCTGCCATTTGGCTGCCGATCTGCTCGCCGTCTTTCAAGAATGTCAGCCGCACCTGAGATACCTGCTCCTGCACGGGAACATTGGTGTACTGAGTCACAAGGAATTTGTCGCCCTTTTTCTCCATGAAGTAGGTCTTGCTCAGAGGAATCTCCTTAATGGTTCCGTTGGTGCGGGTGACCTTCAGCAGCAGCGTGACATTGCCGGAGATCAGCTTGTCGCTGTAGCGGTAAAAATCGCTGACGGCGGTAACGGAATCGTCAAAGACATAGCCCCGGTAATCCTGCAAGAAGGGGTGGGTGCCGACAATGTCGGCATAAATCTGAGAACTGCCGTCAAAATGCTGCCGCAGGTCTGCTTTGGAGATCGCCCGAAGAGCATATTTGCCATCAGCAAGACCGGCGTTTAAGAGAATCGTGCGGTATTCTTCCGTCATTTCAGCTGCTTCATTGGCAGTTTTGTAAATGCCGGTTTCTTCGTCCAGTGTAACGGCAACCTCGTTGCCGTCTTTGTCCTTGACGGTTACATCGGGGGCTTTCAGAAGACCCTTCACCTGCAGCTGCTGGGCACGGTAGCCGTGGACTCCCTCGGGAAGGTATTCTTCTGCACGGGTGGTGATGGTGCGGATAATGTAGCTGTCGTCAAGGGCAATGCCGTTGATATAAACGGTTTGCTCCGGCTGAACCTCTACAGTAACGCTCTCGTTGCGGGCGAAGAAAAGCTCTACAGTGCCCAGCTCCCAGGTAGAGATCTCGGTCTGTACATCGGTGCCGCCGGTAAGGCGGAAGGTGGCGATCTTCTCATCACCCAGCTTGACGATGTATTTGTGGTCACCGGAAAGACCGGCAGAGGTTTCGATGTAAGTAAGCTTGGCGTCGCCAACTTTTTCGTCCATGTAGGCGGCAAAAACATCTTTTGTTTCGAAGGAGGTTTCTTCCATGCCTGCCTGGGTGTAAAGGTTTGCCCAGTCAGCATCGGCAAACAGCTGGTTAAATACTTCCTGCGCCTTCTGCTCCGGCTGAGATGCTTCATAACGCACCAGCCAGCTGCGAAGGGGCGCCATAACGCAAAGCAGTGCGATGATCACAACCGCCACGCAAATGCCGTAGATGGAGTAAAACATCACCGTACCCCGCTTTGCCTGCTTGGCTGCCTTGACCTGTGCACGGGCGGAGGCTTTTTCGTTCAGCCCGGTCATGTCCACGTCGGTACGTGCTTTATCTGTATATTTTCCCTGATACATACTTAACCCTCGCTATCCATGGGCCGCACCATGAAGAAGGTGGGCATTTTTCTGGGATCCTTTTGCAGCAGAGAATAGCTGTTGATCATGGCAATGTCGCTGTCCCAGATCTTCAGCTCGTCGCTGTAAATACCCCGGGTATCCCGGTAGAGCATAACGGTGGAAGAGCCGCCGTCCAGGTTACAGGCGTTGACCGCACCGTATTCTACCATGATGTTGGTCAGGTCCGAGTAGGTGCCGCCCAGAGAGCTTGCCTGCCGACCGTCAATGCAAACGAAGATTACAGCACCGTCAGCGCGCTGACCGATGCCGGTGCGGGGGTTGTAGCCGGAATTGGAGCTGAATTCAATCTGGTTGACCACGCCGTTCATCAGCAGTACGGGACCGAAGCAGCAACCGTCGCGGATCTTCAGCTCCTTAGCACGGGTCTTGTCCATAGAATTGGCGACCACAAGCACATTGTCCTCATTGAAGCCCACGAAGCCCTCATAATTCCGTCCGTCATCCCAAACGATCTCCCCCTCGGAGATGACCATGCCAACAGGCAAACTGCCGATGTAGGAGCTACCGGTGCCGTCGTCATTAAATGCGCCGGCGTTGATGGCTGCGATGGCACCCTCGGTCTCAATTTGCTGGTGGATACGGGTGCCGGGAGTGGAGAGGGAGAACTTGTCCGTAGAGGTGGCAAGATACACCTTGGAGGGGTCACGGACGATCATCACATGGGCAGTATAGGTGCTGCCGTAGACGGTCTCAATGCGGATACCGTCGGGGTAGTCCTTCCATTCGTCGGTGTTTTGAAGAGCACCGGTGTTGATGATGACCTGAGATGCGTCGGAGAAATCATCCGGCAGAGGCGCGCCTACATCGGCGCGGATCTCGTCCACCTTTTCCTTGCCCAAAAACAGACCGGGCACCCACTTGGTGGCGCTGGCTTCCAACAGCGACATGGTCAAAACATCCCGGGCACTTTCAGAAGGTCCGTTGAAGATCAGATTCAGAACCATGCAAAGACCGCCAACCAGCAATGCGATGACGGTGAAAAATACCAGCAGGCTGCGTAGCAGAATGGTTACGGCGGCGCTGCGCTTTTTGTTTTCTTTCATATTTCTTACCTCAGACTTTGCTTTTTTCTTTTTTCTCTTTAAATACCCATCTTTGCTGAATGGTGAAGCTGGCGAAGAACAGCAGCGTCATAACGATGGCATACACAATGCCTCGCAAAAGGGTCTGCTCTTCGGTGATGCCGAACAGCACCGTGATGCCGTGGGTCAGCAGCAGTTGGGCAATCAGCTGCGGAACAACCAGGGCAAAGTATTTGAAGAATGCCTTGCCGGGCTTTTCACTGGACTTGAATACAAGCTTCATATTCATGTAGAAATTTACGATGGAGGACAGAATTCTGGCAGACACGATACTGACCGCATTCAGCGCAAGTCCGTCCAAAGAATCATGCAGCAACGCGCCCAACAGCAGAAACAATCCCTCATCCAAAACCGAGCTGATCAAAGAGCTGGCGGTGAATTTGAAAAAGTGGGCCAGAATCAGCTTGTAGATCCGCCAGGAATCCTGAACCGCCCGGAAATGGGAGCTTTTGTTCTCCTCTATGTAGACGGTGCGGATCTTTACTTCGTCAAAGGGAATGGCATGCTCCTTCATGGAAAGCAGCATGTTGGTTTCATATTCAAAGCGGTCGCCGGCAATGGATGTCAGCAAGGGCAGATCTTTTTTGGGAATCGCCCGCAGACCGGTCTGTGTGTCGGAAATGGTCATGCCCACAAACAGTTTAAATACGGCGCAGGTGATCCGGTTGCCGCTGCGGCTTCTTGCCGGCACATCCGGCTGGGAAAAATCCCGCACACCTAAGGTCAGATTTCCGGTTTTCAGCATATTCTCCGCACAGGCGCGGGTATCCTCCGGATGGTGCTGATTGTCGCCGTCTACGGTGACAACACCGGCGCAGTCGGGACGGTTTTCCAAAACATAAGTAAAGGCGGTTTTTAAGGCTGCGCCCTTACCGCGATTCACTTCGTGGTGCAGCAAGGTCACTTCCGGATGGGTAGCTGCGGTTTCAAAATAGTGCAGGTTTTCCGGCTTGCTGCCGTCGTTGATCAGCAAAATGTCCGTAAAGCCGTATTCCAAAAGACCGTCGATCACGGTCAGCAATTTTGTATCCGGGTCCAGCGAGGGCAGGACAACGCAAATGTTGGAAAGGTTTGGCATAGCGACTCCTTTCTTTACATACAAAATGTAGGTTACATAATACTGCAACCTACATTATAGCATATATTTTCGCCAATAGGAAGAGGAAACAGGGAAAATCTTAAACAAAATTCTGGAAAGAAACTGAAACTATGGCTTGGAAAGCCCGATTGACCAAAGATTTCGGATCTGTCCTTTGATGGCTTCATATTCCCACAGTTTCCCGGAATTAGCGCGGCTGTTGGGGTCGTTGATTTGCAGCTTACCATCTGCAGTGCCGGTAATCACGATATAATGTCCGGAATCCGTAAAATCTCCGGGACCCATGACACAGATAACGGGACTGCCGGCATTTAGGCTCTTGACGATCCGGTTTTCATCCAAAGGTAACTCCTTGACATCAAATCCCAGCTTTTTACCGCCCTCGCTGATGAGGGTCCAGGAAGAACCGCTGCCGGGAACATAGTAGTCATTATCCATGGCAAAGCGGAGCATTTTGTCCGGAGAGAATGCACTATCGTTGGTTAAATAGAAAGCTGTCATGGATAGGCACACCGGTCCGCATCCGGTAAGAGCAGCCATGTCAGAGCCGTAGCGGATGTAGCCCCAGCGCTGATCCCACTGCATGAAAAGAGGGACGGACTCTGCATTTTTGTATTCCGTAAGATCGATGGCGAAGGCTTCTGTGTGAGCAGTGGGGTACTCCAGAACAAACTGTTCGGTTTCCGGATTGCGTTCCAAAAGTGCCACAAGACTTTCGGGGTAATCGCTCCAGGAAAGATCATGCTTCTTTGCATAGTCCAGGATCTTTTTCTGTGCTGTGGTGGCGCTTTCATAGCTGGGCGGCATTTGTCCGGCGGCATAGATGATAGCAAAGATGACAGCCGCTACAAAAATAAGAATACCGGCAGTTTTAAAAATAAGCTTCTTCATAATACACCTCACATCTTGCGGTAAAAAATCATTTATGCTATTATAGCACACCTTGTCTGACAAGTCTTTACGAAAGTATAAATTCTTCCTTAAAAAGCATATAAGAAGATCGGGTGCACTTGCACCCGATCTTCTTATGCTTCTTCGTTTACGATTTTTGCCATGGCATCCCATTTGCTTTCCATATCCGCAACCAGCTTCAGCTGGGTACGGCAGCGATCCAGGTTATGACCTTCCCGGTGGACAGCGAAGTAATGGTCGCCGTCGATGTAATCCGTCAAAAAGCGCATGCCGCATTCCAGCGTCATCAGCTTGGCGCCCATAGGCAGCATTTCCCGCTCTAAGTCCGTAAGACCCGGACAGGCTTTCAGGAAGCCACGGGTGTAGGTGCGGAACAGGTCGAGGCTCATTTCCATTTTGGAAAGATCCTTTTCGTCCTCTGCTGCGGTGGCAGCGCCAAAACGAATGGAGTCGCCGAAATCATAAGCGCTCAGACCCGGCATAACGGTGTCCAGGTCGATCACGCACAGTGGGGTGCGCTCGGTTTCGTCCAGCATGACATTATTCAGCTTGGTGTCATTGTGGGTCACCCGCAGAGGCAGCTTGCCTGCGCTCAGCAGATTCACCAGCGTACCGGCCTCTTCTTCCCGGGCAAGGAGGAAATCAATCTCATCCTTAACGGATGCGGCTCTGCCCATGGGGTCCCGCGCCAAAGTCTCGTGGAAGATGCGGTAGCGATCCACAGTATTGTGGAAATTGGGAATGGTTTCGTGCAAGGTGGCAGCGGGGAAGTCCTTCAGCTGCTGCTGGAACTGACCGAATGCCACGGCGCTCTGATAGAAATCCTCCGCAGTTTCCGGCTGCTGCAGGCAGATGCTGCCCTCAACGAACTCATAAAGCCGCCAAAAGCCCTCCTGCTCCAGATACGCATTGCCATCGATGGTATTGACCAAAGTCAGAACCCGGCGGCTGTCCGGAATCTGCTTACGCAGATATGCGGTGACACCGGCGATGTTTGCCATCAGCGCAGGCACATCCTTGAAAATATGATTGTTGATCTTTTGCAGAATATAGCGGTGACCGGTCTCGGTGACCGCGAGGTAAGTCACATTGATATGACCGCAGCCGTAGCGCTCACAGCTGACGGCCTTGCCGTCCAAGGGGAACTGCGCCAAAATGTCATTCAAAAAGGTTTCCATATGGGAACCTCCTTCCGTTTGATTAATACTATTATACCACAGAAAAAACTATGCAACAAGGCGAAAATGCCCTTAAAATGTGTACAAATCAACTTTTATCCGGGCAAAGCAGAGCAACCGCAACATCGTTGACATTGGTGCCGGTAGGACCGGTGATGATCAGCCCGTCTGTCTTTTGCAGGGCATGGTAGGCATCGTTGTCCGCCAAAGTGGCGAAAATATCCGTGCCGCAGCGGCGCAGGGTCTCGGCAGTTTCAAAATCAACATAGCCGCCGGCTGCGTCGGTAGGACCGTCGGTGCCGTCACTTCCTACGCTGAAAACAGCTGCGCCGGTAAGCCCGTCAATGCCGATGGCGGCAGAAAGGGCAAGCTCTTGATTTCTGCCGCCTTTTCCCTTGCCCGTCAGCTGCACCACAGTTTCACCGCCGGCAATAAAAGCCAGCTTTTTGCCGCTTGCTGCGTGGGTGCGCAGAATGGATGCCAAAAAGCTTCCGGCTTCTTTGGCTTGGCAGTTAAGCATATCGGTAAGCACCACCGTTTCGTAGCCAAGCTTTTTGCAGCTTTCCTCCGCAGCTGCGCAAAACTGCCGCACAGAGCCGGTGATATGGGTGGTCACATTGGTAAGGGTTTTGGGTGTTTCCTGCTGCAAAAGCGCCCGGGCGGCATCACTAAGACGCAGGTGGTATTTTTCCGCGATGGCAACAGCGTCGGCGCAGGTGGATTGATCCGGGCAGGCAGGACCGGAGGCAATCATATCCAGAGGATCGCCGAGAATATCGCTCAAAACGATGGAAAACACCTTTGCAGGGGCGCAGTGCTGAGCAAAGCGACCGCCCTTTACAGCGGAGAGCCGCTTGCGGATAGTGTTGATTTCCACGATATCCGCGCCGCAGGCAAGCAGCTGATTTGTAATATCCTGCAGCTCTTCGCCGGCGATCAGCGGCTTTTCAAACAGTGCACTGCCGCCACCGGAAAGCAGGAACAGCACGGTGTCGTTTTCCGTCAAATTCGCCACGGCATCCAATGCCATTTGGGTACTGCGGAAGGAATTTTCATCCGGCACCGGATGCCCGGCTTCGCAGCAAAGAAAGTCGGCGATGGGCGCTTTCACATGGTCGTATTTTGTAATAACGATGCCGCAGTCAATTTTATTTCCCAAATGATCGTGGGCAGCTTTTGCCATTTGCCATGCGGCTTTTCCGGCGGCAACCGGTACCACTTTGCCGGAAAATTCCTGCCCGGCAAGGGCTTTTTTTACCGCCTCATCCGGCATGACCGCGCCGATGGCAGCGCTTAAAATGGTTTGGGCATCAGAGCGTAATTTTGCGTTCATGGAAAATACCTCATTTGTCGTCTTCTACCAGTCTGTTTTTGTCCAGACGGACATGGCGGTAATACAAGAAGCTCAGGGTGCTGCAAAGCAGCCAGCCTGCAGGATAGCTCATGGCGATGGGGATGATCTCGTTGCAGATGCGGGACATGAAGAACAGGTATATCTGCCGGAAGGCAACAAAGCTGCAAAGAATGATCACCATTGGCACCTTTGTGATTCCTGCGCCACGCAAGCTGCTGGCATAAATCTGATTGACGCAGCACAGCACATAAAACGGTGAAAGCCAGCGAAGCAGCAATGTGCCGTATTCGATGACTTCCGGCTTGTCGTTGAAAAATGCCACAATACCGGGAGCGAAGATCATCACCGGCATGCAAAGCACGACGGTAGAGGTGATCGCCATCAGCAAAGCCCGGTTGATGCCCTGTTTTGCTCTGGCGACCTGTAATTTGCCCAAATTCTGACCCACAAAGGTGGTTGCCGCCAGAGAAATGGATTGCATGGGCAAAAACAGCAGCTGATCTACCTTGGCATAGGTCGTCCAGCCGGACATGCAGTCTGCACCGAAATGATTGATATAGGATTGCACAAAAATATTGGAAAATGCCGTGATCGCCATCTGCAGCGCAGACGGAATGCCGACATAAATGATCTTTTTCAGCATATCCCAGTGGAGCTTCAGCTTCTTCAGCTGCAGCTTTATGCAGGTATTCGTACGAAGCAGTGTAATGATCACCAGTGCAGCAGATGTGCCCTGAGAGGCAATGGTGGCAAGGGCAACACCGGCAACACCCATATCGAATGCCAGAACGAACACCAGATCCAGCACCGTGTTCATGACGGCGCACACAACAAGGAAGTAAAAAGGACGCTGAGAATCACCGACCGCACGCAAAATGCCTGCGCCGATGTTATAAAGCATCAGTCCCAAAAGACCGGAAAAATAGATGGAAAGGTAAGTAGTAGCCTCGGGGATGACAGATTCCGGCATGTTGATCAGCCGGAGCATCAGCGGTGTTATGGAAATGCCGATAACGGTGAAGGCTGCGCCCAGCAGAAGGGTCATGCAAACGGCAGTGTGAACGGTGTCGCTGACGCGGTCATATTTTTGTGCACCGTAATTCTGGCTGATGACCACACCTGCGCCGGCGGAAAGTCCCATGAAAAAGCCAATGAGCATATTTATGATAGGACCAACCGTGCCCACAGCGGAATAGGCTTCGTTGCTGACATAGTTGCCAACGACCCAAGTGTCAACGGTGTTGTAAAGCTGCTGAAAAAGGTTGCCCAGCAGCAGGGGGAATGCAAATGTGATCAAATGGCGGATGATACTGCCCTCGGTCATATCCACATCCCGTTTTTTACCCAATGAGATGTGGTGATGGTGATGTATGTGCTTTTGAGGCATAATATGGAAGACCTGCCTTTCTTTATCTTTGGCTATTGTAGCAGAAAAGGAAGGCAGGTGCAACTGCTTTTCTGCTGTAAATGATCGTTTATGCGGCGAGTCGCCGCTGACAATTCGAGCCTGATAGATTGGTAATAATCGTTACACCATTGGGCTCGCCCGATTCGCAACTACTCCTAAAAGCCTAAGTTTTTAAGGGAAGGAACGATACCGAGCGGGTTTGGGCAGCAACA
>JAZQHM010000014.1:0-13219 GCA_045540575.1 Faecousia sp. | reverse complement strand
GAGGAAATCTACGCACAGGAGTGCGACATCTTCTCCCCCAACGCCATGGGCGCGATCCTGAATCCCACCACCATCCCCCAGCTGAAGTGTAAGGCTGTTGCCGGCGGTGCTAACAATCAGATTCTGGACGATGCTTCCGGTCTGGCTCTGAAGGCTCGCGGCATCTACTACGCTCCCGACTTCGTCATCAACGGCGGCGGTGTTATCAACGCAGCAGCTGAGGTCGACGGTCCTTACAACAAGGACGCAGTTCTTGCCAAGGTCGACAACATCTACAACTCCATTGAGCACATCCTCTCCGAGTCCAAGCAGACCGGCGAGCCCGAGGGCGTTATCGCTACCCGCTACGCTGAGTCTCTCATCTACGGCTAATACAAAACAAAAAACAGGGCGCGCCAAACGGCGCGCCCTGTTTATTATATGCCCAATATTCTTTCTGCGGTCTTGTGGCAGATCTGCTCAAACTGTTCTTCTTTCAATTTCAGCCGGAAGAAACGCTCTGTTTCCTTCACCGGATCCCACATGGGATAATCCGTGCCGAATGCCATGCGCTCCGCGCCGTAAATGCCGATATAGCGCTCCGCTTCTCCCTCGGGAAGGAACATCAAAGAGCTGGACACGTCAAACACGCAATCCGTGTCCTTTAACAGCTCGCAGGCGGTTTCATACATGGAATAGCCGCCAAAATGGGCGGCAATGACCTGCAGTTTCGGAAACAGATCCAAGATCCTTCTTAACTTTACAGGATGGGAATAGTCATACCGATGGTCGCCCATGTGAAGCATCACAGGCACCTTCCCCTGCACTGCCTCGTACATAGGGAAAAGCCGCAGATCGTCAATGGAAAACCGCTGGGAATCCGGGTGCATTTTAATACCTTTTAAGCCAAGATCCAGGATCCGCTGCACCTCTGCATCCATATTTTCCATAGCCGCATGAACCGTACCAAAGCCAACAAGAGCATCGTTGGCTTTCAGCCGCTGAACGATAAAATCGTTGATGCCCTGCACTCTGTCGGGACGGATGGCAACCGGCAGAATCACAAATTGGGAAATGCCGGCAGCGCGACCCTGCTCCATCAGCATTTTCTCCGTGCCGTTCATGCTTTCCTCGCCGATCTGGTAAAAATCCCGGACGCTTTTGGTGGCTTTCAGCGCGATTTCGTCGGGATAAATATGGGTGTGAATATCGATGATCTTCATATTTTCGCCTCGGTTTCTGTTCTCTTTGGATATTATATCACGCACAATATAAATTGCAATCGACGGCAGCAAAAAAATATGTTATAATGATGCAAAAAGGAGGTGTCCTCATGAAAAAACAGCATATTTGCCTTGGTCTGCTTGCCCATGTGGACGCCGGTAAGACCACCCTTTCGGAAGCCTTGCTCTATGAAAGCGGCGCTTTGCGAAGCCTCGGTCGGGTGGACCACAAGGACGCATTTTTAGACACCCACAGCTTAGAGCGCGCCCGCGGCATCACCATTTTCTCCAAGCAGGCGCGGCTTCAAACGGAAAATCTTTCGCTGACCCTTGTGGACACCCCGGGTCACGTGGATTTTTCCGCAGAGGCGGAGCGGGTAATGCCCATTTTGGATTGCGCGGTGCTCGTCATCAGCGGCACCGACGGTGTGCAAGCTCACACCATGACCCTTTGGCGGCTGCTGGAGCGCTATGGCGTGCCCACATTCCTTTTCATCAACAAGATGGATCTTTCCGGCGCAGATAAAGAAAAACTTCTTGCCCAGCTGCAGGAGCAATTAAGCGCCGGCTGCGCGGATATGGAAGGGGATTTTGCCGAAAGCGCTGCCATGTGTGACGAGGCACTGCTGGAAACCTATTTAGAAACCGGCACAGTTACCGACGGCAATATCCGCGCCTTAATTGAAAGCCGAAAGCTGTTTCCCTGCTGCTTTGGCTCTGCGCTGAAGCTGGAGGGCGTAAGTAGCTTGCTTGCTGCCATTGACCGTTTTGCGCCCAGACCAGCCTGTGGCGCTGAGTTTGCCGCCCGGGTCTACAAAATCTCCCGGGATTCTCAGGGCAACCGCCTGAGCTGGCTGAAAATCACCGGCGGCAGCTTAAAAGTCCGCACTTCAGTTTGTTATGTAAACCAAAAAGGCGAATCCCTGGAAGAAAAAGCCACCGCGCTGCGGCTCTACTCCGGCGATAAATTTCCCGCCGTGGAAGAAGCCTTCCCCGGTCAGACCGTGGCTGTTACCGGCTTGACCGCCACCTATGCTGGGCTTGGCTTCGGCGCTGAGCCGGCAAAAAAAGCTCCCGCCTTAGAGCCGGTTATGACCTACCGGGTGGTATTGCCGGCTGGCACAGACCCGGCTGTGGCGCTGCCGAAGCTGCGGCTTTTGGAGGAGGAAGATCCTCAGCTGCATATACTGTGGGAGGGCGGAAATATCCATGTGCAGATCATGGGCAAAGTACAGCTGGAGGTGCTGCGCAGCCTGGTTTCCGAGCGCTTTGGTATGGACATTAGCTTGGATTCCGGTCGGATTTTCTACAAAGAGACCATTGCAAACACCGTTGAGGGTGTGGGTCACTTTGAGCCGCTGCGCCACTACGCGGAAGTCCATGTGCTCTTGGAGCCCCTGCCTCAGGGCAGCGGATTGGTATTTGACACTGTCTGCCCCACGGACATTTTGGACTGGAGCTATCAGAGTCTGATCCTTTCCCATATGTCAGAAAAAATCCACCGGGGCGTCCTCACCGGCGCCCCCATTACGGATATGAAGATCAGCCTGCTCATCGGCAAAGCCCACTTAAAGCACACCGAAGGCGGCGATATGCGGCAGGCGACTTACCGCGCCATCCGGCAAGGTCTGATGCAGGCAAAGAGCGTGCTTTTAGAGCCTTGGTACCGGTTTGCGCTGACCCTGCCTACAGAGAGCGTTGGCAGAGCCATCACAGATATCCGCGCCATGTGCGGCGAATTTGACACGCCGGAAAATCAAGGTGCGCTGTCGACGCTGCAGGGCATCGTGCCGGCATCGGAGCTGAAAGACTATGCCGATACCGTAGCTGCTTACACCCAAGGTCGGGGGCGGCTGCAGCTGGCGCTGGATGGCTATAAGCCTTGCCACAACACGGAATCTGTGGTGGCAGAACTGGGCTACGAGCCGGAAGCAGACCTGGAAAACACTCCGGACTCCGTTTTCTGCGCCCATGGCGCAGGCTTTACGGTGAAATGGAACGAGGTTTCCGAGTATATGCATCTGGAAAGCGGCTTAAAGGAGAAAAAAGAGCCCCAGATCATCGCGCGCAATCTGCGCATCGACGACAAGGAGCTGGAAGCCATTATGGAGCGGGAATTCGGTCCCCAAAAGACGCGGCTTTACCGCGCCCCCGAAAACCGCCCCGCAACGGATACCCTGCACATCAAACCGCCGAAGCAGCAATATCTGATCGTGGACGGCTACAACATCATTTTCGCATGGGATGAACTTGCCAAAATTGCGAAAGAAGACTTGGACGCTGCCCGCCGGCAGCTGATGGATCAGCTAAGCAGCTTTGCCGGATTCAAAAAATGGCGGGTAGTGCTGGTTTTTGACGGCTACACGGTCAAGGGCAATTTGGGTGAAAAGACCCAATTTCACAACATTCAAGTGGTCTACACCAAGGAAACTGAGACCGGCGACAGCTACATTGAATCGCTGGTTACGGAAATCGGACCCAGCTACAATGTGCGGGTCGCCACCTCGGATTCGCTGGTGCAGCTCAGCTCTGTCCGCTCCGGTGTGCTGCGTATGTCCGCCCGGGAGCTGAAAGAGGAAGTAGACATTGCAAACAAGGAAATGAAAGCCCATTTTCACAAATAATAAGTCAAAAAACACAAACCCTGCCCCTTGACTTGGGGGTGCCAGCCCTTATAATGGAACGTAACAATACACGAAAGGGATGTGTTTGGTATGGACAAACTGGACAATCTGTTTTTTGAATTTGTATATGCCCGCGCCAATGGCGAAGCCTTCGCTGTAAGCACAGATTCTTGCGTTACAGGCGAAGATTGCTACGCCAAACGCTATGCACAGTCCGTGATAGCGAAGTGTGGCAACGGCAGGAAAATGACCCTTTCTCTGTCCCTTGGCATTCCCACTTCCGTCATGGAGGCCGCCGGCGAAAAATTTGCTGAAAATGAAGAGAGCTACGCGCTGGTCATCGACGGTGAAAAAATCGCCCTATATGGCGCATCCCATCGTGGACTTCTCTATGCCGTATCCACCTTAAAGCAGCTGGTCGAAGCAAATTCTGTCAGCGAACTGGTGCTTTTTGACTATCCGGACGTTGCCATCCGCGGCTACCGTGTTTACACTCCCGGTCCTCAGAGCATCGACGCTTTCAAGACCATGGTGGATAATTTGGTGTACTACAAGTACAACTCCATCATGATCGAGGTGGGCGGCGCTATGGAGTACAAGCGCCATCCCGAAATCAACACCGAGTGGGTAAAATTCTGCGAAGAAGTGCTCCAAAGCCCCAACGAGGTCTACAGAATCTGTCACAACACCCATCCTCAGTGGAAGAAGAACTCCATTCACGCCGAAAACGGCGACGGCTCTTTCATTACCCAGGAGCAAATGCGTGAGCTGGTCGCCTACTGCCGCGAGCGGGAACTGGAAGTAATTCCGGAAGTGCCCACCCTCAGCCATACGGACTATATCGTGCGTGCCCATCCCGACATTCGGGAGCGCTGGGAGGACACCTATCCCGATACCTACTGCCCCTCCAATCCCAAATCCTACGAAATCGTTTTTGACATCCTGGACGAGATCATTGATGTATTCAAGCCTGCTTGGATGAACATCGGTCACGACGAGTGCTATTCCCTTGCCAAGTGCCCCCTGTGCAAGGACAAAGACCCTGTGGATCTGTTTGTGGGCGACATCATTAAGATCAATGATTATCTGCGTGCACGGAACATCAAGGCCATGATGTGGAGCGAAAAGTTCATTGACGGCGTAAAGCTTCTGGACCCCGACGGCCTGTACCATGGCTACGGCGGAATCGGTGATCCTCTGCTGGATGTGCCCAGGTGCATCGGCTGCGTGGGCAAAGTGCCCAAGGATGTAACGCTGCTGCACTGGTACTGGTCACTGTGCGAAGGCGATCGGGAAAAGGAGCTGCAGGACATGGGCTACCCCATGATTTACGGCAACTTCAACGGCCCTGCTCTGAAGGACTACCGCGCCCGTATTGGTGGCGTGGGTGGCGGCTTTATCAGCAACTGGGGCGCTTTCGAAGAAGAATATATGCAGCGTAACGGCCAGAATTTCAATCTGATGGCAACCGCATGGACCTTCTGGAATAAGGAGTTTGATACCCCGCAGGCGGAAAGCGTTCGCAGCCGGGTAAAGGATGCTCTGTATGCCAAGTATAAGGCTGACTTGGGTAGGAATATCGTGGAGCTGATGCACACCACCACCCTTTCTCGCCCCTATAGGGCATTCCATTGTGGCCATTTCATCATTCCCGAGGAATGGAACATCGGCCAGCACATTCTGACCTACACCGACGGCACAGAAGTTGCGCTTCCCATTGTTTACGGCTATAACATCCGCTCCACCACCGATATGGATTCTGAAGTCTGCGACTACACCGAAACCGCACCGCCCCCCGTTGTGGAGATTATGGGCGCGTCCAAGCCCCAGATCGTGGACGGCAAGCAGTGGTACCGCACTGCATACCGTAATCCCCACCCCGAAAAGCAGATTCAAAGCATCCGCTGCCAGGCAAAGGATGGCATCCAAATCGAAACCAAATACGAAATATAAAAAAGCAAAAAGCAGGCTGCCAAAAGCAGCCTGCTTAAACTTATCTTGCCTTGTCCATGAAGAACAGCGCCAATGTGCCGGGACCTGCGTGGGAGCCGATGACCGCGCCCAGATTGCCGATCATGACCTGCGTGCCGGGGCGCTTTTCCTGCACCATGGATTTTAGAAGCTCCGCATCGTCAATGCAATCTGCCTGACAGATGAACACGGTGCTGTTATCAAAGCCCTCCGCTGCGTTCAGCTTGTCCGCCAAAGCCTTGATGGCGCTCTTTCTGCCGCGGACCTTGGCAACATTGATCAAATGCCCGTCGTTATCCACATGGAGCACCGGTTTGATGTTCAGCATGGTGCCCACCACAGCAGTTGCTGCGCTGACACGACCGCCCCGCTTCAGATATACCAGATCGTCCACCGTAAACCAGTGGGCAAGGTGCAGCTTGTTATCTTCTACCCATGCTGCCAGCTCTACCAGAGAAAGGCCCTCGTCCCGCTTTTTGCAGGTATACCATACCAAAAGACCCTGACCCAGCGCTGCGCAGAGGGTATCCACCGTAATGACCTTCCGTCCGGGATACTTTTCCATCAGATCAGCAGCTGCGATCACCGCAGACTGATAGGTGGTGGAAAGACCGGAAGAGAAGCCCAGCACCAGCGCATCCTGACCGGCTGCCAGTACCGGCTCGATCACCGCAGCCCAGCCCTCGGGATTGGCAGCGGCAGTTTTTCCCATTTCGCCGTCGCGCATGCCGGCATAGAATTCAGCGATGGCGCTGTCTTCCACGGTATCGGGGCGGTTCTCGCCCTTATAGAGTACATATAAAGAAGTCGTTATCACATCCAGCTGCTGCAGCATTTCCTTGGAAAGGTCGCAGGCGGAATCGGTAATGATCTTATAATTGGACATTTGAGCACACTCCTAAAAAATACTGGACAGTTGTAGCAACACACCATATAATATAGGCAGACACAACCTTACCTATATATCCTAACGCAAAAGGGCAGAAATGTCACCCGTTTTTTCTGAGAATCGGCGGTTTTTGCCCTCTCCCGATGGTAGAACACTTCTCTCTACCCCTGGTAGAGTTTCTGATTTTTAGCTCTTTTGGAGGTTTTTCCATGACCAAGCTGCTTTTGCGCCTGTTTGTGAAAGGCAAAAACTATACCGAGCCCAAAACCCGCAGCGCTGTGGGTCGTCTTTCCGGCGCAGTCGGTATCGCCGGCAACATTGCGCTGTTTTTGGGCAAATTGATCGTGGGCACCACTTCCGGTTCGGTGTCCATCACCGCCGATGCCATGAACAATCTGACCGACGCATCCAGCGCCATCGTGACCCTCATCGGCTTTAAGCTGGCGGAAAAGCCTGCCGACGAAGACCATCCCTACGGGCATGCCCGATTTGAATATCTTTCCGGTCTTGCGGTGGCTGCGCTGATTTTAATTATCGGCTTTGAACTGGCAAAATCATCGGTAGAAAAGATTTTCAACCCCACCGCCGTTTCCTTTTCCGCCATCACCGTCGGGGTGCTGCTGGCATCCATCGGTGTAAAGCTGTGGCTGGCGCTTTTCAACCGGAAGCTGGGCAAGCTGATCTGCTCGTCCGCCCTTTCCGCCACGGCTGCCGACAGCCGCAATGATGTAATTGCTACTACTGCCGTTTTGGCAGCCGCACTGATCGAGCATTTCACCAGGCTGCAGGTGGATGGTTATATTGGCTTAGCCGTTGCCTTATTCATATTGTATAGCGGCATCAGTTTGGGCAAGGAAACCGTCAGCCCCCTTTTGGGCGAGGCTGCCAGTCCGGAGCTGCGGCAGCTGATTGTGGATTATGTCAGCCGCCACCCCAAGGTGCTGGGCTACCACGATCTGATGGTTCATGATTACGGTCCCGGTCAACGCTTTGCCACACTGCATGTGGAGATGGACAACAAGGAAGATCCTCTTTTGTGCCACGAGATCATCGACGACATGGAGCGGGAGTGCCTGCAAAGCCACAATGTACATCTTGTGATCCACTACGACCCCGTCATCACCGATGATCCGGAGCTGAACCGGCTCTACGGATCCGTTAAGCAGCTTCTCCAAGAGCTCGACACCAGTCTGAAGCCCCACGATTTCCGTATGGTTCGGGGCAGCGGTCATACCAATCTGATTTTCGACGTTTCTCTGCCCGGTCGGCTCAGCGGGCAGGAATCTGCCATCCGCAAGCACCTGGAAACGGAGCTTTCCCAGCGGGAAGGCACAAAGGTTTATACCGTCATCACCTTCGACCCTGCCGCTTTTAATCAAGAGGATTAAAATTAAACAATCCGTAAACATTGCCCCATTGCGGTTGCAATCCCCGCTATTTGCACTATAATAATAGTATCTTTTCCAGTAAGGTGAGTTACATGCAAAGTTTAGGAAGCTGGCTGCGCCAGCTTGGAATGCGAATTACTGCCGGCTTGCAGCATTTTATGGCAGGACGCTACGGTCCCGATAAATTGACCACCTGCATGCTGTGGACCTCGGTAATTCTGATGGTCATCGGCTTGTTCATCCCCAGCGCCAAAGTAAAGCTACTATTGATGCTTGTTTATTATGTGCTGTGGGGCTGGAGCATTTTCCGGATGCTTTCCCGCAACACCTACAAGCGCTATCAGGAAAACCGGAAATTTCTGATGCTGGTAGATCGGTTTAAGGACCGGGAGCACCGGTATTTCGATTGCCCCAAGTGCCGGCAGAGTGTAAGAGTGCCCCGCAAAAAGGGTAAAATCGCAATTACCTGCCCCAAATGCAAAGAAAAGTTTGTTCGCAAGACATAAAAAATGCCCATGGGTTAACCATGGGCTGTTTTTATACACTTGCCGGCTCTTTTGCTGCAAAGCTTAGTCCTTTGGGGTAGAAAAAGCGCAGCTTTTCCTTGGCAATGCGGAACACTACCTCTTTGGCGGTGCGCAGCTCGCCGTCCAGATTAACGGGGGTTTCCTTGTCGCAAATGATCTTCACGGCTGTGGTCTTAAAATGCCGCACCAGATCCCCCAACTCCTTATATCTGCCGTTTTTGTACTTGCCGATGATACCCGGCACCTGCAAAAGCGTCACCTTGTCCACCAAAAGCACATCCATGAGCCCGTCGGTGGGGTCTGCTTCCGGCACAGGGTTGAAGCCGCCGCCGTAAAACCGACCGTTGCAGGCGCAGATGAAGGTCTTTTCCCCGTCAAACACCTGCCCGTCGATCTCCACCACATAGTGCTCGCTGATACCCTTAAAAAGATTGATCACCGTGGATGCAGCGTAAGCCGCAAAGCCCTGCAAAAACGGCAGACGCTTATAGTTGGCAACATCGGTGCCGATGCGGGCATCCAGACCCACGGAGCAAATGTTCAAAGAATAATCTTCGTTGCATTTGATCAAGTCAAAGGTGGCTTCCTCTGCATCCAGAAGCCGTTCCAGCTCAAAAAACGCCTTAGGTTCGTCAAAAAGCTTCACAAAATCGTTGCCGCTGCCGCCGGAAAAGACGGAAACCGCCACATTGTCGAAGCCTGCCGCGCCGGCTGCCACCTCATTGAGTGTGCCGTCGCCGCCGCAGGCATAAATGCGGTAGCTGTCCCCGCTCTTTGCCGCTTCCCGGGCAATCCGAGTGCAATCGCCGGGAGCTTGGGATACCTCGATGCGGTAGTCCGCGCCATTTGCCCGGCAGATCCTGCGAATTTGCTCTTTATAGTATTTTGTTCTGTCGCGGCTGCCTGCCGCAGGATTGATAATAAATAAATGAGTCATCGGCTATCTCCTTGGATTTTACTTTTGATCGTAGTTTTCTGAGATACGAATTGAAAATTGAAAGTTGAAAGTGGAAAGTTGAGGTATTTGCTAACGCAAATGATTTAAATCCGTC
The DNA here is from genome assembly GCA_045540575.1 of Faecousia sp. Taxonomy (GTDB): domain Bacteria; phylum Bacillota; class Clostridia; order Oscillospirales; family Oscillospiraceae; genus Faecousia. Next base: position 3,566 of record JAZQHM010000014.1, on the reverse strand, counting down.
CGCATAGCGGACACCATAATTTTCAATTTTCCATTTTCAATTTGGCAACAAGCTACTTCTTCCTTGTATTATCTGTGTACATATAGTAGTCGCACTTGATCTTGCCGTTGTAGAATTTTCGCTTTTTATCCGCTCGCTTGCCAAAGTAATGCTCAAACTCCGGCTCGGAGGTAATGACAAACCTCTTCCAGTTGTTAGCGAATTTCAAATGTCGACCCAGAGCGCCATAAAGCCGCTGGGCGCTTTGCTGCTCCATCATACGCTCGCCGTAGGGCGGATTGCAGACGATGATGCCGCTGTCTGCCGGCAGGCTCATTTTGGTGGCGTCGCCGTCTTTGAAGGTGACGCAATCGAAAACGCCGGCTTTTTTCGCATTGGCAAAGGAAAGGGATACGCAGGCAGGATCGGAGTCCGAGCCTACGATCTGGTACTTGCCGTTAAACTCTTTGTCACGCGCCTCGTCTTTTGCCTGCTGCCATGCGCTTTCCGGCATCCATGGGAATTCCTCGGCGGCAAAGCGGCGGTTCAAGCCCGGCGCACGGTTTTTTGCAATCAGCGCAGCCTCAATGGGGATCGTACCGCTGCCGCAGAAGGGATCCCAGAAATACTCTCTGCCCCGGAAACGGGTCAGAATGATCATACCGGCTGCCAAGGTTTCATGCAGCGGCGCGTCATTGCCTACAGCCCGGTAGCCCCGCTTGTGAAGACCCTGTCCGGAGGTATCCAGCGACAAGGTGACCTGGTCGTTGAGAATCGTAAAATGCAGCTGGAACTTGATTCCCGTTTCCGGCAGCCAGCTAATGCCGTACTTTTCTCCCAAACGCTTACTTGCGGCTTTTTTAATGATGGCTTGACAATCGGACACCGACATCAGCTGGCTGTTGAGGCAATGACCCTTGACAGGAAACTGACCGTCAGCCGGAATGTAGCGCTCCAGTTCTGCACGGTACACACCCTGAAACAGCTCTTCAAAGCTTTTCGCCGTAAACTGGGCGATGACCACCATGACCCGCTCTGCGGTGCGCAGGCAGATATTTGCCTTGGCGAGGGCATTTTCGTCGCCGGTAAAGAACACCCGGCGATCCTCCACCTTCACATCTTCCATTCCCATCCGGCGCAGCTCGTCGCCGGCAATACCCTCCAAGCCAAAAAGCGTCGGGGCAATAAGTTGATACTTAGACATATTTCCTCCAAACTATGGGATAATCTTCTTAGGCTTCAAATACCGCTCCTGCTCGGAAAAGACACAGCCGCAATATTTTTGAATATACATGTTAAGCTCTCTTGCCTTTTCCTGCCCCGCCTTAAAGTAAGGACGAAAATCCCGGTACAAAAATTCCACACCGTTTTCGAATGCGGCTCTTTCCGCCACCTCACGCATCATTTCATGATTTTGATAGGGGCTGATAAAGAGGGAGCTTGTAAAGCTGTCAAAGCCCAGCGCCTTTGCCTGCCGTGCCGTTACAAACAGGCGCATCTCATAGCCCTTGACGCAGCGGCCTGCGATATCCTCCGCCACTTCTCGCACAAAGGGGCGCAAACCGTAGTCATCCCGTTCGATGAGGGGTAATTCGATATTTTGGGCATATTCTTTTAAACAGTTGCGCCGGGCGCGATACTCCGTGAAGGGGTGGATATTGGGATTGTACCAAAAACCGCTGACCTCCAGACCGTCACCGCGCAGCACATCGATGCACTGGTTGGCGCAGGGGGCGCAGCAAACATGAAGCAAGGTCTTCATCGGCTTCCTCCGTCATACATTATTATAATGAATTATACCATTCAAAGCGCCGCTGCGCAATGGGCACAAAAAATTTTTACAATTTTTCAAAAAAAGGTGTTGACAAACAGTTGACCCCGTGATATATTCTAGATGTAAATAATAATCATTCGCATTTAGGAGGTGCCCATGGAAAGAACGGCAAAACACTTTCGCAAGCGTGATGCCATTCTGACCTGCCTGCGCCAGACCGACACCCACCCCTCTGCTGAATGGGTATACGCCCAGCTGAAGCCGGAAATCCCGGACCTCAGCCTTGGAACGGTATACCGCAACCTGAATCTTTTCAAGGAGCAGGGAAAAATCGTCAGCCTGGGTACGGTCAAGGGCGTCGAGCGGTTTGATGGCAACACCGCCCCTCATGTGCATTACATCTGCGAAAGCTGTGGATGTGTGCTGGACCTTGAGGGCATTGCAGTTCCTCAGGAGCTGCAATCCGCAGTGGCAGACACCACCGGCGGACAAGTCAACGCCTGCCAGCTGACCTTCACCGGGATCTGCATGGCATGTAAAAATCTGAATCAGGAGGAAACAGCATGAAAAAGTATGTCTGCGTCGTCTGTGGCTATGTCTACGAAGGCGATGAGCTGCCCGAGGATTACGAGTGCCCCCTGTGCGGCGTCGGTCCCGATCAGTTCGAAGAAGAAGTATAAAAAATCGCGGCGAATGCCGCACCAAAAATAAAATCTTAACACACAATATATAATTCGGAGGAAAATGTTATGAAAAAGTTTGTTTGCCCCGTTTGCGGTTATGTTCACGAAGCAGAGGCTATGCCCGAAGGCTTCAAGTGCCCCGTTTGTAAGGTCGACGGTTCCAAGTTCAAGGTGATGGACACCACCAAGCTGGCTGCTGAGCATGAGTACGGTGTCTATGCCAAGACCGTTAAGAATAACCCCGACATCTCCGAGGAAGACAAGAAGTTCATCTTCGAGCAGCTGATGGCTAACTTCAACGGCGAGTGCAGCGAGGTCGGTATGTATCTGTGCATGGCTCGCATCGCACACCGCGAGGGCTATCCCGAGATCGGTCTTTACTGGGAGAAGGCAGCTTGGGAAGAGGCAGAGCACGCTTCCAAGTTCGCAGAGCTGCTGGGCGAGGATCTGGAGCCCAACATGAAGGCTACCACAAAGGACAACCTGGCATGGCGCGTTGACTGCGAGTTCGGCGCAACTCAGGGCAAGTTCGATCTGGCTGTCTGCGCCAAGAAGAACGGTCTGGATGCCATCCACGACACCGTCCACGAGATGGCTCGTGACGAGGCCCGCCACGGCAAGGCTCTGCAGGGACTGCTGAACCGTTACTTCAAGTAAAAATTCGAAAATGGACCATATAACCAGAGAAATAACTGCCCGGTATGCTGTTGCTGCAAGAGCTTATTTCAAACATCATCGTGTTTTTCGTTACCGCCTGAAAAAGATTGCGGATATGACAGATGATGAGGTGGTGCAGAAGTGCCATTGGTGGCAGGAAGAGAACAATATGGTAGCGGATTATTGGGCATTTGTGAAAGAAAACTTTCCGGATTTAGCATGAACCCGCCACGGCGTTGCCCTGAAGGGTCTGCTGGAGAGATATTTCAAGTAAGAAAACAGTTATCGGGTCCCCGAAAGGGGAGCCGATTTTTGACAAATTGCGGTTTGGTGGGCAGCTTGCGCTGCCGAATGGACAATTGAAAATGGACAATGGACAATTATGGTGTCCGCTTTGCGGACTTATTTCAATCATTTGCGTATGCAAATACCTCTAATTGACAATTGTCAATTATCAACTGTCAATTTGCTCA
>JAZQHM010000013.1:0-12066 GCA_045540575.1 Faecousia sp. | reverse complement strand
TGGCTAATTCCTGAGGATGCCCCCAAGCCCGATGACAAGAGAAAAAACAAAACTGCTATTTCAACCGCTCGTTTCAAGTTTATTGATCTTTTCGCTGGCGTTGGTGGTTTCCATCAGGCTATGCGCTATCTTGGTGGTGAGTGCGTAATGGCAGCTGAGATTAACCAAGAATGCGTCAAAACTTATAAACTAAATTTCAAAACTTCTGAGAAGGAAATCCGTGGTGATGTAAAGAAGATTGACCCTTCAAGTATTGCACCTTTTGACGTGCTGTGTGCTGGCTTTCCCTGCCAGCCCTTTAGTAAAGCCGGCGCTCAGCAGGGCTTCCAGGATAAAACTCGTGGTAACCTTTTCTATACCATTATGGATATCCTTGATGCTCATCCAGAGGTAAAGTTTATTATTCTCGAAAATGTCCGTAATTTGGCAGACAAGACTGAAAACTGGGATATCATTACCTCCGAATTGATGCAGCGCAATTTTTATATTACCGAAGAACCCATTATACTTTCTCCATCTGATTTTGGCATTCCTCAGATTCGAGAGCGTGTATATATCCTTGGCATTCGAAAAGATATACGTAATGAGAGAATTCTGAGCAATGGATTTATTCACAAAGCGGATCTGCAATTAGATAAGCACTTTAAAAACTGCAAAATGGGAGATGCCTGGACAATCCTTGAAGATAATGTGGACGATGCGTACATAATTTCCGAGGAACAGGAACAGATGATTTTTGCTTGGGACGAGTTTAGAATTGGAACCGGAATTAAGGTGATCGGTTTCCCAATTTGGATTGATAGCTTCGGTGTTGGAATAGATGATGACAATGAAGTGTTCCGGGCACAGGGATATGATGATATGCCGTCATGGAAGCAAAAGTTCTTGCGGCACAACAGAAAACTCTACATTGACAATAGAGCGTTTATCGATAATTGGATGCACAAATATGACATGCTCAGTAAGATTAAACTCTACAAAAAGTTTGAATGGAATTGTGGAACAGATGTTACAGATATTCACGATTGTTTAATTCAAATCCGGCAATCGGGTATTCGTGCGAAGAGGCCTACATTTTATCCTTCGCTTGTCGCAATAGTAAATACCCCGATAATTTGGGATGAAAACAAAAACCACTTTAGAAAGCTTACTCCAAGAGAAGCCGCAAATCTACAGAGTTTCCATGGTGGCTTTAAATTCCAAGGAACAGATGCAACCAAGTATAAGCAACTGGGTAACTCTGTAAATGTACGCGTGTTGAAAATCTTGGGCGAAAGCCTATTTGCATTAGCTAACGATGGATGGGATGGTGACATAGATGGCGAAAAAGATTAATATTCGACCCACCAGCAGCGTTTATGCTACATACAAGCGGCTAAGCTATCAGCCGTGGACTGCTATCGCAGAATTCGTTGATAACTCTACGCAGAGTTTTTATGACCATAAGGATGAACTTATGGCGCAAAAATACGCCAAGGGACTTCGAATTACTATTGACTATATTGATGATAAGGAAAACGGCGACCGGATCGAAATATACGATGATGCGTATGGCATGGAATGGTATGATTTTCAGCGTGCCGTAGTTCTTGATCGTCCCCCACAGAACACTAATGGCCGCAACGAGTTTGGTATGGGCTTGAAAACTGCAGCTTGTTGGTTTGGTGCGGTATGGTCCGTTGAGTCAACACGTCTGGGTTCAAAGAACAAATACTATACCGAAATTAACATCGATGAACTCGGAAAATATAAAACTGAAGAAATTGATGTTCACGAGGAAACTGTTAGCGTCAAAGAGCATTACACCAAAATTGTGATTAAGAATTTGAACAAACGAATTGTGGGTTCCCGTACTGTTGGTAAAGTTAAGGAACTGCTGAGTAGTATTTACCGGGAAGATATTCGTTCTGGTTTGGTCAGGATTTATTATAACGGTACTCTTTTGCAGTTTAAGGAAGCTCCTGTATATATAGAGGACGTTAATGGTCAGTCTAAGGAATGGAAGAAACCCATATCCTTCACGGTACAGCATGAAGGGCAAAACCTTGATGTTCATGGTTTTGTCGCTATCCGTATCCCAGGTAGTGTCAAGGACGCTGGATTTACCTTAATCCGTCGCGGCAGAGTTATTGTAGGCGGTTCTGAGAAGAATTATCGTCCCTCTGAATTATTTGGAGATGCTAACTCTTATGCATGGCAGCGTATGTACGGCGAATTACATATGAATAATTGGCCTGTCACGCAAGCGAAAGATGGATTCGACTGGCATAACAGCGGTCTTGAGGAGGCATTTATAGAAGCACTTCAAGAACATACTCAGGATTACAGACGAAAGGCAGAGAACATTCGTGTTCGAGAGAAAATCAACACTCGGGATCTTGTAAAAATCGCGACACAGGATCTCTCAGGATCTGGTGTTGTTGAAAATGTTCAGATTGAAATTGTCGAACGAGAGCGAGAGCACCCTATACATCAGGAAGAGCCCGCTGCAGTAGTAACACCTAACAATGATGCTGATGAAGTTATTGACACTGGAGATGATAGCGTTGTCATTGAAGGCGGAGATCAGGTTAACTACAAATTCACGTATAAGAATTCCGAGTATTTATTCCACATCATTTTTGATATGACTGATCCCGCAATGGACTGGTTGCTTGTCGAAGAAGATGGAGCAAATGAATATACTTTGTGGATAAATATGCGGCACGCTTTCTTTAAGCCGTTGATAGAAAAAAGAGAATTCATGCCAATTATGATGCGGATGTCTATTGCGCTGGTTTTGGCTGAAATTGAATCGATGATGGTATCCCCTGATGGTCGTATTGACCCCTGCACCATTCGTCTGAAAATGAACGAAATTCTTGAATCGGTGCGAAAAGGAGATGAATAAGCATGGCAGATGAATGGATTTCTGTAACTGAATGTGAAGATACACAACCGTGGAGTATCGCTGTTGATGGCTTTTTCAGAGGAAATGTTGAAAAGCAGATGCTTGCAGATGATATGTCTCCCGAGGCGATTGATTCTGTGTTTTCTAATGCTGTTAGAATATTAAGCCACTGTCCTAATCCTAATATTCAGGAAGAACTTACCGAGACTGGTATTGTGATTGGTAAAGTGCAGAGCGGTAAAACATCGAACTTCATCTCGGTATTGGCGCTCGCTTTTGATAATGGATATGATATTGCAATTGTCCTTGGTGGTAATACACTTGATCTACTGAAGCAAAACGCATCCAGAATTACATCTGCATTTAATGTAGATTCCGAAAAACTGACAGTATTAAAAACCAATGACAATAAATCTCTGATAAATCCTGCTCGTATTAAAGAGTTTCTTGAAAACGGGCGCAAAATTATTATTGTTGGTTTGAAGCATAACAAGCATATCGATCAAATTGCTGAAATTTTTGGCAATTCTTATTTGTCGGACAAGTCTGTCCTTATTGTCGATGACGAAGGTGATCAGGCTACACTGAATACTAAAGCTTACAGGAGTTCCATCAGCAAAACATATGGTTCGGTATTAAACCTTAAAAGTAAACTAAAAAGCCATTGTTTCCTCTCAGTTACCGCGACTCCGCAGGCTAATATCCTAATCGAGACTTTCGATCAGCTTTCTCCTGATTTTGGCGAGTTGGTGTATCCGGGCGAAGGGTATTGCGGATTACAAGAGTTTCATGGCGAAAATTGCGATAAGCACATCTATGAGATTCCCCCATCGGAGCCTAACCTTTTGGACGATCCAGGGGTCCCTCAGTCAGTGTATAAAGCAATGGCTATGTTCTTTGTTGGAAATGCTATTCGCCATAGCAGAGGAGACATGGGAAACCATGCAATGCTTATTCATCCAAGCCAGAAAAAATATGATCATCGAATCGTGGAATCTAAGATTCAGACTATCCTGGATGAGTGGAAATCCAAAGCAAAAACAAAGCTTGCAGGAAAACGTGATATTTCCTACACGTCTCTTCGGAAACTGCTGATGGGGGCATATGATTCCTTCGTTGCAGATGGCGTGATTTGCGTACCCTTTAAGAATCTGGAAAATACAATTCTTCAAAGGATTAAGGTTTGTTCTCCTGTTTTAGTGTGTAATAGTGATGAGAACGCCAGCGAAAATGCAAAACATTATAAAACTAATATTTTCGTTGGCGGAAACCTCGTAGAACGTGGTATCACAATTAAAGGCTTGGCTGTAACATATATAACACGGAGAGCAAAAGGTAAGAGTAATGTCGACAATACAGAGCAGCGAGCTCGTTGGTTTGGCTATAAAGCACATTACTTAGATGTGTGTCGCGTATTTACTACGAAAGACATCAAAGACGACTTCTCAAGTATTCTTGAGCACGATGAAGATATGTGGGCCTCCATTGAACGAGCTCAGGAACGCGGAATCCCATTCAAAGAGATGCCTCGAATCTTCAAATTGGCAAGAAGTGCATTCCTCAGTCTGACTCGCAAAAATGTTGCTCGTACTGAAAATTTTGCCCTTTCCGAATGGAAACCTCAGCGTTATTTTATGTCTGATAAACAAATTGCGGCGGTCAATGCCACGGTAATTTCTGAATTTAGGCAGGCGCGTTGTGGTTCGATTACAATGGAACGCCATAACAAGGTTCAGGTTCATGCTGTTTTAAGTAACCAAAACTATCATATTCTATATGAAGAATTGCTCTCTAAATTAGCATATGTTGACGGAGAGATCCTCAATAAACGTTACTTCTCTTTGTTGGATGAAGCATTGGTAAAACTGGAACTCGACCCGGCTGTTGACATCTATTGGGTGCGCGATGAAGAACGCTCCACTCGTAAAATTCTGGCCGATGGATCTGTACAGCAGCTATTCCAGGGCCGTAATCCAAACCTTTCCAGTCCTTTGTATTATGAGGGAGATCGTAGTCTTGCAGACAAAGAACCCGAACACATTCAATTACAAATTCATTTTGTTAAACCTACAAATCGTCCAGAGATAGATTTTTATGCACCTATCTTAGCGCTGTATATTCCAGATAGTTGTGCTCGTGAGTTAGAGAAATTGGTGGTGAAAGCATAATGGATAGTAAAACGATTTTTGATAGACTAAAAACAAAGAACTCTTCAGGTCAAACATATGAAGTGTTTTCTGCGGACGAGGCATGCTATTTCGGAAAAGACAAAGATAATTATGTTGTGTTCATGATTCCGTCTTTAATGACTCGAATTGCTCCTGTATATCAGGAAACAAGATCGTTACGTTTCGCATTTAATAAGAAGTGCACTTTCCGCAATGATGACATCGTTGAAACAAAGGTTGTACATCTTCTTGCATGCAAGGAGAAAGACGAAGACAAGATCATGGCATTTATTCGCCTTACAAAGGCATTTGCGCAAAACGATCGTGATAATGATCAGTACTATCTTGCACGTTTGTTTTCGTCGATATCCGCGTTATTTGATAAGGAACGTAAAGTATCTGAAATTGAACTGCAAGGTTTATTTGCCGAACTGTATACGATCATCTATTTTAGCAAGAAATCATGTGATTTATCTCGATTTTGGCAGTCTCGTAATATGATGAAGTTTGACTTTTCGATAAGCGAAAAGAAACGTTTGGAGATTAAGTCTACTCTTAAATCCAGCAGAACCCATCATTTTAAACATGACCAACTGCTGAGTGAACTCTACGATATTCACATCATTTCGTTTATGCTTAGGAAAAGCGATTTCGGCGTTACTCTTGAGGATCTTATTGATACAATAAGGGAAACCTATCCCGATAATTACGCTTTACTCATGCATATCGAAACATCTATTGCGCATGTCGACAAAGATATGCTAAGAGGAATCAAGTATGATGAACTGTATTTGAAAGACAACATGAGGTATTTTGACGCAAAAAACATTCCTCATTTCAACGAAAAAACACCTGAGGGAGTATTCAACGCAGAATACGACTGTTGTCTCGATACTTCTGCTACAGTCCCAGAGGATTTCCTTATCAGTTGGATCAAGGAGGGGTAATCATGTTCAAAACTTATGATTTGTTTGATCATCGTAACATAAATGATTTGGTTCCGGAAATTATATACTATTATTTATTTCAGGGACTTAGCCTTACTGCCATCGAGTACAAGCTGTTTAAGGCAAACGATTATCATGGTTGGTTAAGCAAAACTTTTTTGAATTATTATGGCATAGACACCGAAAAAGAGAACAAGGGAATCTTTGCTGATAAAAGCGTCCCAGAAGTAGTAGATGAACTCTATAAAAGTTCCAATATTGCTCATGTAAGAGTGGCCAAGTTGCTGAAAGAAAAATACTTGTAGGCGTCGTAATGGTTGAGGATTACATATGAAAGCAGGCAAGGCATTTGAACTGTTAGTCAAAACAATTCTATTACATATAGGTTTTTCAGAAGTGCGGTCAGATGGGTTGTATGTTTTTGACGGTACCCCTGGGCAGATGATACAAGGCTTAGCAGATGCCCATAACGCAGATGTATTATTAGAACCACCGGTTCAAACTCCGTTCTATACTCCGACGAGGTTGCTAATTGAATGTAAGGATTACAGCAAAAAAGTAGGTCTGGATACAATACGTAGCGCTCTTGGCTTGCGGGAAGACATTAATCATTTTGATATTGTTGATAGGGCCGAATTAGAAGATAGGCGGAGAAATCGTCGAATCGGAATGATGTATGAACATCAACGATTTTTATATCAAGTTTCAGTTGCTTCAATGTCAGGATTTACGATACCTGGACAGAATTTTGCGGCTACACATAGAATTCCGTTAATTGAATTTAATAAAATGCCGTTTTGGGAAGAATTTTGTGCCGCGATTGGGCATAGTGGTCGCTTTTCTGTTGCTGGAAGACAGTTCCAAGTTCCAGAAAACGATGACGAACTTTACCGAATAATTGAGCAAATTGCCAGCAAATCAGCAGTTGCAATTACTGGTTCCGGCCAAATGATATTTCTTTATCGAGTCAGGGGTACCGAGACTGAATTTGATGATTATTACTCGCTGCATTGGAACACTCCCCGTGAGTCATGGACTTTACGCTCTGGTGGTGTTGAATATCGTTTTCAGTTACCTAAGCATATATTGAAGCTTTGGTTAGAAAATTCAACAACAGATCTGGATAGAAAGATTAATGCAATTACATGCAAAACTAATTTCTTGTCAAATATGGTGGTGTACTATTCCAAATATAACTGTCCTCGGATAAAGATGATCTCTATAGACCGTGGAATGCTTCAAGAAGCCTTACAAAAGCTACAATGATCTGGCGCAGCGAAAGAGCGGACGAAACGCAGTGTTTCATCCGCTCTTTTTATCAACAACTTCAATTCGAACCCACACTCGCTTCGTCAAAGCACCCTTTCGAGTCCAGAAAGACATGGCCACTCGGATTTTTAGCGCAGAAAAAGTTTCAGTAGCTATTTCCGCCAAGCTGTGGTATATGTTTGTGCTGCAAGGAGGCGAACGCATGAAAAACAAGCTGCTGAAAGACCTATATGACTGCTTCTACACTCCACCGGAGCTCCCGGCGCAGAAGCAGGAAATCGAGGAGTGCCACCAGGTGCTCATCGAAGCATTGGACAAGCCGGAGCGTCGGCTGGTGCTCCAGATCATCGATGCAAAGGACCGCATCGTGGAAGACACCTCCATCGACAGCTTTATCTCTGGATTTGAACTGGCATGGAAGCTCTCCATGGAACTGAATAACTACGAAAACGAGCGTTCAGTCTCTTGCCGTATGGCTAAGAAATTGAGCGCTCGTTTCACATCTAAGAAGGAGGAAGAAAAATGAAGAAAGTCATCATGACGACCGTGATCGCCGCCTGTATCGCCCTGTGTGCCGCGGTGTGGCCGCAAAGCAAAGCATCTGAGAAAACACCCGTCACGAGCCCAACACCCGCCGTGTGCGTCCCAGAAGCGACTGTTACGGAATGCAATATTGAAACTAAAATCGGGCCACAAGCAGAGAAAGAAAAAGAAGCAGCTCCGCAGATAGAAGAATCCCAAGCGACCTCTCCTGGGCCAGAGCTCGCTCCCGTTGAAATACCCGAAGATCCCGAAGCGCCACCTATACCGGAAGCAAAAGTAACCTCGGAAGCAGCTCCTGAACCTGCCCCCGAGCCAACGCCCAAACAACCCGCAATTCAAACAACCATCGAGCCACAGTCAGGCGATACGATCTATGTAGAGGGCTTCGGCTGGATAGAAAGCCAAGGCCCTAACCGTGTCGAATACGCCGCGGATATGTATGAGAACGGCAACAAAATCGGGATCATGGGATAAACTCAAACCTACACACAAGCAAAGAGGGGTCGGCTAACCGACCGCTCTTCGTGATTACATTATTTCTCCTGCAGCATGGACAGGTACAGGTCCAATCGCTCGTTGATATATCCAGCGAACAGCTTCTCCATGACCGACAGGTCATGCTTCACATGGTACGCATCAAAGGCGTTATAGTAAGCCAGACGGTCCGTGAACTTGATGTCGATGGGCGGGAACCCGGCCTTCATCAGTTCCAGATTGACCAGCAGGCGCCCGGTGCGTCCATTGCCGTCAATGAAGGGATGGATGCCCTCAAACTCGATATGGAACCGGGCCAACTTGGTGACGATGTGCTCAGTGCTCTCTGCGTAGCTCGCCATGAGCTGCTCCATGCGGGGCTGGATCAGATAGGGCTGCACCGGCTCGTGCTGCGCACCCATGATTCGGACAGGCACCCGTCGGTACACGCCCCGGTCGTCTTTCTTATCCGCCAGGACCAGGAAGTGGACCTGCTGAATGGTGCGCTCGGACATAGGAGCCCGCTCCTGGACCAGCTCACGGACATAGTCGAAGGCCTCCTTGTGGCCCACGGCCTCCATATGATCCTTCAGCGGCTTCTGGTCGATGGTCAGCCCCCGCAGCACCATGTCGGTCTCCCGGAGCGTCAGTGTGTTGCCCTCGATGGCATTGGAGTTGTAGGTGTACTCAACGGCGAACTCCTCCGTCAGCCGGGCCACCTCTCCCTCAGTCAGAGGACGGCAGGCATCCAGCTCGGCCTTCTTCCGGTCGATCATATCCAGCAGGCTCTCGGTGGACTTAAACCGTCCGTCGGCAGGCTTCACAGCATCCAGGGGGATTTTCCACCCGCGCCCTTCCTGAAACGCACCGGAAATTTTTCCTTCGGCACACAGGATGCGAACGCGGCGGTCAGACAGTTCCCATTTTTCTGCGGCCTGCTTCACAGTCATAAACATGAGCATCACTCCAATCTAAAGAAAGTATACCACCATTGCGGAACAATATCAACAACATCGGAATAATATTTCTTCGATTATCGGAATAATACGTTCGGAGACCGTCCTGACTAAACCACTGTCAGAACGGTCGCCTTTTTATATTCTCTCTGCCGCTCCCACGAAAACATGGGAGCTTTTTTGTTTGCTCAACAGGTGCGCAGCGATAAACAAGAAAAAAGTTTTTCAAAACGCCTTGTGTGATGGCCGTTTTTCCCGCGATAGGTAGAGGACTCATTTCGGTGTGCAAAATCGCTTCCATCCAACGGTCGCCCAACGCCTATCCAACATTCATCCAACACGAATTTTCAAAATCAGCGAAAAATTTTGGTCCATCCAACATTCATTCAACGCAGAAGGGCCCTATCCAACATTCATTCAACAAATAAAAACATTCATCCAACACGGGCCATGTAGAATCCCAGTGATGAAGCTGCTCACGCTGTTTCAAAAACGGTTCAACAAACGCGAAATTTTTCAAAAGCACCTCTCAAAAACGGGTCAGCAAACGCAAAACGCAAAAATCGGCCTTCAACAAACGCAGTAAAAACGCCCAACAAACGCTCTAAAAACGCTCGGGGTTTATCATCCCCAGTGAAATCAGCGTTCACCACTCAGAAAATTTTTCAAAACAAGGGGGTGCAAATCCCGTTTATCCCGCGATAAGTGAAGGCCTATTTCATCAATCACAGAGAAGGACTCTCTGAATTCAAAATCCACCGGAAAGGAGTTGGTGCCTATGGCTGTGCCAGGGCTCACGATCAACCACCACAATCAAAACCAAGGAGGTGACCCCAAATGGCAAAACGAAGACCATCCGGTGACGGCATGGTGCGCCGCCGCGACGATGGCCGCTGGGAAGGGCGCATCGTCATCGGACACAAGAAAAACGGCGACCCCATCTTCCACCACGACTACGCCAACACCCAGAAAGAACTGATGGACAAGCTCCACATGAGCATCGAGCGCTACCGTGATGTGGAGCTGACGGAGGACAGTCGCATGACGCTGGGCGAATGGCTGGACACCTGGCTGGAGGACTACAAGGAGGGCACCATCCGCCCCACCACGCTGACCAGCTACCGCCAGTTCATCGAAGCCTACATCAAACCGGAGCTGGGCCACAAGCAGATCTCCCTCGTCACCAGTCACGACATCCAGTGGATGTACAATCGGCTGAAAAAGAACGGGAGGATCAACGAAGACGCAGATGGCGGGCACGCCCTCTCCGCCGCCACCGTCAATCACATCCACACCATGCTCCACAGAGCTATGAAGGACGCGGTGCAGGCCAACATCATTCCCCGCAATCCCACTGAAGGTCCCACCGCGCCCAAGCCTAACTACAAACCAAAGAAGATCCTCAACGAGCAGGAACTTGAAACCTTCATGGAGCTCATCCGCAAGGACGAAGTCTGGTACGAGTTCTTCTACACCGAGCTCATGACCGGACTGCGGCGGGGCGAGATCTGCGGGCTCATGTGGAAGGACTTCGATGAGAAGAAAGGCACGCTCAATGTGTGCCGCACCCTCCACAGCAAGGAGATGGGTGTGTTCTCTCTGGGCGCGACCAAGACCAGCAAGGGCAACCGTACCATCATCCTGCCCCAGAGCATCGTGGAGCTCCTGCGGCAGAGAAAGAAACGGGCGGTGAGCCAGTGGATCTTCCCGCAGCCGGTCAGTCCGGAGCTGCCCATGAACCCTGACTCGGCCTACCGCCGACTAAAAGTTCTGCTCAAGCAGGCGGGGCTGCCAAACATCCGCTTCCACGACCTGCGTCGCCACCCACGCCCTCACCAGCGGCGTGGACGCCAAGACGCTGTCCGGTATCCTGGGCCACACCAATGCGTCCTTCACGCTGGACACCTACACCCACGTGACCCCGGACATGCGCCAGCAGGCCAGCGGCATCGTCGGAGGGTTCATGGAAGACCTGCTGGGAAAGGAGTTGAAACCGTGGCAAGAAAACGAAAAAACGGCGACGGAATGATTCGCCAGCGCGCTGACGGTCGGTGGGAGGGGCGCTACGTCATCGGCTACGATGACAAGGGGTATCCCAAAACCAAAAACGTCCTGGCCAAAACGAAACGGGAGTGCGCCGAGAAGCTGGAAGCCCTCAAGGCGGAGCTGGGCGGTATCAAATCGGACAAGGTGAAACCGGATATGCGCTTCGGTGACTGGATGGTGTACTGGTTTGAAAACCACGCCAAGCCCAAGGTGCGCCCCTCCACGCAGGAGGGTTATTGGGGTCGCATCCGCCTGCACATCAACCCGGAGTTAGGCCACATCCCACTGAACAAGCTGACTCAGAACGACCTGCAGCAGTTCTACGGGCGGCTGAAAAAGAACGGCCGGAAGATCCGCACCGAGCTTTACGGTGAAGGACTCTCCGACCGGATGGTAAGAATGTGCCACGCCACCTGCCGCACCGCGCTGGAGAAGGCAAAGCTGGACGGGCTCATCCGCACCAACCCAGCCATCGGCTGCAAGCTCCCGCCCAAGAAGGCGCGGGAGATGCAGGTACTGGACCGGGACGAGCTGCAGCGGTTCCTCATCCAAGCCAAGGTGGAGGGGTACTACGAACTCTTCCTTCTGGAATTGGCCACCGGCCTGCGGCGGGGTGAGATCGTAGCGCTCCAGTGGGACGATCTGGACTTTCAGACCGGCGTGCTGAATGTGAGTAAACAGGTCAACGCCGTGAAAGGCGAGCTGCAGTTCACCACACCGAAAACAAAATCCTCCATCCGCAAGATCGTCCTGCCGCCCTCCCTCCTGGAAGT
>JAZQHM010000012.1:0-2459 GCA_045540575.1 Faecousia sp. | reverse complement strand
ATGAGGGCACTTTTCTGGATGAAAACCATATCTTATTCCGAGCCGGTGTTTTCTGGATAGACACCGCCAATCTGTCGGTAGAGACAGCGGTATTTAACGCAAGGCAGGGATATAATGCTGCCGCTCATAATCAATGCCCTTATGTTTTTGTGGATCAAGCATTATTGAACCGTGAGACAACTAAAATTGAGCTCCAGCGAAAGCTGTTGGGTGCATTTGAAAAACATGAGTTCCTGCTCTATATGCAGATGATTGTGGACCAAAACGAAAAAATTATAGGAGCAGAAGCTCTAACTCGGTGGCAAAGCCGTGAGAAGGGGCTGCTATCTCCGGGGGCGTTCATCGAGCCGCTGAAATCAGCCGGACTTATCGATAAATTGGATTTTTACATTCTGGAAGAGACTTGCAAGCAGTTGGATCAATGGAGTATAACCGGCAAAGAGCATTTGTGGATGTCTTGCAATTTTACAAGACTAACCGTATCCCGAAACGATTTTGCAGAGCGGTTCCAAGATGTGTTAGGGCGATATCAGTTTCCTCACGACTGTTTGATTATCGAATTAACAGAGGATTCTTTGATGGATAATACGACAGTTGCCTACCGCAATATCCTTGAATGTAAAAAAATGGGCTGTAAGATTGCTCTGGATGATTTGGGAAGCGGCTATTCGTCTCTGCAAGACCTGTGCGACTATCCGATTGATATAATCAAGATTGATCGACACGTTTTGTTGAAATCTACTACGCCCAGAGGAAATGCCTTACTGCAGGGTTTAACAAAATTAGGGCATGATCTGGGTATGAAGGTCCTGTGCGAGGGTGTAGAAGGCGAAAAAGAGAAACAGCGTGTCTGCGAAGCAGGGTGTGATTATATTCAAGGCTTTTACTATTCACGCGTACTTCCCAAAGATGAAGCTGATCTGTTTTATATGAGAAAGCAGAATAGCTAATGAGTTGCTTTCATTTTTTGTTTGTAAGGACTCTATGGGGGGAGTTTTGATTTGTCACGCAACACTTGTCGCCCCGTGGATTCAGCAGTGTAACCGTACGAGGTAGTTCCATTTCCGATGTATCATTACCTACGATAGATTAGCACCATTTTTTGAGTTAATCGATAGGACAAGCATCACTGATATTCAAAAGGCTTTTGATGAAATGGGAGTGAAGAAGCTCCCGACCGTCAAGAGCCTGCAAGTGGAATTTGCCGACCTGCTAACTGCAAAAAAGGAAGCGTATGCCGAACTCAAAAAAGTTCGTGATGAGCTGCGAGACCTTACCATTCATAAGGCAAATTACGAAGAATTGCGTGATCTTGAGGAACGAGAGAAGCGCAAAGAAAAAGAGCACGGTCGTGAATGATCGTGCTCAATTTAGCGTCGGAACGATGCGTGGCCACAGATGAAATCTGTGTTAAAGGGGTTCGGGGATGTTTCCCAGACAAGCGATTTATAGGCTCCTGCTTCGGCAGGGGCCTATAAATTTTGCACGAGTGGCTATCGCCGTGCATTGCTTGCCAAGTATGTTTCGCTAATCTTCCGCTCATTTTCAGTTCGCCATTTTCAAAAGAAAAGCGCAGCCTCCGGACGGAAGCTGCGCCTTTTTTCATGTTTCTTGTGTAGAGATTACCCAACCGGAATCTCGACACTACCAATACGGATAGCCTGCACCTCATCAAGATTTACAGGGATCATCCATTGATAAGAGCAGTTGAGCGTTGTGCCGTCTCCCAACGGAGTGCCGCTTCCACCACTGTAACCGATTGTTGCCCCGTTCTTCAACACAACCTCAAGGTGCGCCTCCATAGAGTAAGTGCCTTCCTGGTAGTCATACTGAAAACGAATTCCCGTGTTGGTAAGTTCAATATTCTTCAGTATGATAGGAGCTTCCTCCCGCAGTTCCAAGTTCATTGCCATTACTTCCGTGTCCGGCAGAGAGATGGTTGCAGGCGGCTGGCTGCGGTCGATGGTAAAATTAAATTCCCATACGCCCTCAGTAATCATTTTGCGATTATCGGATTGTGGGCTGCGCATGAAGTCCTCCAGAAGCAGATGGACTTCCAAGGGAGTGGTATCCAGTTCAAATTCTTCTTGAGTCGCATAGGAGTAATCCATAAGCAACAGAGCCGCACCATCTCCGTCCATGCCCTGGTACTGGATACCATGACTTCCAATTCCGCCAACACCTTCCATCGGGTCAGGGGAAACTTCCAAGGTGACACCATCGAAACTGTAAGAGTGTCGGTTGGACAACTCAACACCTTCGACACGCAGAAGCAAATAGAAGCTATCATCACCAACAGTCACAGAGTCTACCGTCACAGTCGTTTCACCAACGGTTTTGCTCTGACTGATATCCTGACTCAAATGGTCAATCAATGCAGTTTGTCCCTCGCTCATGTCTTGACCAGTCACCAGTTCAAAATAGTGACCAAACCAGTTCTGGATGCTGTCGCCGTAGAT
>JAZQHM010000011.1:0-19956 GCA_045540575.1 Faecousia sp. | reverse complement strand
TAATTATTTATTAATCATCAGCGAAGCGGTTCAATATTCAATATTCAATATTCAATATTCATTATTCATTTGAAAATCCGTTCTGGTTTAATGAATAATGAATGATGAAAAATGAATAGTGAATAATACAAACAAAAATCCGTCCACTTTCGTGAACGGATTTTCGTTTGGAGGTACCGGCCAGATTTGAACTGGCGGATCAGAGTTTTGCAGACTCGTGCCTTACCACTTGGCTACGGTACCGTATGAAATAAGGAACGCTTGTGCGTTCCTTATCTTTTTCTGGAGCGGGTGACGAGGCTCGCTTGCATTTTGCTGCCGCAAAATTAAGGTTGCGCTCCGTCGAGCCGTCGCGCGTAACAGTCCACCGGACTGTTACATCTGAATGTTCGAGCCTTAACTGGCTCGGAGTAAGAAATTGGAGCGGGTGACGAGGCTCGAACTCGCTACCTCCACCTTGGCAAGGTGGCGCTCTACCGGATGAGCTACACCCGCATCTCGGTTCCTAAAAGGAACCGTGGTGCCTCCGGTCGGAATCGAACCAACGACACGCGGATTTTCAGTCCGCTGCTCTACCTACTGAGCTACAGAGGCATATTGTGGAGAGTTTTCACTCTCCACAGATGCATTATGGCGACCCCGAACGGACTCGAACCGTCGACCTCCAGCGTGACAGGCTGGCGTGCTAACCGACTGCACCACAGGGCCATATTCTATGGTGGGAACAACAGGGCTCGAACCTGTGACCTCCTGCTTGTAAGGCAGATGCTCTCCCAGCTGAGCTATGCTCCCAAACCGTATCGCAGAGCTGTAAACCTCAGCGACGGGTTTTATTATACACAGAGGTGCCTGCTTTGTCAAGCATTTTTTTCATAATTTTAAAAGAAATTTCGGGGCTTTTTACAGCCCCGAAAGCCCTTGTTATTACATGCTCACTGCCATTGCTGCAGCATAGGCGGTTGCCCATGCGATTTGCAGATTGAAACCGCCGGTATAGGCATCACAATCAATAATCTCGCCGGCAAAGTACAAGCCCGCAACCAGCTTGGATTCCATGGTTTTGGGGTCGATCTCCGACACCTTGATGCCGCCACTGGTAATGATCGCCTCTGCCACCGGACGCTTGCCCGTAATTTCCAGTGAAAATGCCTTTAAAAGCTCCACAAGGCTTCTTCGCTGCACCTTTGTAAGGGCATTGGCTTGCATTCCAGGATCGATGCCCAGCCGCTGCAGCACCACCGGGATCATGCTCCGGGGCAACAGGTCCGTAAGCGCATTCTCCATGGAGCGATTTTTGTAGGTTTCCAAATCCCGCAGGATTCTCGCATCCAGCTTGCTTTCGTCCAGCGCAGGTTTTAAGTCGATTACGAGTCTGCAGTTTCCTTTCATATGCGCGCTTGCACTCAGCACCGTAGGACCGGACACACCAAAATGGGTAAACAGCATCTCGCCAAAATCTTTATAGAGAACTTTTCCTTTCTCGTTCAGCAGCTTTACACCCACATTTCGAAGGCTCAGCCCCTGCATATTAAGGCAGTCCTCCCCCGCTGTTTCCAGCGGCACAAGTGACCCCTCACAAGGTGTCACCGTATGCCCCAGCTCCTGCGCCATTTTATAGCCGTCGCCGGTGGAGCCGGTGGTGGGATAGCTTAAGCCACCGGTAGCAAGAATGACCCAATCAGATTGGATTTCTTCCTTCTCGGTATTTACACCGGTAACTGAGCCGTTCTGTGTCAGAATTTTCTGCACCCTGGCAGTTTTCACCGTCACACCGGCATTGCGCAATTCCTTTTGAAGAGCATCGAGAACAGATTGGGACTTATCAGAAACCGGGAAAACCCGGTTTCCCCGCTCTGTTTTTAATGTGCAGCCGCAGCTTTCAAAGAAGTCCATAACCGTCTTCGGAGGGCAGGCTGCCATGGCGCTGAAAAGAAACCTGCCGTTACGGGGCACATTTTGCAAAACCTCTGTATCCGGGCAATCATTTGTCACATTGCAGCGACCTTTTCCGGTAATCAGCAGCTTCTTGCCCAGACGGTCATTGCGCTCCAGCAGCAACACCTTTTTTCCCTGCCGGGCTGCCATAATGGCTGCAAACATACCCGCAGGTCCGCCGCCAACAACGATTCCGTCAAATTTCATCATCGATCCGCCCGCTTTTCATAAACATTGTACTCTTCCCAAAGGTGCTCCAGCTCGTTAAATGTACTGGTAAGCTCCTTTTCCCGCTTGGCTGCCAATGCAACAAGCAAGGCATTTGTAACGCTCAACGGTGCAACCAGGGAGTCAACCAGCGACAGCATATCACTTTTTGCCAGCAGTACATGGTCACAATTCTGACCCAAGGGTGACAAGCGGCTGTCCGTAATACCAATGACGGTAGCGCCGGTGCTGCGGCAGTACTGAGCGCCCTTTGTAGTCGCGGAAGAGTAACGCGGGAAGCTGTAAGCGATGACAACATCCTCTGATGTCAAGCCTACAATTCTTTCAAACATCTCACTGGTGCCGGAAGCCGTGATAATATGGACATTGCGGAAAATATGGTTCAGATAATACCCCAAAAAATTTGCAAGCGGCGCAGTAGATCGCACACCCAAAATGTAGATCCGCTTTGCGTTTAACAGAGCATCCACAGAGGATTGAAACTCTTTGCGGTCCAGAATCTCCGCTGTCTGGCGCAGCCGGTCAACATCCGATTGCAGCACCATGGAAACGATATCCTGATCGCCGATGCGGTCATTGGTCACCTCAATGCGCTGCACAGAGGTCAGGCGGTTTGCAACCATTTCCTGCATAGCCTTCTGCATACCGGGATAGCCGTCGTAGCCAAGCTCCATGGCAAAACGCACCACCGTGGACTCAGAAACACCAACGGCGCTTCCCAGCTTGCTGGCGGTCATAAATGCTGCCTTGTCATAGCTTTCCGTTATGAAATTGCAAATTCTGCGCTGTCCTTTGGAAAAAGTATGTTCCTTACTTTGCAGAATGGACAGAATGTCGTTTTGCATATATACCACTTCGCTTTCCTTTTCATCGGATACAAGCATAACAGAATTCCTGCATTTTTGCAAGAGCGAAGTTGCAAAATTGCAAAATTGCGGAGCTTATACAAGCTCCGCAATCTCCTCTTCCGTTAAGTAGCGCCATGTACCAAGGCGCAGATCCCCCAATTCTATGTTGCCCTCAGCAATGCGGCGCAGCCGGGTGACACGGCAGCCTGCTGCCTCACACATGCGCCGTATCTGCCGGTTTCTGCCCTCATGGATGGTAATCAAAAGTCTTGCTTTCTCCCCTTCGGCACGCAAAAGCTTTATCTTCGGCGGCTTGATTTGGTAGCCGTCCAATTCGATGGGTCTGCGCAGCAGCGCAGGAATCCCCTCATGATAGCCTTGCACCCAAACCTCGTAAATCTTCTCAACTTCCTTTTTGGGGTGCATCAGCGCATTGGCAAAATCGCCATCATTGGTAAACAGCAGCAGCCCCTCGGAGTCCATATCCAGCCTGCCCACGGGGTACACCCGCAAGCCGCAATCTGCTACCAGCTCGGCTGCATTTCGCCGCCCTTTCTCGTCAGAAAGGGTGGTGACAAAGCCCCGGGGCTTATGAAGCATCAGATATACTTTTTTCTGCGCATCCGGCAACGGCTGACCGTCAATCAAAATCTCATCCATTTCAGGGTCTGCACTTTCGCCAAGGGCAGCAACCTGCCCATTGACCAGCACTCTTCCGTCCGCTATGAGCTGCTCCGAAGCGCGGCGGGATGCAACGCCCCGGGCAGAAAGAATCTTCTGCAATCGCTCTTTCATGTTTATCCTCCAAACCAGCCGTCCCAAAAATGCTTTTTCTTTTGCGGCTGCTCGATTTCTATGGTTATTTCGTACACAAGGGGTACTTTCCCCACACATTTATCCTCAATGCAGACATAGGCAAAGCCAGCCTCTTCCCCAGCAACTACTGGCGCGTAGGCAAATTCCGGACCGGAAATGACGATTTCCGGAATCTCGTCAGCCGACAGTGGGAAAGAGAAACTGTCCGCTGCCATAAGCCGCACCCTTTCTTCTTCCCCGGAGATCACTTCCCTGCTGCCAAGGCAAATTCCCTCTTTGATGATGCTGCGCAGGGTGTATTTTGAAAATCCGTCTTCCAGCAGCGCAGCATGATCCAGCCAATCGTTGCCATCGTTAATAGTAACCGCCACAAGCCGTCTGCCGCCACGCTGGGCAGAGGAAACGAGAATCCTCCCCGCTGCCTTGGTATAGCCGGTTTTCACGCCGTCAGCCCCTTCTACGCGCCACAAAAGCTTATTGTGGTTGGTAAGGCTGCGCTGACCGACGCGCACATTCTTTGTAGACACCGTTTGGGCAAATATGGGGTTTTCCATGGCATAGGCAGTTAAAACTGCCAGATCCCGGGCTGTCGAATAATGGTTGGGGCTATCCAGACCGTTGGGGTTTTCAAAGTGGGTGCCGGTAAGACCCAGGCGGTGCGCTTTGTCGTTCATCAATTGGGCAAAGCCCTCTACTGTACCCCCGCAATAAATTGCCAGTGCCACCGCCGCATCATTGCCGCTGTGAAGCATCAAGCCGTACAGCAGCTCCTGCAGGGTAAGCACTTCGCCCTCTTTCAAATACATGGACGAGCCTTCAATGCCCACCGCTTCCTTGGGAATACGCATCCGATCCAACACATTGCACTGCTCGCAGACGATCAGAGCAGTCATAATTTTCGTGGTGCTGGCGATCAGGCTACGGCTGTCTGCCGCCTTTTCGTACAAGACTCTGCCGGTCTGCGCGTCCATCAAGATCGCCTTTTGCGCGCTGATTGCGTTTGCCCGGCACGGTAAAAGCAGAACGGCAGCCAAAAGCGCAGCCGCCGTTCTGATGATAATCTTCTTCATTTTCCTCACCCGGGGCTAGTTTTGCCCCGAAAAGGAAAATTATTCGCCCTTTTTCTCCGTTCTGGAGTCAATAAATGCGGAAATGCGATCCAGCACATCCGGCACCTGCTCCACAAGGCGGTCTGCTGTGGTGTTTGCAGGAGCTGTAACAGGCAGCATGCGGACATTGCCCTCTTTGATGATCAGAAATGCAACGGGAGTCACTTTCACACCGCCGCCGGCACCGCCGCCGAAGGGATTTTCCTGCTTGTTTGCATTCTTGGAAACATAGTCGCTTCCGCCGCCGCCAAAGCCTACGCTGACCTTGGAAACGGGGATAATGGTAATGCCGTCAGCTGTGGTGATGGGCTCACCCACAACAGAATTGACGTCCACCATTTCGCGGATCTTGGCAATGGTGTTTTCCAGCATATTGGGAAGAGTTTGGCTCATTGTAGTGCACCGCCTTTTCTTAATTTCACAATTCTTGTAAATTCACGCAGAACTCTTGCGCCATGCCGCAGAGCAATCACCAAGAGTCTGCCAAGGGTAATGGTAATATCCAGTCTTGCATACACAACCGTAGTGTCTGCGGTAAAGTCGCAGGCAACATCGATTTTTTGCTCTTTTATAACAAAAAACCGGTCAAGCTGGGGCATCAAGCCCTCTATTGCTGCCCATGCTCTGCCGTAATTCACAGCAAGATCACAGGGGTCATCTCCGGCAAGGGTAAGCTGCAGCTGCAAGGTTTTCACCCGAATCTTCCGGCGAAAATCCACCAAAAAGTCCAAAATCGCACGGACAAGGGGCAAAAAGTCCGATAACGCGCCGCCTTTTTTATCAGCAGTTTGTCCTTGGGCTGCTGTGCCTTTTTCCGTTTTCTTTTCTGCTTTTTTGTGGGACTTCTTGTTTTTGCCCGGGTAAAGCGTTATGCGGATCGGTCCGACGATCAGCAGGACCCGGGCTCCGCTTTGGGCATAATTTGCACTGACTCCCAGCGGCAGAATCGCCAAACCTGCAATCACTGCCAGCGCGATCAGCCAGCCCATCAGCTTTCCTCTGCCGGCTGAGTTGTTTCTTCAGCAGGCTCTTCAATGGTCAGCTGATCCGGCTCGCCGAAATTGATCTTCTCAATGGGTGGCAGCTCCTCCAAAGAGCTGATACCAAAGGTGCGCAGGAAATCCGGAGTGGTCCTATACTGAATGGGACGACCGGGCACATTTAAGCGACCTGCTTCCTCGATAAGCTTTTTATTCAGCAGTGCGCCCACGGAATAAGAGCTGTCCACACCTCTTATCTGCTCCACCAGAGTCTTGGTGGCGGGCTGATAATAGGCAATAATGGTCAACGTCTCCAGCTGAGAGGAAGAAAGCTTCGGCGGCTTGCGGGTCTCCAGCGCCTTGGTAATATAGTCTGCCATTTCGCCTGAGGATACCATCTGATACCCTTTTTCCAGCTTCAGCACACGAATGCCTCTACGCGCAAACGCCAGTTCATCTGCCAGCGCATCCGCTGCGGCGACAATATCCTTTTCATCTGCTTCCAGTGCCATGGCAAGGCGGGAAGCCTCTACCGGCTCACCTGCGGCGAAGAGGATCGCCTCAATAGCACGCTGCAATTCAGTTTGTTCCATCTACGCCCACCTCCATGTTTACCTTGGATTCATCAACCAGTCTGACATCCGGATCATCGCCGTTTACATCGCCTTCCAGCACGACAGAACCGGTCTTACACATTTCAAGCACCGAAATGAATGTGGCAACCACCTCAGAGCGAGTCTTGTTGCCTTTAAAAAGATTCATCAGCTTTTCCACACCGCGCAAAATGAGTCTTCGCAGAATCTCGCCAGTTTTGCGGCTGACGGGATACCGCTCCTTGCCAACGATGCCTTTAAAGTTGACCGTAGGCGGCGGCAGGCGGCGCTGATTGCGCTCCGCCATTTCATCCAGCGCATGCAAAAGGTCTGCTGTTTCATGCTGATAGCGGTAGGTTTGGTCCTTGCGCAGCGGCTCCGGCTGTTTCGTAAAAATATTCCGACCGATCTCATTGCGGGGCTCCAGCCAGGTAATGGCGGTACGAATCTGCTCAATGGCTTCCTTGCGCTGGCGCTCCAAAAGATTTTGACGCAGAAGATCAAGCTCACTTTCCGCTTCTGCCTGCTCGGCAGCAGAAAGCAGCATTTTCGTCTTGATGAGCATCAGGTGGGATGCCATAGTGATAAACTCACTGGCAATCTCCATATCCAGCCGCTTCATCTCGTCAAGGTATGCCAGATACTGCTCCAGAATCGCCGTAATGGACACATCCTGGATCTCTATTTTGTTCTTGCTCAGCAGCAGAAAGATAACATCCAGAGGACCTTCAAAATCCTCCATCTGCTCCGAGCGGGTACGCACGATACCCTCCAGGCGATATTGCGGCTGTCCCATAATAGCTCCTTACACAGTCTTACCCATGATAATTTTAAGTATTATATCACCATTTTTTTCTTATTGCAAGGTTTTTTGCCGCAATACCATTATTGCCAATTCTGCACAAAGAAAAACAGCGCCCGAGGGCGCTATTTTTTTACTTATAAAAGCTGTTTCCGCCGATGAATTCCCGCACAAGGCTGGTTGGCGGAATCTCATCGTCCACATCCGCTTCCCGGACATAGTTTAGGATCTTTACGATGCCCCGGACGGCATCGTAGCTTTCATCCTCCGGCTGCACCGCTGTCAGCAGTGGGAAAATGTGCTTTTTCAGCACCGCCAGCTCGTAAAGCGTAGAGCTGTTGAAAATGACATCCGCATTTTCCTGATAGGGGAAAATCCAGCGTTTCTCTCCCCTGCGGACGCTGTCCCACATAGCGATGGTCTTTTCTACCGTAGTGCCGCGGCTTTCGTAGTCTCTCACGATTCGGCGAAGCAGCCGCAAATAAGATGTGGGGATTCGGTTGTGGTCGTCAAGATTCAGCGGCAGCAGCGGACTTACATAGAGCCGGAAGACCTTGTTCTTATCCAAATCTGCAGGCAAAAGAACAGGGTTTAGCGCGTGCAGACCCTCTACAATGATCACTGTCTGCTC
This sequence comes from Faecousia sp., assembly GCA_045540575.1. Taxonomy (GTDB): domain Bacteria; phylum Bacillota; class Clostridia; order Oscillospirales; family Oscillospiraceae; genus Faecousia. The sequence continues at coordinate 12,014 of JAZQHM010000011.1, read as the reverse complement.
AGAAAGCTGCAGCTTATGACCATTCCATTCCCGTTTGCCGGTTTTGAAATTGAAGGTGGGAATTTCCACCGTCTCTCCCCTCAGCAGTTTCTCAAGATGCTCACCGAAGAGAGTCGTATCGATGGTGTTGATATGCTCTAAGTCCAGCTTTCCGTCGGGACCCGGCTGGATGGTATCCCGATTGACATAGTAATCGTCAAGGCTCATCAGCACCGGTTTTTTGCCGTGAACGCGCAGCTGGGTAGCAAGGCGGTTTGCAGAGGTGGTCTTTCCCGAAGAGCTGGGTCCAGCCAGCATAACAGCCCGGGCGCCTCGCTGGCAAACCATATCTGCCACCTGGGCATACCGCTTTTCATGCAGCGCCTCGTTAACGCGGATCAGCTCCCGAATTCCGCCGGATTGGGTCAGATCGTTCAAATCCGCCACATTTTCGCATGCCATCAGCTCACCCCAGCGCTCTCCTTCGGAATAGACGCTGTAAAAGTTCGGCATATCGTGATACTCCGCCACACGATCCGGTTCCAAGTCATCGGGGAAAATGAAAAGAAAACCGCCCGGTGCGCTGCGGATATCCCATGTGCGAAGATAGCCGGTGGAGGGCGCAAGCTCGCCATAGTAATAGTCCGCAAAATCTCCATAGGAATACATATCAAAGTATTCCTTTTCACGCAAGCGCAATAATCTCGCCTTATCAAGCTGCCCCTGCTTTTCAAACCGCAGGATTGCATCGGCAGTTGATATCCGGCTGCGAAGCAGCGGAATATCCTGCTTAACGATGGATTCTACCTGCTTTTTAAGCTTTTCGGCAGAGAAATCTTCTGCGCCATCCACCTGCACAAAAAGTCCTGCACCAACGGTGCAATTCATTTTCGCCCTTGCCTTAGGCCAAAGCTGCCAAATCGCCAGAAACAGCACAAACTGAGCCGTACGGACATAAGCATCCTTACCGGTAGGGTCGCTATATCGCAGCAAATGCACAATACCGTTAGATGCCGCCATCGCCCTGCGCATGGAGGGGCGATCTGTCTGAGCATCCTTTTGACGCAAAGGTATGTAATTCAAGGTAAACACTTCACCTGCGATCTTCGCCGCCAGCGGGTCTGTGGAAAGTTTCCCCGTAGTCAAGCCCAGTGCCTTTACCGCATCCAGCAGCGATTGCCCGGGTTTTACGGTAATACTTCGACCATCAATCGTCAGCTTCATGTTCGTCACTCCTTTCAAAACAGCGGTTCATTCTATGCTTCATTTACTACAATTATACCACGATTTCCCGAAAGCGGCAACGCTGCGCAGGAAAATGGGATTGCTTTTTTCGGCAAATTGTGCTATAAATGACCCAAGTAATTTTTGGAGGATTTCCCATGGCTCAAAATCGCAACCGCTACAAGGAACTGGAAAGCATGCTTACCAAGGCGCTGATTGCCGATGGCGCGTTATTTGTGCTGTATCTGATTTTCGCCATTGCAGGTGTTATTTGGCTGAAAGTAGTGCTTGCCATCCTTGCGATGCTGCTGGCAGTGGCAGCCTTAGCTCTGCTATATCTTTCCAAGGAGCTGCTGAAACAGAGAAGTCTTTGGCTCAGCACCGGATTTTTCGCCGTGTTCATTACGCTTCTTGCATCTTTGATTCTTGCGTTTCCGTAAATAGTAAGTGCCGCCTCAAAAGAGGCGGCACAGTTTTTATTCTTCTTCGCCGATTGCCATGATGTCGTAAGGCGTAGTCTGATAAACAAAATAGTTCAGCCAGTTGGAAAACAGCAGATTGCCGTGACCCCGCCAGCGAACGATAGGCTCTTTCGTGTCATCGTCATCGGGGTAGTAGTTTTCCGGCACATGGATAGGAAGCCCCTGGTTCTTATCCCGCAGATATTCTTTTTCCAAGGTGTCTGCATCATACTCAGAGTGACCGGTGACAAAAATCTGCCGACCGCCCTTGTTCATAACTGCGTACACACCGCATTCCTCGGAAGATGCCAGAATCTTCAGTTCCGGTACTGCCTCGATGTCTTCTCTGCGCACAGTTGTATGGCGGGAATGAGGCACCCAGAATGTATCGTCAAAACCCCGAAGCAAAATCGCCCGCTTATAATCTGCCTTATGCTTGAAAACACCGAACAGCTTTTCCGGCAGCTCTTGCTTGTTGATGCCGTAGTGGTAATATAGACCTGCCTGTGCACCCCAGCAAATATGGAAGGTGCTGTGGACATGGGTTTTGCTCCACTCCATGATTTCCGTCAGCTCCTGCCAGTAGTCCACATCTTCAAAGTCCATGTGCTCCACCGGAGCACCGGTGATGACCATGCCGTCAAATTTGCGGTGCTTCAGCTCGTCAAAGCTTTTATAGAAGGAAAGCATATGCTCCTGAGGAGTGTTTTTAGATCGGTGGGATGTGGTATGCATCAGCTCCAGGTTCACCTGCAGGGGCGTATTGCCCAAAAGACGGGTCAGCTGGGTCTCCGTAACGATCTTGGTGGGCATTAAATTCAGAAGTACGATTTCCAGCGGACGGATGTCCTGCGTAATTGCCCGGTCTTGAGGCATGACAAATATATTCTCCTGCTGCAGCGCAGCGGCGGCAGGCAGATCGTTGGGTATCCGGATAGGCATAGACATCCCCCTTTCAAGCAGAATTTACATCATTCTACTCAATATCCGACAGTTTGTCAATCTCCGTGCCGGGATAATAATGAGAAAGTATTTGTTGATAACTCCCTCCCGCCACTGCCATGGCTTCCGCACCGTACTGACTCATGCCCACCCGGTGTCCTTTTCCCCGGGTCGTCACGGTAATTCCTCCTTTTTCCGCCTTCATTGCGAATGCCGTGGAATTCAGTTCCAGCAGCTGCCGAAGCTGGATACCGGGATAGCTGATGCCGCCGATAAACATCATGTCCACCCCGCCACCGTCAGTATAAGCTACCTTTCCCAACCAGCTATCCGGGCTTCCCTCCAGATTTCTTCCCAATGCACGGCAAAATTCCTCTGCTGAAAAAAATGTACTGCCGGTGTAGTATTTTGCATTTTCTTCCCCGGGACTGTCTACCGCCTGCAAATAAGCAATCTGCGTCCCCCAGACTGCCAGTGCATCTTCCGTCCTGCCGCCGGAGCAGGAAAAATACGTAGTTTCCGCCAGCTGCCCTTCGTAGGTAAGCACCATCCCGGCAGTTTCTCTGACCGCCTGAGATACTTTCGCGACATCTGCACGATTACCTCCGTTTTTCAAGTAGTCTTCTCTGGATACATATGCTTGACAGCAAGTGCTGTCTGTACATACGGAGTTTCTGTGTTTGTCCTGAAGCTTCATGCGGCGAAGTGCATAGGTTCTTGCTGCCACAGCTTGCGCTTTCAGCGCCTCAAGTTCAAATGATGCCGGCATTTCCGCAAGCAGCACACCTAGTGTGTATTCTTCCAGTTTTATAGTCTTTACCTTTCCGGCGGCTGCTTGCACCGGAATATAAATAGACTCATTCAGCGTTTGCTGATTTTCTGTCGGTAGCGTTGTGGCTGCTTGTGTGGTTTCCGGCTTTTGCAGGCTTTGCCCCGAAATGTCAACACTCAGCATCACCCTTGGCAGAATCAGCCCTAAAATCGCTGCAGCAAAAACCTCTTTCCATTGTTTTTTCATTGGTATCCCTCCTAAATGCATTCTACCAATGTCCGGTTTTGGATTTTGCCGGGATGTGTCGAATCCCTTTCCATTTTTAACCCTCTGCTTGACAGCAATGCTGTCGGCTAGTATAATTTATGACAGAATACCGCGAAACGGAGCGCTTTTATGAAACATTATTTGAAACGGATTTTTCCGATCCTGCTGGCGATCGTTGTAATCCTCAGCATTATATGGTACTTATTTATATATGACCGGGATTTTACCCGGGATATGCTGATAGACAGTGCACGCTTTTTCGAGTCCCGTGGCAATCAAGCCTATGCCGCTTGGCTTTATGATGCAGCCTATAGCTACTCCGGCGGAAACGACGATGTGGCGATTGAAATGGCGCAGCAGTTTTTATCTGTGGGCGATTTCACCAAGGCAGAGCAAACCCTCCGCCGGGCAATCAAGGATGGTGGCTCTGCAGAGCTTTACATTGCTCTTTCCAAAACCTATGTGATGCAGGACAAGCCGAAGGACGCCATTTCCTTGCTGGACAATGTGACGAACGAAGAAATCAAGCAGCAGTTGGATGCCATGCGCCCCGCAGCTCCTGTTGCCTCTGCCCAATCCGGTTATTACAGACAGTACATGACCGTAACGTTTGAGTATGCCGGCGGCACGCTTTACATGACCTCCGACGGTACGTATCCCTCTACCAAAACCCAAAGTGAAAATACTGTGACCCTTTCCGGCGGTGAGAACAAGGTTCAAGCCCTGGTTGTGGGAGATAACGGTCTTGTAAGCCCTCTGGCATATTACGAGTACGTGGTACACGGTGTGGTGGAAGAGATCACCCTTTCAGACCCTGTGATCGACAAGATTGTACGCCAGAAGCTGGAGGTTGGCGATAATACAATTCTGAAAACCGATGATTTGTGGGCAATCACCGACCTTGTCATGCCGATAAATGCCAAGTCAAGCGCAGATCTCGCATACTTGACAGGTCTGAAAACTCTGACAGTGGAAAACAGCACCATTGACGGCTGGAGCAGCCTTTCCTCCCTTTCCGAGCTTACGGAACTGACTATGAAGGGTTGTTTGATATCTACGCAGGATCTTCTTGCCATTGGATCTCTTCCAAAGCTGGAGAAGCTGACCCTTTCAAATTGCAACATTTCCAGTATCCAAAACCTTTCCTCTGCCAAGCATTTGAAGCAGCTGGATCTGAGCAACAATATGATCCGCGACATTTCTGCGCTGTCGTTTATGACATCCTTGGAAAAGCTGGATATGAATCATAATGCGCTGGAGGATCTCAATGCCTTAAGTGCCCTTGAAAACTTACAGGAGCTGGATGTCTCTTTCAATTCTCTTGCCTCCGTGGCTCCCATCTCCGGCTGCGTGAAACTGACCCAACTGAACCTCGGCAACAACAAAATTGATGCCCTTACCGGCATGGAAAATATGAAAAATCTTTCAAAGCTGGATGTCTCCTACAACGCTTTGACAGACGTCTCCCCCATCGGCAGCTGCACGCTGCTGACGGAGCTGGATGTTTCCAATAACACGCTGTCGGATATTGCAGCGCTGTCTGCGCTGAAAAGCTTGCAGTATCTGAATTTCTCCCATAATCAGGTCAAAGAGCTGCCCAACTGGGGAAAGGCCTGCGCGTTGGTGACCATCGACGGCTCGTATAACGCATTGACTTCCCTTTCTCCCCTTGCAGGCTACGAGAATCTAAACAATGTGTTGATGGATTATAACAAAATATCCTCTGTCGATGCTCTTGCCGAGTGCCACAAGTTAATCTCCGTGAATGTTTACGGCAACCCCGTATCCAATGTTTCCGCACTGACGGAAATGGATGTTGTGGTCAATTTCACACCCAAAACCTAAGGAAAACAGCACCCATATTTGGGTGCTGTTTATTTTTACTTGACATACCTAGATTATCTATGTATAATATACCTAGAACATCTAGGTATGGAGGTGCTACATATGAAATTTGAAAAAAGCCTGCTTTCCGGCAGTACACCTATGCTGGTGCTTTCGCTTCTGAAGGATGGCGACAAGTACGGCTACGAAATGGTGGAGACCCTTGCCAAACGCTCGGATGACACCTTCCAACTGAAGGAAGGTACGCTCTACCCCCTGCTCCATGCAATGGAAAAGGAAAAGCTGGTGTGCGGCTACACAAAGGAAGCCCCCAACGGTCGGGAGCGCCGCTACTACCGTCTGACCGAGGAAGGTCGGCAAAAGCTTGAGCACAAGGAAAAGGAATGGCGGCTCTTCAGCGAAAAGGTCAACGCCGTGCTGGGCTGCGCCGGTGCGTGAGGTGGCAGTATGCAGCATGTTGAACTAACCCATTGGTGCATCCACGCGGTGCAGAAAATCAAGTATCCGCCGGATCGGGAAAAGGTCTATCTGGAGCTGCGCCAGCATCTTGACGACCGCTGCGAGGATTTTCTTGCCCAGGGCATGGACGAGGATGCCGCCGCAAAAAAGGCATGTGCGGTCATGGGTGACCCCTACGAGATCGCAGACTATCTTGCCGCCATTCACCGACCCTTCTGGGGCTATGCCTACAGCATTGCAAAATGGCTGTGTATCGTAGTGGCTGTCGTTGCGCTCTTCGTCACACTTTGGACCGCTTTGCCCGCTTTCGGTAATCAATATCGGCAGCCGGAATACCAATATTTTAACCCTTATACGGACACCGCCATTTATGATTGGAAAAAGGAGCTGTATCTCGAGCCGGGCAGCCATTTTTCCGACAGTGGCTGGCGCGTCACGCTGGACAAAGCCTCTTTCTGGCGCACATCCACCGAATATGGCTACCTCTTCTTCCAGCTAAACATTCGATCGCTACTGCATGGTGATATCCAGCCGAGCTTCACAAATTTTATCACTGCGCGGGATAATCTCGGAAGAGAATATGCCAGCCTGAACAAGGTTCTGGTTGCAGAAGAGGATCGGTTTGTATCTGGACAGAATTTCCACAGCAGTCCCTTTACATGGCTTTTTGATGCCCAGTTGGTTGCCTTTGAGCCGGACGGAGTGGAATGGGTAGACATTCTATACGAAGCAGACGGCAGGAACTATGCCCTGCGGATTGATCTGACAGGAGGTGGCGCAAGTGAATAAGCTTTTTAGTAAATGGCAGGACACCTCACACCGGAAGAAGGCTTTCATCTTGCTGGCTGCCATGATCATGATCGTACTTCTTTCCTACGTGATCTGCGGCTGCCCGCCTCTGAGCGCTAAAATGGCGCTGCGGCAGGCAGAAATGTGGAATATGGTTGGTCCAAGCGAGATCATCGCTGAATTTCAGCAGGAATCCCCCTTTTATGAAAATGTGATCGTCGGACGCACGGAGCACATTTATACCATTTTCTCCTACAATCGTGAAGATCGCGTTTCTGATTTTGCTTGGTACGAAAGAACGGAAAATATGGCGCTGTATGCCGTGCCCGGTTCTTTCCCCATGACAAATACAATAGGGACTCTCATGCCGCTGAATCTGATTTTATTTGATGCAGAACCCAAAGCCAAGCGGGCAGAAATCGAAGTGGAGATCACTTATCAGCATAATCAAATCATCAAAAACACTTTTTCCGCCGAGGCGCTGCGGGAACATGACGGTTTCTTCATTCTTCCAATTTATGCTCAAGATACCGGCATTTCTTCGGTCAATTCCGCAGGGCTTCACGAATTGATGCGGCGGTGCAGCGGCTATGATACCAACGGGCAGCCGGTTACCGTAAGACTTTACAATGAAAACGACCAGCTGATCCGCACAGAAATCATCACCGCCGGACCTGCAGCATAATCTTAACGAAAAAATCTCCGGGTTATCCCGGAGATTTTTTATATCCGCTTCAAAACCAATTCCAGCGCGGCATCCACCGCCTGGAGGCGCACACTGTCGCGGTCTCCTGCAAAGTGGAATTCCTCGCAGGAAGCACCATTTTCATCTGCAAAACCAACAAACACCGTACCCACGGGATTTCCGAAATCATCACCGCCGGGACCTGCCAGACCGGTAACAGACACAGCGTAGTCTGCATTCAGCGTCATTCTTGCGCCTGCCGCCATGTCCATAGCAACCTGCGCCGATACCGCGCCAAAGGTACGCAGCACCTGCTCGTCCACACCCAGCAACCGCTGCTTAATAGAATTCTGATAGCAAACGATGCCGCCCTTATAGACATTGGACGCACCGGCTACTGCCGTCAACGCACCGCCAATAAGACCGCCGGTGCAGCTTTCCGCCGTGGCAAGGCTTTTGCCGTGAAGCGCCTCGATTACTTTAGATGCCTTCGTCATGGTAAGCCACCTTAATTCTTTCAATGCTCTGGAGCGCTCTTTCGATCAAAGCCTGGCGGTCCAGCTTGCGCTCCGCATTTTCAAGCTGGGCAAGGGTGGGCTTTGTCTTGGGGTGCTTGGGCGTAAATACCGTGCAGCAATCCTCATAGGGCAAAATGGAGGTCTCCAAAGTACCGATCTTCCGGGCAATGGTAACGATCTCTTCCTTATCCATGCCCACAAGAGGCATGAAGATGGGAATATCCACCACCGCGCCGGTGACGGTCATGGCTTCCATGGTCTGACTTGCCACCTGACCCAAATTTTCACCGGTGATCAGCGCGCCGCAGCCATCATGCTTGGCAATGCGCATGGATATCTCCATCATGAAGCGGCGCATAATGAGGGTGAAGAATTCCTCGGGGCAGTTATCCCGGATCGCTTCCTGAATTTCCGTAAAGGAAACCACGTTTAAGGTCATGCGCCCGCTGTACTTGGTAACCAGCCGCGCCAGCTCAATGACCTTGTCCTTCGCAAGCTGAGAGGTATAAGGATAAGAGAAAAAGTGAACGCACTCGATTTCTACACCCCGCTTGCCGATCATATACGCCGCCACCGGCGAATCGATACCACCGGAAAGCAAGCACATTGCGCGACCGCCCACACCAGTGGGCAGACCGCCTGCACCGGGCTCGGCAGGACCGTGAACATAGGCAGCAAGGTCACGCACCTCGACAAATACCGTATAATCCGGTCTGTGCACATCCACCTCTACTGTAGGATGGGCTTCTGCCAGGCGACCACCGATCTCCTGAGAGATCTGAATAGAGGTCATGGGAAATGCCTTGTCAGAGCGCTTGGATTCTACCTTGAAAGACTTGGCACAATCCAAATCATCACCGAGATAATTCTCGATAGCTTCAAAAATGGCATCCAGATTCTTATCGCAGGGGCGGCAGCGGCAAAGGCTCACCACACCGAAAATGCTGTGGCAGGCTTCCCACGCGCCTTCCACATCTGCCATTTCATCCATAGGCTCGACATAGACGGTGGACTGCATGATATACACATCAAAATTGCCATAGTGCTTCATTCTGCGGCGGACATTCTGCCGCAGCTTGCTTTCAAACTGGCGCTTATTGGCGCCCTTCAGGACGATCTCGCCCAGCTTTAACAAAAAGATTTCTTTCATGGTTTTACCTCATTTACTGATTTCCTAAATGCACCGTGCGGTACTGGATCGCCTCGGCGATATGCTGAGGCTGAATGTTTTCGCTGCCGTCAAGATCGGCAATGGTACGGGCAACCTTCAAAATACGGTCGTAGCTTCTTGCGGTCAATCCCAGCGCATCAAACGCCTGTTTCATAAGCTCAGCGCACTCGTCAGAAAGCTCGCAGAAACTGCGCATTTCCTTGGGACCCATCCTGGCATTGCACATACTGCCGGAAGAAAACCGTGTCTGCTGAATTTTCCGCGCAGCATCCACCCTACCCTTAACATTGGCAGATGGCTCTGCTTCAGCCCGGTTGCGCAAATGCTCAAATTCCACAGCCGGGACTTCCACAATGATGTCAATGCGATCCAGCAGCGGACCGGAGATCCGGCTGCGATAATTCAAAATACTCTGTTCTGAGCAGGTGCAACGACCGGAAACATCGCCGTACCAGCCGCATTTGCAGGGATTCATGGCGCAAACAAGCATAAATTCCGCAGGATACGTCACCGCACCGGAAACCCGGGAAATGGTGACCTGCGCGTCCTCCAGGGGCTGGCGCATCATGTCTAAGGTATCCTTTCGGAACTCCGGCAATTCGTCCAAAAACAGCACACCCTTATGTGCCATGGAAATTTCACCCGGTTTTGGGTTCGTACCGCCGCCGGCAAGACCGGCATTGGAAATGGTATGGTGAGGGCTACGGAAAGGACGGTGCATTACAAGAGGCTCTTTTGCCGTCAGCAGACCCATTACAGAATAGATTTGGCTGACCTCCAGCGATTCCTCCCAGCTCATATCCGGCAAGATAGACGGAAGCCGCTTGGAAAGCATACTTTTACCCGAGCCGGGCGGTCCAATAAGCAGCACATTGTGGCTGCCCGCGGCTGCCACCTCCAGCGCACGCTTTACATGCTCCTGCCCCAGCACATCCTTAAAATCCGGCTGGGGAATCTGCGAGCGCTCAGGCACCCAAATAGGTTCTTCCTGCAACTGCGCTTCTCCATTAAGAGCGGCAACCAATTCCCGTACAGAGCGAATGCCGTAAACCGCAGGTCCGTGGGCAAGGGTCGCTTCCGCAGCGTTTTCATAGGGCACAAAAAGCGCCTGGATTCCCTCTTTCTTAGCAGCAATCGCCATAGGCAAAACACCGGGCACAGCACGCAGCTGTCCGTCAAGGCTCACCTCGCCGATAAAGGCGCTGGTGGATTTCGGTCTGCGCGCACCACCGGCAGCAGCCATAATACTAAGCAGAATAGGAAGATCAAAATGGGTACCCGCTTTTTTGAGGTTAGCAGGCGCCAAATTCACCGTAATGCGGCTTGTGGGGAAAGTAAGCCCGGAATTCTTCGCAGCAGCACGAACACGCTCCCGCGCCTCTTTTACTGCCGCATCGGGAAGACCTACGATATCAAAGCCGGGCAATCCGTTGGAAATATAGCACTCCGCCACCACAGCGTTGCCGCGGATGCCATTGATGCCCAATGTTTTCACGCTGCAGATCATAGCATTCTCCCCTTTTTGCACAATTTATAACATCATACTCCATTTCCCGGGAAATGACAAGTGTTTTTCGAAGCATGGCAACCGGATCACAGGCTTATCTTTGTAAAATAGTATTTTTTGCCAAAAGTGTGTTCGTTTTTATATAGACATAGCTGCCGTTTTCCTATATAATAGTATCAAACAAAGCAGAAAGGGTGAGTACCATGGTAACAGAAATCATAAAGCTTTCCGCCGCCGTAGTGCTTGCCTGCGTCCTTTGACGCAGTTAACGCTTATAATCTCCAAATGAAGCACACGGCGGTGTAGAATGCACCTACCCGTGTGCTTTTTCGTAACCAAAAAAGGAGGTTTGCTATATGATCCACCAAATCGACAACACCGAACAAAAGCGGCAGAATTATGCATCTGCTATTTACCACGCCCATTACGTCAAGGATCCCCCTGTGGTAGAGATTCCCAAGGTTGCCAAGATCGCCATTATCGCCGTTCTTGCGTTGGCTTTGATATTGGGGCTGGCTCTGCTTGGACAAGAATTTCGCCAGCCCTTTGAACTGCTGAGCGCCGGCATATCCCCCTTTGCTGAGCAGACCGTCATTTTCACAATAGATGAATACGATCTCGGTGTGGCAAATGCCCAATGGGTCAGCACCAAAACGCTGTCCGGAAAGCCGGTTGCAGTCCTTTTGAAATGGGAGGACACCGGCATCTGGGAAGTCGCAGAGACGAAGCTCCTGGATTCTGATCCGGGCTAATGCTCTGCATCAATCATACTGTGACGGTCCTTTTTGGGACCGTCATCTTTTTTGTGCTGATTTTTTATGCACATTTTTCCTCGAAAGTAAGCACAATTCGGCTTTACAAAACGAAAAGAAAGTGCTATGATATAGAAGCAAAATAATGAATACTTTAGGAGGTATCATATCTTGGCAAGAAAATTCAAGACTATGGACGGCAATACCGCTGCCGCCCACGTTAGCTACGCATTTACTGAAGTAGCTGGCATCTACCCCATCACCCCCTCCAGCCCCATGGCCGACAACGTTGACCAGTGGGCCGCTGCCGGCCGGAAGAACATCTTTGGCGACACTGTGAAGGTCGTTGAGATGCAGTCCGAGGCTGGTGCTGCAGGTACCGTTCACGGCTCTCTGGCTGCCGGTGCCCTGACCACCACCTACACTGCTTCTCAGGGTCTGCTGCTGATGATCCCCAATATGTACAAGATCGCCGGCGAGCTGCTGCCCTCCGTGTTCCACGTTTCCGCCCGTACCGTCGCTGCACAGGCCCTGAACATCTTCGGTGATCACTCCGACGTTTACGCCTGCCGTCAGACCGGTTTCGCTATGCTGGCTGAGACCAACGTTCAGGAAGTTATGGACCTGGGCGCTGTCGCTCATC
>JAZQHM010000010.1:0-34929 GCA_045540575.1 Faecousia sp. | reverse complement strand
ATCAAGATACCGACCTTGGGAATGTAGGACCAGATGACCACCGCAATAACAGCGGGAAGTGCCATCAAATGCAGCATCCAGCTCTTTTTCATGCTGATCATGAACTTCTGAAACTTCGTCTTTTTCATATTGCCTCCTGTTGTTTATCTCAAGAATTTGAAAAAATCATGTTATTCAAAGTTTGCCGCAAGGAACTCATCCACCGTTCCGTCATACTGCGCTTCTGCCATATAGTAGAAACCCATCTGATTACCGACGAGGTAGTTAATATAAGTCTTGCCTTGCCAGTCGCACATATCAATGTCGGAGTTGTTGGAAATGAAACCGGTCTTGATCTCTTCAAAGAACGCAGGATCTGTTTCAGTGCAGTTGGGAGAAATCAACCTGTCGTCATTACTGGGCATCAAAATGGGGTTATAGTAACCAACCTCCCAGTTTTCCAGGTCTTTGGAGCGGTACAGCAGGTGACTATACCTACGGGTGGGCAGAAGTCCACACACAAACATATAATAATAACCACGTGAATACCGCAGCCACGGACCACCGGTATAATAATCCTTGGAAGAGCTCTTCTCATTATCAAAGAAGCTCCAGTTCTTCAGGTCGGGAGAAGATGCGAAGAAATGCGTAAACGGTACACCTACAACATCCTTGGGGCTGCTGCACTCCATCAAAAGCACATAGCCGTCAGGACCTTTGGTAAGACCGGTATTATAATATGTCCAGCCGGGTCTTGTGAAAAGATCCCAGGATTCCCAATTCACCAGATCTTCACTCTTAAAGATACGAATGGTGTCGCGGTGCTCCATGACAACGCCGGTAATGTAAACCGTATCTCCTTCCGTGTATGCCGCATAAAAATAGCAGCCATCACCGGTATAAGAGAGAATTTCGTTCTTTTCAACATCACGGACACATGCACGAGTAGGAGGACGCTTACCTTCTACCAGGAAGCCAACTCCGCGGGTAGGATCCATCAATTCCATACGCATGAGTCTACCCTTCCAAACAAAGGGGGTCATTTCACCGCTACGGTTAATTGCACCAAGCTTCTTGATCTCAGGGAAACCTCGTAACATTTTTGTATTTACATCATAGTTGATCTCTCTCATAACTCAGCCCCCTTAAAATGCGCTAAAACGGTTTAGAGTTTTCCTAGTGTAAGAATACCACTCATTCCCTTTTTTGTCAATACACTAAAAGCAACTAAACTTTCTAAACTGCATAAGCAATTCAAATTTCCAAAGCAAATACTTATGCAAATTAACGAACATAAATCATAAGTAAAAACTGTTACATTTCCATTTTTTCTGTATGATTTTCGATTAATTCCATTATTTTATAATCAACATTGTGTCTAAATTGAGACTAAATCATGAACAACGGCACATGACCGTTTGTAAACATTGCACACTTTTTGGATATTTCGACAATACATAAAAATAAAAAGGACAGCCTTTCGGCTGTCTCTTATGTCGGATAGCACTTTCAAAGAGAGTCGATGAATGCCTTTAACCGCTCTGCGATGATGGCATGACCTGCATCATTGAAATGCAAGCCGTCAACTGTGTAGGCATTGCATACCTCCGGGTCGTGGGGATCAATCTCAAGATTCTCGTAAAGGTCCAGTACCGGAATATCAAACTGCTTTGCCGTCTGTATAATCACATCCACATACACGCGCAGAGGCTTGCCCTCTACACGCTTTCTCTCGTGAGCAGACGGCGCAAGATCGTCCACATCCCCCCGATAAAAGCATCGGGCAGGCGTCATGAAAACCACCGGTTTGCCCCCATAGGTTTCCCGGAGATAGTTCATCAAATAATATACTCCGCCGCAGAAGGTAGCAGGTGTCGTGTCTCCGATTTGGCCAAAGGGTGCATCTCCGTGAAGATAGTCGTTGACACCGCCGTAAACCACAACCATATCAGCCGTCATATCCATATTGTAAGCACGACCGCAAAAGCAAAGGTCGTGGCGCGGCTTCTCGCTGGCATGAATCTGATGCGCCAAACGGGTACCGCCAATGCCGTAGTTATTGACCGCAGAAAGCTTGCACATCTCCACAAGCCGATTATCGTAACGGCAGTTTTCTATGTCCGTAACACCAACACCTTCGGTGATGCTGTCTCCTAAAAAATTCACTTTAAAACCTTGGATGTTCATTGGTAAATGCCTCCAAATTTTATTATAAATCTTTCTTTCCCTACGGGCATAAACACTCGCTTGCGTTGCATTAAACCTTTTAAGTCCCGTATATAAAAAGAAAAGACACGCGAAAGCGTGTCTTTTTTGGTGGGCGAGGCGGGACTTGAACCCGCACGTCCGCAGTGAACACTAGAACCTGAATCTAGCGAGTCTACCAATTCCACCACTCGCCCATATATACGGAAGAACTATTGCTCAACCGCCCCGCTATAATACCACGCGGTACGGCATTTGTCAACACCTTTTTTCTTCTTTTTTGAAGAAATTTTCAGTCCTTATAATACAGCATACAATGGCAGTAGCCCTTAAAATCCGGGTCAGCGATCTGCTCCCGAAATTCCTTGCAGATGCACTTGTTTTCTTCCGTTCTTTGCAGCCTGCAGGGGCAATAACCACCGGTACGCTTTAAGCCCTCTTTAATGGACGCTACCATTTCCTTATCTTCATTCAGTCTGACAGCCATAGCATAATCCTCATTTCAAATGAGGGGGCGAAATTCGCCCCCAATAATTATCAGATACCCGCAAGTTCCTTCAATGCATCTGCAAGATCCGTCTGCTCCCAGGGACGATCGGCAACACCGAAGTGACCCTCAGCCGCAGTGGGTGCATAGATAGGATTGCGAAGCTGGAGTCTGCTGATAATACCAGCAGGCGTCATGTCGCAGGTCTTACGCAGAAGCTCTGTCATCTTCTCATCAGAAATTACGCCGGTGCCGTAGCTATCGACACGCAGGGAAACAGGCTCCGCAACACCAATCGCATAAGCCAGCTGCACCTGTACCTGCTTTGCAAGACCGGCAGCCACCAGATTCTTTGCCATGTAACGAGCCATATAAGCCGCGCTACGATCCACCTTGGTGGGATCCTTACCGGAGAACGCACCGCCACCATGAGAGAAATAACCGCCATAAGTATCCACGATGATCTTACGACCGGTAAGGCCGGTATCACCGTTGGGACCACCGATCACGAAATTGCCGGTGGGATTGATATGGATATGAGCGACCTTCTCAATATCAAAGCCGTACTTTGCAAGCACGGGGGCGATCACGCCCTGGCGGATATACTTACGCAGCTCCTCCATCTCAAAATCCACGCTATGCATGATGGAAACAACAACCGTATCGATTCCAACAACATTACCTGCTTCATCATATTCTACGCTGACCTGAGTTTTGCCATCGGGACGCAGCAAATCATTGCTGTGAACACACTCGGTAAGGCGATTGGAAAGGGCTCTTGCAAGCGCAATGGGCAGCGGCATCAGCTCGGGAGTCTGGGTGCAGGCACCGCCGAACATCATGCCCTGATCGCCTGCGCCGCCGACTTCGTCGTTGGTGCCGAGGGCAATGTCCGCAGACTGGGTATGGATTCGGCACTGGATCTCCACGCTGTCAGCATCAAAGCCGTCGCCGGGATACACATAGCCGATCTTACGGATTGCCTCTCTTGCAACCGCTGCATAGTCAACAACCGCCTTGGTGGTGATCTCGCCGCAGATCAGGCAGAAGTCTGTTGTAACCATGGTTTCGCATGCCACGCGGGAGCCGGGATCCTGGGCAAGGCAGGCATCCAGAATCGCGTCAGAAATTGAATCGGCAACCTTATCGGGGTGACCGTTTGTGACACACTCAGAGGTAAATAATCTTTTTTCCATGTTTTTTATCTTCCTTTCGTGAAATAAAAAACCGCACACCGACGGACTCGATGTGCGTACTATCGAATCCTCATCTTTCGTTTGCCGCCGGATTTGGCACCTTGAATTAACAGGTTGCCGGGTTTCATCGGGCCGTTCCCTCCACCGCTCTTGATAAGGCTTGTATGCAGTTCGTGTATATTTTAACGAAAATTCTCCAAATGTCAACCCCTATTTTGATATTTTTCCGAATTTTTGTTTACAATTCTTTAGTAGACATTTTCTCATACTTTTGCTAAAATAGAATCACCATTTTTTAGGAGCTGAGTACATGAAGGATCTTCGCAGGCGATTTGAACGGTTTTGTTTCCGCAATCGCGACAAAGGTATTCCCAACTTGATGCTGTATATCTCCCTCGGCAGCGCATTGGTCTACCTTTTTACCCTGTTTTCCAACAACTACATTCTCTACAATTTTCTATGCTTTGACCGTGATCTGATCCTGCAAGGTCAGGTTTGGCGGCTGATCTCCTATCCGCTGATCTACGATGCCGGTAACATCATTTTGACCGCCGTCACTTTGCTTTGCTATTACTCCCTCGGCAGAGCGATTGAAAACATCTGGGGAACACTGCGGTTTAATTTGTATTATCTTTCCGGTGTTCTGCTGATGGATCTTTACAGCATGATTTTCGGCGGTTATGCAGATGTATATTATTTGAATCTCAGCCTGTTCCTTGCTTATGCTACCATGTATCCCGATGCGCATTTCCTGCTGTTTTTCATCATCCCCGTAAAGGCATGGATCTTTGCGGTGATCGATCTGGCGGTTACGCTATATGAGGTTCTTATCTATTCCATCCCCATATTCCTGTTCCCTTACAACCTGTTCCCCCTTATCGCCATTGCAAACTATTTGCTGTTCTTCGGTAAGGATGTAAAGAATATTTTCCCCATGACCTGGCGGGTAAATGCCGGCAGGCTGTTTAAGAAAAAGAACAAGGGTCCAAAGGTTGTCCCCTTCCCCGGTCAGACCGGTTATCAAGCAGCAAAGCAGCAAGACCCCTACACCCACCGCTGCACTGTTTGCGGTAGAACAGATGTTACCAATCCGGAGCTGGAATTCCGTTACTGCTCCCGCTGCAAGGGCTACTACTGCTACTGCGAAGACCACATCAACAACCACACCCATATCGAATAAAATGAACAAAATTTTGATAATCGGAAATGCCGGTGCAGGAAAATCAACTTTCGCGCGGCAACTGTCAGCCACGCTTAATCTACCGCTTGTCCATTTGGACAAACTTTTTTGGACGGGAAACTGGGAACACACAACACGGGTAGAATTTGACAACCTTCTGCAAAAAGAATTAGAAAAGCCTCAGTGGATCATCGATGGTAATTTCAACCGCACAATCCCACACCGTCTTAAATATTGCGACACGGTATTTTACCTTGATTTCCCAACTACCACCTGCCTATGGGGTATTACACAACGCGTCATAAAGCACTACGGAAAATCCAGAAGTGATATGGGTGGTAACTGCCCAGAGTACTTTGATGCCAATAAATATTCGTTATATAAGCATGTCCTTCAGTTTAACAAAGAACACCGAAGGACATATTATGATTTACTTTCTAGTGCCAATGTAAATGTTATCATATTTAAAAACAGGCGTCAGTTACGAGAATATCTAAAAAAAGGAACGGCTTAAGCCGTTCCTTTTCTTTTGTATAAGCACATTTCGTAGGCAATGCCGTTTTCTTCACCGGACTGCAGAACTTCCGTAAGCTCCCAATCAGCTGCTTCATCAAGATTGGGAAAGAAGGTATCCGATTCCGGTTTTGCGTGAACCTTTGTTACATAGGCTGTGTCGCACATAGGAAGCATTTGCTTATAAATACTGCCGCCGCCGATGACCATTGCACGCTCCGCATTTTTTGCAAGCGCTGCCGCCTCCTCGGGGCTTTTACACACTGTAAATCCGGGAATTTCCGCGCCGCTGCGGGTAAGCGCAACATTCACGCGACCCGGCAAGGGCTTTTTACCCGGGAAATCCTCGATGGTGCGTCTGCCGACGATGACCATGGCGCCCCGGGTAGTCTCCCGGAAGAATTTCCGATCGGCAGACAGCGCAACGGGCTGTGTGCCGTCCTTACCGATTCCCCAATCGTCGTATACTGCAACAATCAATTCCATTGTAACACCTCATAAATACGCTGTCATTCCGAGCGACCAACGAGAGTCGAGGAATCTTCGCATTCATTGGGTGCGTAGATCCCTCCACGCGCTACGCTTGGTCGGGATGACATTATCAAATAGCCATAGGGATCTCGAAATCGAAATCGTGGAACTTATAATTTTCCATGGAGAAGGAATTCTTTGTGAATGCGTAGAAATCGTCGATGGACTTGTCCATCTTAAACTCCGGCGCATCAAAGCCTTCCTTTTCAAGCATTGCCTTCACCGCAGGAATATGGCGGTCATAAATATGGCAGTCAGCGATCACATGGACAAATTCGCCTACCTCCAAGCCGGATACCTGCGCCATCATGTGGGTCAAAACTGCATACTGCACAACATTCCAGTTGTTGGCGGTAAGCATATCCTGAGAGCGCTGATTGAGGATCGCGTTGAGCTTATTGCCAGTGACATTAAAGGTCATGGAATAGGCGCAGGGGTACAGATTCATCTCGTGCAGATCTTCAAAATTATAGATATTCGTCATGATCCGGCGGGATGCAGGGTTGTTCTTCAGATCAAAGATCACCCGGTCGACCTGATCCATGTCGCCCTCTTTATAGTGGTGCTTAATGCCCAGCTGATAGCCGTATGCCTTGCCGATGGTACCATCTTCGCCAGCCCACTCGTCCCAAACATGACTGCCAAGATCGCAGATACGGTTGGACTTCTTCTGCCAGATCCACAGCAGCTCATCCACGGCACTCTTCCAGTAGGTGCGGCGCAGAGTCATAATGGGGAATTCCTCCGCAAGATTATAGCGGTTAACAACACCAAATTTCTTAATGGTGTGGGCAGGTGTGCCGTCAGCCCAATGGGGACGCACCTCCAAATTCTCATCAGAGAATCCGTTCTCCAAAATATCAAGACATGTTGCGCGGTAAATTTCATCTGCTCTGCTCACAAAAATCCCACCTTATTCTTGTTTTTCGGAGAATTCTTGACAAATCTCCGAATGTTTGGTAAAATCAAGTTGCGCAAAATTGCGCACACATTTCATTTATTATATCATGCCGTTTCACATTTTTCTACAGAAAGTTTTAAAATTATGACACAAAAAAGAAATTTAACCATTGATGACATCGCCCGGGAGCTTGGCGTATCCAAAACCACCATCTCCCGCGCCATTTCCGGTAAGGGCCGCATCAGCGAAGCCACCCGAGAAAAAGTGAATGCCTACATCCTTGAGCACAATTACCATCCCAGCGCCGCCGCCAAGGGACTTGCGGAAAGCAAGACCTATAACCTGGCATTGGTGCTGCCGAAATCCTTTGTGCAGATGGATCTTCCCCATGTGCGGCAGAATATGTATGCCATTTGCGAAGAGGCATTCATTTGGGATTACAACATTCTCATTTCCCTGTCCACCGATGCGTATCCGGAATCCCTTCTCCGCACACTGGACAATCGAAAGGTTGACGGTGTGATTCTATCGCGTACCGTTGAAAATGATGCGCTGGTGGAGGTGCTGAATCAGCGGGATATTCCCTTTGCCACCATCGGTTCTCTGCCGCCCCAGTACAAAGGACTGGCAACGGTGGAAGCGGATCATGACCACATAGGTGGCTGCTGCGCATTTGCCATTTCGATTCTTCGCAATACTTCGGATAAGATTGCCCTGCTGGGTAACGATATGCGTTACATCGTCAACCAAAGCCGTCTTGCTGGCTTCCAGCTGGCTGTGGACACCCTCGGTTTCCCGGAAACCAATGTCTACGTCCGCACAGATTTAGACAAATCCGCAAACTGCGCAGCTGCTGTGAAGGAGCTTTTGGCGCAGGGTGTCAAGCGGTTCTTATGCATGGACGATGAAGTTTGTATGGTAACTGTAGCTACATTGCTGCAGGCAGGAATTAAGATTCCTGAGGATGTGCAGGTGGCATCCATGTTTGACAGTGAGAGACTTGCCACCTCCCCTGTCCCCATTACCGCACTGCGTTTTGACGCAGCAGAACTTGGACAGACCGCATGCCGGGAACTTTTGCGCAGCTTGCGAAACGAGACCTACGACCCAAAACCCATCCTTGGCTACCGCATCATTGCAAGAGGAAGCACACTATAAAAAAGCCGCCCATTGGGCGGCTTTTCTTATTCAACGGTTACGGATTTTGCAAGATTCCGAGGTTTATCCACATCGCAGCCACGATTGATTGCCATGTAATAAGAAAAGATCTGCAACGGGATCAGCGTTAAGCTTGGCTGGAACATGGGTGCAACCTTGGGAACGCAAAGGATGCTGTTGCAATTCTGTTTTGCCGCATCTTCCCGTTCCGGCAGCGTTACACACAGCACATCTGCGCCCCGCGCACAAACCTCACGGATATTTGCCATGGTCTTGTCAAACAGCGGCTCCACTGTTGCCAGTGCCACCACCAGTGTTCCCTCTTCGATCAGCGCAATGGGTCCGTGCTTCAGCTCGCCGGCAGCGTAAGCTTCGCTATGCAGATAGGCTACCTCTTTCAGCTTCAGGCTGCCCTCCAGGCACACCGCGCTATCCACATTTCTGCCGATGTAAAACGCATCGTGATGACCGTAATAACGGCTGGCAAAGTACTGGATCTTTTCAATATTATCATTCGTCAAAATCTGCTCCATTGCCTCCGGCAAGGCTTCCAGTGCTGCCACATTATCCCTATACGTTTCATCGGTCATCGTACCCAGTACCTTTGCCATATACAGCGCCAGCAGATACACAACCGCAAGCTGCGTCGTAAAGGCTTTTGTTGTGGCAACGGCAATCTCCGGTCCTGCCCATGTGTAAATGGTCTGGTCCGCTGCTTTTGCAATGGCAGAGCCTACCACATTCACGATCGCCAGTGTTTTTGCACCAAGCCGCTTGGCCTCCCGCAATGCCGCCAGGGTATCCGCTGTTTCACCGGACTGGCTGATTATGATCACAAGGTCTCTTTCATCGATCACCGGATGGCTGTACCGGAACTCCGATGCCATAACTGCTTCTGTGGGAATTTGGCAGTGCTTTTCAAAGGTGTATTTTGCAAGAGTAGATACATAGTATGCAGAACCGCAGGCAACAAGGCAAATCTTTCTTAAATTCCTTAAATATGTCTGCGGCAGAGAGATACCCTCAAGTACGATCATCCCATCTTGAATCCGGGGACTTATGGTATCGCGCAGCGCTTTTGGCTGCTCATGGATCTCTTTGATCATAAAATGGTCATAACCCTGACGCTCAGCTGCCGAAATCTCCCATGTGATTCGTTCTTTTTTCTTCTGCGTCACATCCCCTGCCCGGTCATAAAAGGTGACATGATTGGCATCAAATACAGCCATTTCACCGTCATCAAGGTAAGCAACCGTTTGGGTATGCTTTAAAATTGCGGGAACATCAGATGCAATATAGTTTTCACCCTCACCAAAGCCAAAAATCAACGGAGAGTCTTTTTTTACCGCAATGATGGTATCCGGGTGGTCCGCGCAGAGAATTCCCAGGGCATAGCTTCCCTCAATATGATCCATGGCTTTTCTAACAGACGAAAGAAAATCTCCGGAAATCGAATAATAATACCCCACTAGATTTGCTACCACTTCCGTGTCTGTTTCCGATTGAAAATGGATGCCCTTTTCTTCAAGAAGCATTCTCAAGCGGGCTTCATTTTCGATGATACCATTGTGTACCACGGCAATTTTGCCTGAATCGGACAAATGCGGGTGGCTGTTATGATCAGAGGGTGCGCCGTGGGTCGCCCAGCGGGTATGACCGATGCCCACCGTTCCCTGCAGCGCATTTCCGTTATCCGTTCTATCGCATAGCACAGACAGTCTTCCTTTGGTCTTTGCAACATGAAGAGAATCTCTGCCATGAACGCAAACACCGGCAGAGTCATAGCCCCGATACTCCAGTTTTTGTAAACCTTCCAACAAAATAGGTGCAGCCTGCCGACAGCCTGCATACCCTACGATTCCACACATGAAACTCCATCTCCTTTTATCGTTTTCGCTTATTTCTTTATCTTTTTATATTCTGTTTAGCATTTTACATTATTTCCGTATCTTTTTCAACTGCATTATGAAAAAAATTATGACCAATGACGAAATTCTCATCATTGGTCTAAAAATGTTTCAAATTGGCTTTTCAAACTATTCATATTGCCAAGCTGCGATACATCAATACATTGCGCGCCAAGCTCCTCAAGCTGGGAGGCAGCTTCACTTCCATCGTCAAAGCAGAACAACGGACTCCAGCCATTGCGCAAATTCTTCACACTACCGTCCCATGTACCGCCAGCACCGAGGCTACACTGGGCAACAAACGACTTTTCCGCAAGGGCATGGATCACACGATTTCGGCTCAAGGCTCGTTGTGATGTAAATGGAGCGTCAAAGTCGTCCTCACTTATGTAAAGGATCCGTTCCTTAATGCTATGGGCGCTCAACGCATCCGCAACAACGCTGACAACATATCCGCCATTATCAAGACATGCCTTCTGTGCGATTTGGTCTGCACCTCTTGCATTGCCGGAAACAAGCACATAGCCCTGCAATGCCGCTTGCCTGCCCACTTCCGCAGCAAAAGCCTTGTTCTGCGCTGCAATATCCCGACTGCCCACCAATGCGATCATGGGCTTTTCAAGGATACTTATATCCCCTTTCGCCCACAAAACAGCAGGTGCATCATCACCAAGCCGCGTGCGAAGAATCTGCGGGTAAGCTTTGCTGATTCTTGTTAGCGCAACACATCCGGCTTGCTTTGCCTTTCGCAAATAATAGGAAAGCAGCTGCTCATCACTCAGAAGATCCACGATGCGCTTTGCCATATACTTTCCATAGCCAAGCGCCACAATATCCTGCACTTGCAGATCCCGATCATCAGTCGCTTTCTCGCAGCTTTTTACCCGCTGGGCAAGCTGCCGCATTGCTGCCGTGCTCAGCGGTTTCCGCTGCGGATCTCCCAACCGGCTTCCCAGCAGAAGAAAGCCAAACTCCGGCCCGATCAACGGAATCTCCTCTTAACAGATGTGGGCGCTTTGATCTCTTCCTCTGTTAACTTTCCGTCAGCCGATAAAACCATGGGCTTGATCTGATAATGGGAATATTTTGCGATCTCGTCAAGCTTTGCCTTTTCCGGGAAGTTGCCTATGATAGAATATGCGCTGCCTTTGCGTTTTGCTCTGCCGGTTCTGCCGATTCGGTGTACATAGTATTCATTTTCTTCCGGTACATCGTAGTTGATCACGCAGTCAACATCATCTACATCGATTCCTCTGGATGCAACGTCGGTAGCGATCAAAATTTGCAGCTTTCCGTCACGATAGCGCTGCATGGTCTTCTCCCGCTGGCTTTGGCGAATATCGCCGTGGATACATTCGCAATCCATACCCGCCCGCTGAAAATCGTCGCACAGCCGCTGGCACATGTGCTTGGTATTGCAGAAGATCATCACTCTCTCAAATCCCTGTGTGCGGATCAGCCGAAGGGCAGTTTCCGCTTTTTCGAGGGGTGTAACCGTTAAACTAAACTGGTCGATGTCCGGGCGATCCTCCTGCTTGGGCTCCACCGTGATCTCCACCTCATCGCGCTGGTACATCCAGGAAACCGTCATGACTTCCTGGGAAATGGTGGCGGAAAACAGACCCAAATTCCGACGGTTTTTTACCTTTTCGATAATACGGGTCACATCCTTGAAAAAGCCCATATCCAGCATCCTGTCCGCTTCGTCCAGAACCACCGTCTGAATTTTGTCCAGACGGACAGTTTTCCGGTTATAGTGATCCATTAGTCTGCCGGGAGTCGCCACAATGATCTGAGGCTTTTTCTCCAGCTGTTTGATCTGTCCGCCGATACCTGCACCGCCATAAAGCACCGCAACACGGATGCCTTGGTAGTAAGTCAAAAGTCCCCGCAATTCGTCGCCGATCTGAATTGCCAACTCCCGTGTTGGCGCAAGGATCAGCCCCTGCACATCCGGGCAAGCAGGGTTTACATGCTCGATCATAGGAATGCCAAAGGCAAAGGTTTTACCCGTGCCGGTAGGCGCCTTGGCAATGACATCCTTCCACTGCAGAAAGCACGGAATTGCCTCTGCTTGAATGGTTGTCGGGTAGCCGTACCCCTTCTTTTCCAATGCTTTGAGCATGGCTTCAGTAAGCCCAAGATCCGCAAATGTTATGTTTTCACTCATAGTAATCGTCCTTCATGTTTACATAATGGTTCTATTTTATCAGCTTCTTCCAAAATATGCAACTACAAACATCCCCACTGCCGCAGCAGTGGGGATGTCAAAATTATTTTTCAAAAAGCTTTTGCAGGCGCTGGTAATTCGCTTTGAAATCAATATGATACTGGAACCAGCCCTGCAGCCCATCACGAACCTGCACCATTCCCTGGTCAAAAGTACCGTCCACAGGAATCCGGAGGTTGTTTGTCTGCAACGAAGAAAGCATGGGGAGCACTTCACCGGCAAGGCTTAAAATCTCTGCGTTGCTCATGTCAGTTGTGATCATGGGCAGGATGTCTTGCAGGAGGGAAAGCATCTCGGTAACCGGCTTTTTCTTATAACGGTTAAGCAAGGACGTGATCACCGTTCTTTGGCGCTCTGCCCGGCGGTAGTCCGTATCGATCTTACGGATACGGGAATAACACAGTGCTTGCTCTCCGGTAAGCAACTGGTTGCCTTCAGACAAAGTAAATCCGTAATGCTCATTCAAATGTTCCGCTTCGGCTTTGGTAAGCTTGATCTCAACACCGCCGAGTAAATCGATAATACTCTTAAAACCGTCAAAATCAACTTCCACATTGCCGTCAACAAATACACCGAAATTGCGCTGTAATGTGGCATTGAGCAGTTTAAATCCGCCGAAAGCATATGCTGCATTCAGCTTATTAGGCTTATAGCCGGGAATGTCAACATGCTGGTCACGCATGAAAGAAGTTAAAGTCAATGTGTTCTTCACCTTATTCAGCGTCACAAGAATCATGGAATCGGAACGCTGCCGACCTTCACCCGGCCGGCGATCCTGTCCGACAATCAAAATGTTGATCACATGGTCACCATGCCTATTATTTCCAACACCTTCGAGGTTGATGGGAACATCATTCAAGTTAGGCAAACTTGCAGAGGAATTGGGATCAATGGTTTCAAATTCCGGGTCAGATGCCATCATGTTTTCTGCCTGGCTGGCGGAAATCGTGGATTCGTTGTCAATATCCACTCTGCCAAGATTATTAAGCAGGGAGTGAATATAAACCGTACCAAATACCAGCAAAACCAAAATCAAAGCAAGGAAAGCACACAACGCGATTAAGGAGTAGCGCTTCCAGTTTACTTTGATGTTTTCTAATATTTTTTGCATCATTATAAACTTACCTCCTGAGGGTATAAACTATTTGCTCAAGGTATTATACACCCGTATTGTCAAAAAAGCAAGTATTCTGTAAATTATATGATTTCCAAGTATTTGAAACGCAATGTGTGGACAAACGGGAAAAAATATGGTATTGTATGTTATTATAGCGTAACTAAGTGCAGGAGGCATATCTCATGGGCAAACTGATCGTAATAGAAGGAACAGACGGCTCTGGTAAGTCTACCCAGTTCAAGCAGTTGACTGAGCATTTGCATGCCGATGCAAAACAGTTTCAGACTTTGGTGTTTCCCCGTTACAGCCAGGAAAGCTCTGCGCTCATCCGCATGTATCTTGGCGGCGAATTCGGCAGCAAACCGACGGATGTTAATGCATACGCCGCATCCGCATTTTATGCCGTAGACCGGTACGCATCCTATAAGCAGGATTGGGGAAAATGGTATGAAGAAGGCGGTTTGATCGTATCTGACCGCTATACTACCTCCAACGCGGTCCACCAAGCCTCCAAGGAAGCACCGGAAAATCAGGGACAGTTCCTGAAATGGCTGTATGAATTTGAGTATGACCGCTTAGGTCTCCCCCGCCCTGATCTTGTGATTTATTTGGATGTTCCTACGGAATTCACCGAGAAGATGATGCGCAAACGCGAACAGCAAACCAATACCCATGCCGACATCCACGAACAGGATATGAAGTATCTTGCCACCTGCCGCGAAACCGGTCGTCGTGCGGCTGCTTTTTATGGATGGCATGTTATTTCCTGTGTTAAAGATGGTATGATGCGCAGCATTGAAGACATCCACAACGAAATTTATCAGCTTGTAATGAACTGTTTGGAGGATTGAGTATGGTTTATATTTTGCTCGGAACCGGCTTTGAAGAAATGGAAGCCATTGCCCCATTAGATCTTATGCGCCGTGCCGGTATTGATGTCTTGACGGTCGGAATCAACGGTAAAACTGTATATGGCAGCCACGGAATTGGTATCACCGCTGACATTACCATTGGCGAAATGGATCTTACCGATCTTGAAATGATTGTATTGCCCGGTGGACTTGGCGGTGTCGCATCTGCCAGAGCCTGCCCCGAAGCTTTGAATGCGCTGAAATTCGCCTGGGAAAACGAAAAGTATGTTGCTGCCATCTGCGCAGGACCTACTGTTCTTGCAGATCTTGGAATCACAAGTGGAAAGAATGCAACCTGCTACCCCGGCTGCGAAAATGGCATGGCTGATGCAAAAATAGTTGCTGACGCAGCATACATTCGCGACGGAAAGCTGATTACCGGCACCTCTGCTGGCTGTGCAATCCCCTTTGGTCTTGCTTTGATTGAAGCACTGAAAGGAAGCGAAACCGCAGCTAAGATCGCGAAGCAGATCGTGATCCGCTGACAGGAGGAAAGAACATGGACAACAACAAAATAACAGATCCGTCAAACGACAACAGTTGGCTTGACGAGTTCCTTGCAAGTCATCAGCCAAAGGAAGAAATCGAAGCAGACGAGCAGGCTATTGCCTCCCACGACATGCCTAACCTCTCTGACATGGAGCTGGAAAAGATTCTTGCGGAAGATTGGGATGAAGAATCAGAGCCAGAGGATCAGGAAGAGGACTTCATCGACGACGATTCTGAAGACGAAAGCCCAATCCAGTATGAGGAAGAAGAGGAAGAAAACGGTGTGCCCAGAAAGGTGCGTCCCAAGCGCAAAAACGGATATGGTATTTTCGGTATCCCCCACCTTCTGTCTACGGTTATTTGGTTTTTGATCGTATTGGCAATCGGTGTTTCTCTTGGTAGATTGATTTGGGTCTGTGCATCGGATATTCTCGCTTTTGGTCGCCACGACCAGACGGTTACCATTACCATTACCGAAACCGACACAGTCGAAACAATTACCAATAAACTCCACAATGCCGGTCTGATTAAGTACCCGGAGCTGTTCAAAATGTACTGCGATCTTGCAAAGGTTGAGGAAAAAGACAAGATCAGCGTCGGTACATTCAAACTCAACACCAAATATGACTACCACGCTTTGGTCGGCGGCATGTCTGCCACCTCCTCCTATCGGGAAGTAACCACAGTTATGATTCCGGAAGGCTACAGTTGCGCTCAGATTTTTGCGCTTTTGGAAGAAAAAGGAGTCTGCTCTGTAGAAGATTTGGAAGCCTATGCCAGCGAAAGTGAGTTCTCAGACTACTGGTTCCTGGAGGGAGTTACAAAGGGTCATAAGTACTGCTTGGAAGGATTCCTTTTCCCCGACACCTATGAATTCTATACAAACGACACCCCCAGACGGGTATTCATTAAGTTCCTCAACAACTTCGGCAATCAGTTTGATGAGGAAATGAAAACACAGCTTGACACCTTGAACGAAGAGCTGCCGGGCAACTTACAGCTCACTTTGCATGAGCTGATCACGGTTGCATCCATGGTAGAAAAGGAAAGTGCCCACAGTGGTGAAAGTGTGGATATTGCATCGGTTATCTATAACCGCCTTGCAAGTTCTGACTTCCCCTTCCTTAATATCGACGCAACTGTGGTTTACGCTTTGGGTGGCAAGACAGAGCTGACCAAGGAAGACCTTGCCATTGACCATCCTTACAACACCTATAAATACGAGGGTCTGCCTCCCGGACCCATCTCCAATCCCGGTCTTTTGAGCATTAAATCCGCCCTCGCCCCCTCTGACACGAAATACTATTACTATGCTCTGAATCCCGAATCCGAATCCCGGGAACACAAGTTCTTCAAAACTTATCAGGAGCATTTGGACTTCATCAACGGAAACTGATATGACAAAATTAGAATTATTAAGCCCTGCCGGCGATATGGAACGGCTCAAAATGTCCGTACTTTACGGTGCGGATGCCGTATATCTTGCCGGAACCAGCTTTGGCATGCGCTCCTTTGCGGGAAATTTTACCCCTGAGGAGCTGCCGAAAGCGGTAGAATTTGCCCACAGCCACGGTGTTAAGGTTCATGTTACCGTTAACACCATGCCCCGAAATGAAGAGGTTTGCCATCTGCCTGCCTATTTGGAGCAGCTGGATGCTGCAGGTGTGGACGCACTGATCGTCGCAGATTTGGGCGCTTTCACCTTAGCTGGAAAATATGCACCACATTGCGAGCGCCATATTTCCACACAGCAATCCATCGCAAACTACGAATGTGCAAATGCATGGTATGATCTTGGTGCAAAGAGAGTCGTTTTGGCAAGAGAATGCTCCCTCGACGAGATTCGAACCATTCGTGAAAAGACACCTAAGGAACTGGAGATTGAAACCTTTGGACACGGTGCCATGTGCGTCAGCTATTCCGGTCGGTGCCTCTTAAGCAACTACATGACCGGAAGAGATTCCAACCGCGGTGCCTGCGCCCAGCCCTGCCGCTACCAGTACGCGCTGATGGAAGAAAAACGCCCCGGTGAATACTTCCCCGTTTACGAGGATGAGAAAGGCACATACATCTTAAATTCACGGGATATGTGCATGATCGACCACCTTAAGGATCTGATGGATGCCGGCATTGACTGCATTAAGATAGAAGGCAGAGCAAAATCTGCTTACTATGCCGCCATCGTTACCGGCGCTTATCGGCACTGCATCGATGATGTGTTTGCCGGCAAGGAAATTGATCCCATTTGGCGGGATGAAGTGGACCATGTTTCCCACCGGATCTATTCCACCGGTTTTTACTACGGATTCCCCGGTCAGTATACGGAGAATTCCCGTTATATCCGGGAGTGGCAGGTTTGCGCTATTGTGGAAAGCTGCGACGAAAACGGGCTTGCCCTTTGCTCCCTGCGCAACAAGTTCGCCAAAGGTGACGAGCTGGAGGCTGTAGGTCCCGATTTAAAGCCCTTTGCCTTCCATGCCGGGAACATGACCGACGAAGAAGGAACCGCGCTGTGCGAGCCCAGAACGCCTCAGATGAAGTTCAACTTACCGCTTCCCAAACAAGTCCCCCCCTACACGATCCTGCGCCGCAGCGTAGATTTAAGTGCAAAGTAAAAAGCACCGGACAAAGTCCGGTGCTTTTCTTATAATCCATTTCCGCGAAGCTCGATGATTTGATCCCGCAGCACAGCTGCATACTCGTATTCCATCATCTTTGCCGCTTCCTTCATTTGCTTTTCCAAACGGGCGATCTCCTTTTCCTTCTCTGCCTTGGTCATCTTGATTCCGCTGCGACCCTTTCGCTCTGCGGTGGGAGAAGATATTTCAATCAGATCCCGAACAGATTTGATGATCGTCTTGGGGACAATGCCGTTCGCCTCATTATAGGCGCTCTGAATTTCGCGACGGCGGGCTGTTTCATCCATAGCAGCGCGCATGGAAGGCGTCACCGTATCGGCATACATTATGACCTTACCCTCGGCATTTCTTGCGGCACGACCAATTGTCTGTATCAAACTGGTTTCGCTGCGCAGGAAGCCTTCTTTATCGGCATCCAGTATGGCAACCAAGCTGACCTCCGGCAAATCAAGACCCTCGCGCAGAAGATTGATGCCCACAAGCACATCAAATTTCGCCATTCTAAGGTCGCGTATGATCTCCATACGCTCCATAGCGCCGATGTCAGAGTGCATATAGCGCACCTTGATTCCCGCTTTGAGCAGGTAGGCAGTTAAATCCTCTGCCATCTTTTTGGTAAGGGTGGTGATAAGCACCCTCTCTTCTTTTGCTGTGCGGGCGTTGATTTCCCCAATGAGGTCATCTATCTGCCCATCAATGGGTCTTACCTCCACCAATGGGTCTAAAAGTCCCGTAGGACGGATCACTTGCTCCACTGTTTGTCCGCTGCGGGTACGCTCATATTCCGCAGGTGTGGCAGAAACATAGATCACCTGATTGATCTTGCTGTCAAATTCCTCAAAGTTCAGAGGGCGGTTGTCATATGCCGACGGTAGCCGGAATCCATAGTTGACCAGCGCATCCTTTCGGCTTCGGTCGCCTGCATACATGGCACGGCACTGGGGCAGCGTCACATGGCTTTCATCAATGAACATGAGAAAATCCTCAGGGAAATAATCCAGCAGCGTCGTAGGCGGCGTTCCAGGCGCTCTTCCCTGAATCACACGGGAGTAATTTTCAATGCCGTTGCAGAAGCCGATCTCTGTCAGCATTTCCAAATCGTACGCCGTCCGCTGAGCGATCCGCTGGGCTTCCAAAAGCTTATCGTGGGCGCGGAACCAGGCTACCTGGTCATCGCATTCCCGCTGGATTTCCAGCATTGCCCGCTGCAGCTTTTCCCGGGATGCCACATAGTGGCTGGCAGGATAGATCGCAACATGGTCGATATATCGCTCCGCAATGCCGGTGACCGCATTGATCTCCGAAATCCGGTCGATCTCGTCGCCGAAGAATTCAATACGAATGGCTCTTCCTGACCAGTAGGCAGGATACACTTCCAGGGTATCTCCCCGCAGGCGGAACTTGTTACGGGAAAAGTCCAAATCGTTACGCTCGTATCGGATCTCCGCCAGCTTCTTCAGCACCGCATCCAGCGGATACTCATTGCCCACACGTAGGGAAATGACCATGCTCTTATAGTCAATGGGGTCGCCCAGACCGTACAGACAGCTGACAGACGAAACCACGATCACATCCCGCCGTTCAAACAGCGCAGAGGTCGCGCTGTGGCGCAGGCGATCAATTTCCTCATTGACAGAAGCATCCTTTTCGATATAGGTATCCGTGTGGGCGATATACGCTTCCGGCTGATAATAATCGTAATAGGAGATGAAATACTCCACCGCATTGTCCGGAAAAAACTCACGGAATTCTGAACAAAGCTGGGCTGCCAGCGTCTTATTGTGGGCAAGTACCAAGGTTGGGCGATTCAGCTGTTCAATGACCGATGCCATGGTAAAGGTCTTGCCGGAACCGGTGACACCCAAAAGTGTCTGTTCCCGCAAGCCCCAGTTTACACCGTTTACAAGCCCGGTGATCGCCTCAGGCTGGTCGCCGGAGGGTCTATATTCAGATACCAGCTTGAATTTATCCATAGTTGCTCCTTTAGATCAAAACCTTACAATCATCGGGGTTATACAATCCCGACTGACGCAAAGAAACATAATCTCCGTCGGCGATCACAAAATGATCTACCAATTCGATCTCCACCGCCCACAAAGCTTTCGCTAATCGGCGGGTAGTAAATTGATCCTCCTCAGAGGGCAGCGCAATACCGCTGGGATGGTTGTGGGCAAGCACGACCGATGTAGCATTGGCTCCCAGTGCCATTTCTACGATCCTGCGAATTGGCACAGAGGCAGAATTGACGCTTCCCTCGCCAACCTTGCAGCATTCCAGCACCTTACACTTGGCATCCAGGCAAAGCAGCATAACGACCTCATTGCGCTGATTCGTAAACTTCGGTACCAAATACCGTCCGCAAGAGTCAATATCTGTCAAAATATCGTCGGAAATACTGCTGACATCATAATACCGCTGCAGCTGCCGCAGCAGATTTAAAAATGCAGAAACTCCTTCTCCCACATCCGGGATTTTCTTTAGTTCCGCGGCAGGTGCATTGAGCACTCCGGGCACAGACCCAAAGCGTTCAAGCAATGCCTTTGCGATGGGTTTGGTGTTCTTTCTCGGAATGCAGTAAAACAGAACGAGCTCCAAAACCTCATGGGGCTCAAAGTGGTCCAAACCCTCATTATGAAATCTTTTCTTTAATCTTTGGCGATGTCCTTCGTTGTTAGACAATATTTTCACCTCTTTTGCGGATTTTTCTTGCTATTTTCAACAATTTTCGCTAAAATAATGAAGTAATAAATCTGTCGAAGAAATTTTTCTCAAAAAATGCACATGATACACCTTAGGAGGAACATCATGGAACATCTTAACGATATAACACAGCTGCTCGACCTGATGGTTTGCCCCGCTTTTTGTGTAAAAAACGGCACGATTGCCTATGTGAACCGGGATGCTGCGCAATCCGGTATCTGCCAGGATACGCTGATTACCGATTTGCTTGCCACAGGTCAGCAGGAATATACGGATTACCAAGGCGGCAACCTTTACCTTACTGTCCGCACCGGCAGCGGCAGCTGCGGTGCAAGCGTTTCCCGTTTTCAGGATTCTGACATTTTTGTTTTAGATCAGGATACCCAGCAAGCCCAGCTGCAGACAATGGCTTTGGCTGCCCAGGAGCTGCGCACTCCCCTGTCGAATATCATGGCGGTTGCCGATGATCTGTTTCCTCTGAATGCCCAGGAAAAAGATCCCGTAGCCGAAGCCCAGGCAGCAAGAATCAACCGTGGGCTTTACCAGCTGCTGCGCATTATCGGAAACATGTCCGATGCCTACCGCTACAGCAAGGATACCGAATCGAAAATGGAGTATCGTGATATTTGCAGCATATGGGAAGAATTCTGGGATCACAGCACGGAGCTTGTCAGCCATGCCGGCATTACGCTGCATTACACCGGGCTTCGGGAATCTATTCTATGCCTGGTTGACAGAGAAAAGCTGGAGCGCGCCGCAAGCAACATGCTCTCGAATGCCCTTAAGTTTACTCCGAAGGGCGGCAGCATTGATGTCAAGCTTGCACGGCGGGGAAAAATGCTGTATCTGACCATGCAAAACACCGGCAATACCATCCCCGAGGAATTGCGTGGCAATCTGTTTTCCCGTTACCTTCGCCTGCCCGGTATTGAGGACAGCCGTTTTGGAATCGGTCTTGGCATGGTGATGATCCGCAGCGCAGCTACAGCCCACGGCGGCACCGTGCTGATGGAGCACCTGCAGGATCAGGGAACGCGGATCACCATGACCATGCAGATCCGGCAGGATGCAACGGGAATGGTCCACAGCCCGGTATTTCTCGTGGACTATGCCGGTGAGCGGGATCACAAGCTTATTGAGCTTTCCGAAATTCTGCCCCCGGAGCTTTATTCAATATAGTTTCTCTACCGGACTCCATACGGAGTCCGGTAATTTTTACAAGTAACGCTTTAAATACTGACCGGTGTAACTACCCTCACAAGCTGCAACCTGCTCCGGAGTGCCGGCAGCTACCACATGACCGCCACCGTCACCGCCCTCCGGACCGAGATCGATAATATAGTCTGCTGTTTTGATAACATCCAAATTGTGCTCGATCACAAGAACAGTATTGCCCGCATCCACCAACGCCTGCAGAACTTCGATCAGCTTATGCACATCTGCTGCGTGCAGACCCGTGGTAGGCTCGTCCAGCACATAAATGGTGCGACCGGTAGAAACTCTTGCCAGCTCCGTTGCCAGCTTTACACGCTGCGCCTCACCGCCGGAGAGGGTCGTGCTGGATTGTCCCAACTTCACATAGCCAAGACCAACCTCCACCAATGTCTGCGCCTTTTTGCGGATCTTAGGCAGATTCTCGAAGAAGTCAACTGCCTCTTCCGCTGTCATATTCAGCACATCGGAAATATTCTTTCCTTTATACTGCACCTCAAGGGTCTCCCGGTTGTAGCGGGCACCACGGCAGACCTCACAAGGTACATACACATCTGCCAAAAAGTGCATTTCGATCTTTACCAAGCCGTCGCCGGCACAGGCTTCGCAGCGTCCGCCTTTGACATTAAAGGAGAAGCGACCCGGACCGTAGCCGCGAATCTTGGCATCATTGGTAGATGCAAACAGATCCCGAATGTCATTAAACAGCCCGGTATAGGTAGCCGGATTCGACCTGGGTGTGCGTCCGATGGGACTCTGATCGATGTCGATCACCTTATCCAGTTTTTCAATACCCTCAATGCAGCGGCAAGCACCAGGACGGACCCGAGCATGATTCAGCTTTCCAAGCAGGGTCTTGTTCAAGACCTCTCCAACCAGGCTGGACTTTCCGGAGCCGGAAACACCGGTAACGCAGGTAAGCGTTCCAAGGGGCAGTTCCACATCGATATCCTTCAAATTGTTTTCCGTTGCACCACAGATCTTCAATTTTTCACCGTTGCCGCTGCGTCTTGCCGTGGGAACGGGAATCTTTTTAAAGCCGGAAAGGTACTGTCCGGTAATGGAACGTTTACAATTTACGATATCCTGCAGGCTACCGGTGGCAACGATCTCACCACCACGGCTGCCGGCACCGGGACCCACATCCACAATAAAATCCGCAGCACGCATGGTATCCTCGTCATGCTCCACCACGATCAGGGTGTTGCCCAGATCCCGAAGCTGCTTCAGCGTTGCCAAAAGCTTATCATTATCCCGCTGATGCAGACCGATAGATGGCTCGTCGAGAATATACAGCACACCCATCAGAGAAGATCCGATCTGGGTTGCCAGGCGGATACGCTGACTTTCGCCGCCGGAAAGTGTACCCGAAGAACGGGAAAGGGTCAGATAAGAAAGACCCACGTCCATCAAAAACTGCAATCTTGCTTTGATTTCCTTTACGATCTGCTCCGCAACCACCGCAAGGCTGCCCTCCAAACGGAGGTTTTCCATGAACTGAAGTTCCTTTTCTACGCTCATTTCACAGAAATCCATGATGCCGATGCCGCCAACGGTCACAGCCCTAGCAATATCGGAAAGCCGTTCACCATGGCAATGGGGACACGGCGCTGTGGACATGCACTCTTCCAGTTCTTTGCGGGCAGCATCGGACTGGGTTTCCCGGTAGCGGCGGGAAATGTTGTTCATAATGCCCTCAAAAGGCTGCTCCAGCACACCCATGCCGTTTCCACGGTTATAGGTCATGCGCAGCTTTTCACCCTTCGTGCCATAAAGGATCACATCCTTAGCTTCCTCAGAAAGCTCCTCAAAGGGCACATTGAGCGAGAAATGATACTTTTGAGAAAGGGCATCGAAATACATACGGAACACGCTGTCCGTACGGACGCTTTGCCAGCCGGAAACCTGCAAAGCACCATCTAAGATAGACTTCGTCTTATCCGGAATCACCATATCCGGATCTGCCACCAGCTGGAAGCCAAGACCCGTGCAATGGGGACAAGCACCGGCAGGATTGTTAAAGGAGAACATTCTCGGCTCCAGCTCCGT
This sequence comes from Faecousia sp., assembly GCA_045540575.1. Taxonomy (GTDB): domain Bacteria; phylum Bacillota; class Clostridia; order Oscillospirales; family Oscillospiraceae; genus Faecousia. Next base: position 11,525 of record JAZQHM010000010.1, on the reverse strand, counting down.
AAGGCTGATGCCGCAATCCTCGCAGGCATAATTCTGCGAAAAGCTCAGTTCTTCCTCTGTCCCCGGCAGCTGAATAATTACAAGACCGCCGCTGTGGGAGCAAGCTGTTTCGATGGAGTCTGTAAGTCTGCGCCGTAAACCCTCTTTCAGCACAAGACGGTCAACCACCAGCTCAATATTGTGTTTTTTGTTCTTCTCAAGACTGATCTCTTCTGTCAGATCATACGCAATTCCGTCCACCCGGACACGGGCAAAGCCCTGCTTCCGGGCATCCTCGAATACCTTTTGATGCTCACCCTTCTTCCCGCGAATCACGGGAGAAAGCACGATAAACCGCGTTCCCTCCCCCAGCGCTTCAACCCGGTCAACGATCTGGTCGATGGTCTGCCGGGCGATCTCCTTGCCGCATTTGGGGCAATGGGGTGTGCCCACCCGCGCCCACAAAAGGCGCAGATAGTCATAGATTTCCGTAACCGTGCCAACTGTGGAACGGGGATTTTTGGAAGTGGTCTTCTGGTCGATGGAAATGGCAGGAGAAAGTCCGTCAATGGAATCCACATCCGGCTTGTCCATCTGCCCCAAAAACTGCCGGGCATAGGAAGAAAGACTCTCCACATACCGCCGCTGACCTTCTGCGTAAATGGTATCAAAAGCAAGGCTGGATTTTCCGGATCCGGAAAGACCTGTAAATACAATCAGCTTGTCTCTTGGAATGGTCAGATCCACATTCTTCAGGTTATTTTCTCTGGCACCCTGGATGATAATTTTGTCGTTCATAGTGCCCTCCTAAGTCAAAAATCGTTATCTGATATTATACCACCTTTCGAGCCGTTTCACAAGTACTAATTGAGTCATAATTTCGTCTTCCCTTTTGTACCAAAAGATGCTATACTGTAGAAAACACTTTAGGAGGTGCGCTATGGCCTTTCTTCCCATATGCCGGCAGGATATGCTGGATCGAGGCATTCAGCAATTTGATTTTGTATATGTGATCGGCGATGCGTATGTAGACCATCCCTCCTTTGGTCATGCCATTATCAGCCGCATTCTGGAAAGCAACGGCTACAGCGTGGGCATCATTTCCCAGCCGGACTGGAAAAACGCTAAATCTATTGACATTTACGGCAGACCCCGCCTTGGTTTTTTGGTGTCCGGCGGCAATATGGACTCCATGGTCAACCACTATTCCGTCACCAAGCACCGCAGAAAAACCGACGCATTTACCCCCGGCGGTGAAATGGGAAAGCGCCCCGATTATGCCACGGTAGTTTACTGCAATTTGATTCGGCAGACCTACAAGGATGTCCCCATCCTCATCGGCGGCATTGAGGCATCTCTTCGCCGTTTGGGGCATTACGATTATTGGTCCGAAACAATGAAGCGGTCTATTCTGCTGGACAGCCAGGCAGACATTTTGATGTATGGCATGGGTGAAAAAAGCATTGTAGAGCTTGCCGATGCCCTAAATGCCGGTATAGAAGCCAAGGATATCACCTACATTGACGGAACAGTATTCAAAACCACCCAACTTGACGACAGCCTGCCCACCATTTTGCTGCCCACATTTGAGGAAGTTAAGAGTAACCGTCGCAAGTATGCCGAATCCTTTAAGTTGCAGTACGGCAACTGCGATCCCTTTACAGCCAAGCGGCTGGCAGAAAGCTATGGCAATGTTTATGTGGTTCAGAATCCGCCCCAAAAGCCCCTAACCACCGAGGAAATGGACGCAGTATACGACCTGCCTTACGAGCGCACATGGCACCCCAGCTATGCCAAAAAAGGCGGTGTGCCTGCCATTGAAGAGGTAAAATTCAGCCTTGTTTCCAATCGCGGCTGCTTTGGCGCTTGCTCCTTCTGCGCACTGACCTTCCATCAGGGACGCATTATCCAAACCCGCAGCCATGCGTCTATTCTGGCTGAAGCAGAAAAAATGGTGAAGGACAAGGATTTTAAGGGTTACATCCACGATGTGGGCGGTCCCACCGCCAATTTCCGCCACCCCGCCTGCGAAAAGCAAATGAGCAAAGGCACCTGCGGTGGCAGACAGTGCCTGTACCCCACCCCCTGCAAAAATATGAAAGCCGACCATTCGGACTATGTTTCCCTGCTTCGCAAGCTGCGCAAGATCCCCGGTGTGAAGAAGGTGTTTGTCCGCAGCGGCATTCGGTTCGACTACCTTTTGGCTGACAAAAAGGATACATTCTTTAAAGAACTGGTGCAGTATCACATTTCCGGACAGTTGAAAGTGGCGCCGGAGCATGTTTCCGATGCCGTCCTTGACCGGATGGGAAAGCCCAGAAACGCGGTATATAATAAGTTTGTGGATAAGTATTTCGCACTGAACAAGCAGTTCGGCATGAATCAGTATCTGGTGCCCTATCTCATGTCCAGCCACCCCGGCTCAACCTTGAAAGAAGCCATTGAATTGGCAGAGTACATCCGGGAAATGGGCTACAACCCCGAGCAGGTGCAGGACTTTTATCCCACACCCTCCACCCTTTCCACAGTGATGTACTACACCGGTCTTGACCCCCGGACGATGGAAAAGGTATATGTCCCCACAGATCCCCACGAAAAGGCAATGCAGCGTGCTCTTATTCAGTATCGCAACCCTAAAAATTACTACTTGGTGAAAGAAGCGCTGCTGAAAGCCCATCGTGAAGATTTGATCGGCTCCGGACCAAAGTGCTTGATCCGCGCTATCCCCCCAAGGCAGGGAAACCCCTCTGCCCCGCCTCCAAAGCTGCCTGCAAAGGCGAGAAAAACACCCACCAAAGCCAGAACGAAACGCAAATAATATAAGATGCCCGCTGGAATTCCCGGCGGGCATTTTGCATAGGATGTTTCATAAAACACAACGAGGTGGTACTATGGAACATACTGTAAACCAAATTATGCTAAGGGGCAGCCTGCGGGCGCTGCCTGTCTTTTCTCATGAAAATCACGGTCGTCGTTTTTTCCGTTTTGAATTGGATGTTCCCCGGCTTTCCGGAGCTGTGGACACATTGCCGGTGGTTGCCCAGGAGCAGATTATCAACACCATCGACCTTTCAGCCGGTGAAATGCTCACCGTTACCGGGCAGATCCGTTCTCATAATATTAGAAGTGAGGGTATCCGTCGGTTAATGATCTTCGTATTTGCATCGGATATCGTGTGCGAGGACGGAGAACCTATCAATGATGTGCTTCTTTCCGGTCCTTTGTGCAAAGAACCCATCTATCGCCGCACCCCCTTGGGACGGGAAATCTGCGATGTGATGCTAGCGGTACCCCGTGCATTTCGGAGGGCTGACTATCTGCCCTGCATTCTTTGGGGACGCACAGCTCAGGAAATATCCCAATGCCATATTCGCGACATTGTCCGTATTGAAGGACGGCTGCAAAGCAGAGTTTATACCAAAGTGACGGAAGATGGTACTTACCAGCGAACTGCATATGAAATCTCTGCCTTGACTGCAGAAGCAGAACAATGGTGATTTTGTCACTTTCCTTTTGCCGGTCATTGTGATATGATTGGGAAAAAGGAGGTGGCTACCGTGAAAGAGAAGGTCAGCGCCATTATTGATGCTCTGAAAGAAAAATATCCGGATCCTGCCTGCGCGCTGCACTACAGCAAGGATTACGAGCTGATGATCGCTGTGCGGCTGTCTGCCCAGTGTACCGATGCCCGGGTGAATCTCATCACCCCTGCCTTGTTCGCCGCGTACCCAACGCTGGAAGCCATGGCAGGCGCGGATATTGCTGATGTGGAAAACTATGTCCATTCCTGCGGATTTTATAAGCACAAGGCCCGGGACATCGTTCTCGCCTGCCAAATGCTGATTGAAAAGCATGGCGGAAAAGTGCCGGGTACAATGGAAGAACTGTTGAAACTTCCCGGTGTTGGTCGCAAGACCGCAAATCTGCTGCTTGGCGACCTTTACAGCGTACCCGGCAGCGTTGTCTGTGACACCCACTGCATCCGTATCTGCGAGCGTTTGGGACTTTCCAAAGGCAAAGAGCCGGAAAAGGTAGAAAAGCAGCTGCGAGAGATCCTGCCGCCGGAGGAAAGCTCGGATTTCTGCCACCGGATCGTGCTGTTTGGTCGTGAAATCTGTACCGCCCGCAGCCCCAAGTGCAGCGAATGTCCCCTTGCCGTATGGTGCAACGAGATCAACAAAGGCTGAATAATCGCCCCCCTTGTCTGCATAGGATGTGGACAAGGGGGGATTTCTTTTGCACAAAAAACTGCCAATTTTCTATAGCGCCCTGTTGCTGACTGGCGTAAACCTGCTGCTGCGCTTTGCAGGCACATCCTTTCAGGTATATTTATCCTCCCGGATCGGTGCAGAGGGCATTGGTCTACTGCAGCTGGTGCTCAGCGTAGGGTCTATGGCACTGGTTGCCGGAATGGCTGGTATCCGCACTGCTACCATGTATTTAACCGCCGAGGAGATCGGCAGAAAAAAGCCTCAAAACATCACTTGGGTGCTGTCCGGATGTACCCTTTACAGCGTCCTTATCAGCTCTGCAATTGCTGCCGGTGTTTATTATTTTGCGCCGGTTTTAGCAGACAAATGGATTGGAAATGTAAGCACCTTCAGCGCCATTCGGCTCTATGCCGCCTTTCTTCCGGTGAACTGTCTGACCGGCGTTATGGTAGGCTACTTTACCGGTGCCAGCCGAATCGGAACACTGGCTGCTGTAGAGGTTGCAGAGCAGTTGGTATCCATGGTCTGCACGATCCTTCTGCTTGCCTTTTGGGCTGGACACGACGCGGTGCGCTCCTGTCAGGCTGTGATTATGGGCAGCGCATTAGGTGCTTGCCTTACCCTATTGTGCTTGCTGATCCTGCGGCTGCGGGAACGGTCTGGAACCGGAAACCGAATCGCCATCGCCAAGCGCCTTGCTGACACCGCCGTTCCCCTTGCCATCGCTGACGATCTGCGTACCGGCATATCTACTGTAGAGAATCTGATGGTACCCAAACGGCTGGCGCTGTATCCCGGCGCATTATCCCCTCTTGCCGCATTTGGAACCGTATGCGGCATGGTATTTCCGGTGCTGATGTTTCCAACAGCCATATTGTTCGGCTTGACAGAACTTCTGATTCCGGAGCTTGCCCGCTGCCGGGCTGCGGAAAGTGAAACCAGGATTCGATATCTTGTGAAAAAGAGCCTGCGCGTAGCGCTGCTATATGGAACGGTATGCGGCGGCATTCTATTCCTGTGCGCAAAGGAGCTGTGTCTTTCTCTTTACGGAAGCAATGAAGCCGGTACATACCTTAAGTGGTTTTCGCTCCTAGCTGTTATGCTGTACTGCGATCTGATCACCGATGCCATGATCAAAGGGCTGGGACAACAGAAAGCATCCGTGCGCTACAACATCTTCACGAACATTCTGGATGTGGCTTTTTTGTATGTGCTGCTGCCCTGCTACGGCACTACGGGATATTTTATCAGCTTTCTCGTGACCCATGTGATCAATTTTGTACTTAGTATCCGCAGGCTAATTAAGATCAGCCGTGTGAAGATCCCCCTTCGTATCCCGGCTTTTACCCTGATAGCCGCTGCAGTATCCGTTTGGGGTGCCGGTTTTGTAACCGCGCCTACTGCACGAGCAGTTAGTTACATTGTTATTCTCGGGTGTCTTCTGGTGCTGCTGAAGGTCATCAGCAAAGAAGATATTGCCTGGGTGAAAGGTTTGATATACAAAAAATGACCCGCAAAAGCGGGTCATTTTCTTAAAACGCTTTGAGAATCTCAAGCAGGAATTCCCATATGCGGCGGGTAGATTCGATCTCCAGCTTTTCCCGGCTGGTGTGGATATCATGCATATCCGGACCGATGGACACGCAGTCCAGTCCCGGCAGCTTTTCGCTGAGCATACCGCACTCCAAGCCTGCGTGGATGGCTACCACCTCGGGAGTCTTGCCGAACTTCTCCTTGAAGATCCGCACCATGGTATCCCGCAAGGGGGAATCCTTACGATATTCCCATGCAGGATAGTCGCCCATCTCGCTGTAACTGCCATCGTAGAACTGTGCCAGTTCCTTCAGCTTTGCAAGAAGATCCCGTTTTTCCTGATTGACGCTGCTGCGAACAGCAAAGGTCAGCGTCAGCTCTTCACCCATGGTCACAACGCCAAGGTTCAAGCTGGTCTGCACCAAGCCCTCGATGTCCTCGCTCCAGCTTTGCACACCGTTGGGTGCAGCATTCAAAAGGGCAATGACTTTTGCGGTGCATTCCGTAGTCAAAGCATTGCCACCCATAGCATCCACATCGTCGCCGCGAATGATGCATTCCGGCTCATCATACTGCCCGCGAATTTCTCTTTCAAGCGTGTCGCAGATCTCATTGATCTGCTCCGGATGCATGCCAAGCGCCACAAAGGTAACAGTGCAGGAGCGCGGAATGGCATTGTCCTTTGCACCGCCCTGGAGCTTCGTGATGCAAATCGGCATCTTCTGCTGGACACGGGAAAGAAGCTCACCCATGACCTTATTGGCATTGGCGCGGTTCTTGTGGATCTCCACACCAGAGTGACCGCCCTGCAGATTCTCAACCGTCAGTTTTACACAAGGACCGTATACAACTCTGCGCTGCAAGGGCAGATGGATCGTTCCTCTTGCGCCGCCTGCGCAGGAAACTGTGAAAATACCCTCGTCCTCAGAGTCAAGGTTCAGCATTGTGCGTCCTTTCAGCTGCGAAAGATCCACACCGGCTGCGCCCTCCATGCCGATTTCCTCATCCACGGTGATAATAACCTCCAACGGCGGATGGGGAATGGTCTTATCCGCAAGCAGTGCCAGCGCATAGGCAACCGCAATACCGTTGTCACCACCCAAAGTTGTACCCTTGGCAAAAACGCAGGTACCATCGTGAGTCACATCCAGACCTTCGGTTTCCATATTGATGGGGCAATCTTCATCCTTTTCACAGACCATATCCATATGCCCCTGCAAAATCACGGGCGCATGGTCTTCATAGCCGCATGTGCCCTCCTGAAACATAAGAACATTATTCAGTTCATCCTGCACATACCGAATCCCCTGCTCCTTAGCAAAGGAAACCAGATAATCGCTGATCATCTTGGTGTTGCGGGAGCCATGGGGAATGGAACAAAGCTTTTCAAAATAACCAAATACGGCTTCAGGCTGCAGACCTGCCAGTTTTACTGCTTCCATGGAAATACACTCCTTGCAATGATTTGTTTTAGTTTACCACAAGGCGAACAAAAAGTCCATAAAAAATAACCACAGGGCAAGCCCTGTGGTTACCGCTATAACAATTAGAAGAAGCTGATGGACAAAGTCAGCAGAGCCCAAACCAGAGCGATCCACTTGGTTGCAGCAGCCAGCATCTTATCCATGCTGCCGAACTTGCTCTTGCTCAGGTAAGAATCATTGCCGCCGGTGATTGCACCCAGACCTGCCTCCTTGCCGGACTGGAGCAGAACAACAACGATCAAAGCAACGCTGGCAATAACCTCCAGCACAGTAATAACAATCTTCAAAGCTTCCATTTTCTTTAACCTCCCTCCAAGGGTGTGTTACACAACTTAGATATAATAGCACATGCTTTTCAAAAAAGCAAGTATGAATCGATATTTTTTTACTTTTTATTTCTGAACCCAGTTGCCCGTAGCAAGACAGTTCAAATAAGCTTCAATGAAGGGATCCAGCGCGCCATCCATAACACCGTTGACATTGGAAGTTTCGCAGCCGGTACGGGTATCCTTAACCAGCGTGTAAGGCATGAAGACATAGTTGCGGATCTGGCTGCCCCACTCGATCTTTTGCTGCACGCCCTTGATATCGGCAATGGTAGCAAGATGCTCACGCTCACGGATCTCAACCAGCTTGCTGCGCAGCATACGAAGACAGGTTTCTTTGTTCTGGAACTGGCTGCGCTCCGTCTGGCAGGAAACCACGATGCCCGTTGCCTTGTGAATCAAGCGGACCGCGGAGGATGTCTTGTTGATATGCTGACCGCCGGCACCGGAGGAACGGAACACCTGCATTTCGTAGTCTTCCTGCTTAATTTCGAAGTCCTCAGAATCGTCCTCGATTTCCGGAATCACCTCGATGGCAGAGAAAGAAGTCTGACGACGGGCATTGGCATCAAAGGGAGAAACACGCACCAAGCGGTGAACACCGCTTTCGCCCTTTAAGAAGCCGTAGGCATTCTCACCCTCGACTAAGATAGATGCAGACTTAAGACCGGCTTCGTCACCTTCCTGATAGTCAAGAATCTTATAGGTGAAACCGCTGCGCTCCGCCCAGCGGGTGTACATGCGGTACAGCATCTGGCACCAGTCCTGTGCCTCTGTGCCGCCTGCGCCTGCCTGGAAGCTCATCATGGCATTGTTTTTATCATACTTGCCGGTAAGCAAAGTCTCAAGACGGCAGGATTCCATTTCCGCACTGAGAGCAGCAAAGCTTTCCTTCAGCTCCTCCAGCATGGAATCGTCGTCCTCTTCCTCTGCCATTTCGCAAATGGTGATCATATCTTCCCAAGAGGACACCATTTTTTCATACCGGGCAATCTTATTTTCCGCCTGCTTGGTCTTGACTACGATCTTTTGGCTCTTTTCGGGATCATCCCAAAAGCCGGGTGCTTCCTGCATGGCATGAAGTCTTTCCAGCTCGTTACGAAGACCGGCAAGATTCAGAGAATCCGCCAAACCGTCCAGCGCGGGCTTGCAATCATTCAGTTTCTGCTTATAGCTGTCAAATTCAATATTCATAGACGCTATCTCTCATTTCCTAGATTTTTATCACATTCGGCATATATTATAGCCGAAAAACACAACTATGTAAAGAGGAAAGCGAAAAAAATCCGGGCATATTGCCCGGTAATCATCATCTTTCACTTGGTCCGCTTTCTTCGCCATCGAAGATCATATCGTCAAGATCTGTGTAGTTTTCCTGAGATTCGTTCAAAATGGATGCTCCTTTCATTTGGCTTTTCCACCAGTATATGCATGGAATGTAAAAAAATCTACCGGAATTTATTGACAGTATATTAAAATTTGGGTACAATAACCCCGTTATGCCCCCGTACCTCACCAGGATAGAGGGTCCGCCTCCTAAGCGGAATGTAGTGCGTTCGAGTCGCGCCGGGGGTGCCAAAAAGGAGCCGAAATCGACAGATTTTCGGCTGCTTTAAATTTTAAGTTTTTGAATAATCAAAAGGTTTCTACAACAAAAACATCACGCCTATTTCCACTTCTCGGTCAGATTGCGGATCTGAGAGGCAAGTTTTGCGTTGTCCTTATTGGTTCTACCTTTGCAGGTTCTGACGAAGGCCAGAAGCGCTTCTGCTACAGCAAGAAGTTCTCCATAGACGGCCCGGGCTCTTGCAGAGCCCTTTTTCTGCTCTTCCCTGCGAAGAGGCTTGGAGTCTGCGAACACCGTCATTCTGCCGGTTTTCAGATCATATTCTGTACCGCTGTAAGGAGCTTCTGCGCGGTAACCCATCTGAGTCAGCAGCTTCTGGAAGATCATACACGATGCGTCATCACCGTGGTTGACAAATACCATCTGAGGCTTCTTCTTGAACCCTTCAAGCCATCGGATCAAGCCTGCCTGGTCTGCGTGACCGCTGGTGCCGTGAAGCGCAGCGATCTCCGCATTGACGGTAATATCCTCACCGAACAGGCGGACATACTGCGCGCCGTCCTGGAGTTTTCTGCCAAGGGAACCTTCCGCCTGATAACCCACGAACAATACGGTATTTTCTTCACCCCATAGGTTGTGCTTCAAATGATGCCGGATGCGGCCTGCCTCGCACATACCGCTGGCGGACAGGATCACTTTGGGACGTCTATCGAAATTGATTTGCTTGGATTCATCACTCGTTACGGACAGACAAATATCGTCAAACCAAATGGGGTTGATGCCTTGCCTTACCAAAGCAGCGGTTTCTTCATCGAAACAGCTTTGATCGCATTGCAGGAAGATGCCTGTAGCCTCCACCGCTAAGGGACTATCCACATACACCGGGAATCCATCGTGTCCGCTGACCATGCCTTCCTGCTTGATCTGCCGGATCGCATACAGCATTTCCTGAGTTCTTCCCACCGCAAAGGACGGGATCACCACATTGCCGCCCCGGTCAAGGGTGCGCTGAATAACCTCAGCCAGCTCCCCAACAGTATTGCCGGGTTTTTCGTGGAGACGATTGCCATAGGTGGATTCCAGAACAAGGTAGTCCGTTTCCTCTACAGGCAGAGGGTCTTTGATCAACGGTTGATCAATGTTACCCACGTCACCGGAAAAGACAATTTTCTTGGTAACACCGTCTTCCGTCAGCCAAAGCTCGATGCAGGCAGAGCCCAGCAGGTGTCCAATATCGGAAAAACGGACAACAACACCTTCCTCTGCCTGGATCACCTTGCCGTACTCACAGGGACGAAAACGGGAGATAGCGCCAAGGGCATCTGCCACGGTGTAGACAGGTACGACTAATTCATCACCGGCACGCTGCGCTTTCCGGTTCTGCCATTCCGCTTCGGATTCCTGAATATGGGCAGAATCCCGCAACATGATGTTACACAGGTCGCAGGTCGTTGCGGTCGCATAAATGCTGCCCCGGAAGCCATCCTTATAAAGCTTGGGCAGCATACCGGAATGGTCGATATGTGCGTGGGTCAGGAATACCGCTTCAATGGTGTCGGCAGGAACAGGAATCGGAACATTCTCAAACACATCAATGCCCTGCTCCATACCGCAGTCCACTAAGTATTTCTTGCCGCATACCTCCAACAATGTACAGCTGCCTGTTACCTCATGGGTCGCACCGATAAATTGGATCTTCATAACATAGCCTCCTTGTCATAGCAGCGTATGATTTCATTCCTTCTGTTGTTATTATATCATACCGTGGTCAACAAAATAGAGATAAATTGTGAATTCTAATGACAAGACGCAGGTACCATTATAAACGGCTACCTGCGTCTTGTTATTATTCCGATTTCAACATCCGGTAGCCGATACCGATATGGGTTTGAATATACTGGGTCTGAGCATCCTTCTCCAGCTTCTTGCGCAAGGTTGCCATATGCACCCGCAAGGATGCCGTATCGCTCTCCCAGGAGCTGCCCCAGATCTTATTGGTAAGATAGGTATGGGTCAGCACCTTTCCCGCATCCTTTGCAAGCAGACACAGAAGCTTGTACTCCGTGGGGGTCAGCTTCAGCTCCTCACCGTTTAGGAAAGCACAGCCTGCGGCATAATCCACCGTCAATTTACCGTTGTGGAACACGGAATCACCGGGCTTGCTCTCAATTGATGCAATTCGGCGTTGCGCGACCCGGAGGCGAGCCAGCAGTTCCGTAACAGAAAAGGGCTTTGTCAGATAATCGTCCGCACCGGCATCCAATGCGGCAACCTTGTCCCCGTCCTCGCTCCGGGCAGAAATGACGATAATGGGCATCTGGGACCAGGAACGAATGCGCTTAATGACTTCCACGCCGTCCAGATCCGGTAAGCCCAGATCCAGAAACACAATATCCGGCTGCTGGGTGGTTGCTGCTGCAATGGC